>NZ_JARXXY010000017.1:0-162001 GCF_029893845.1 Micromonospora sp. A200 | reverse complement strand
CCCCTCCACCCACGATGACCGACGCCCCCCCGGCGCGCGAGGTTTTGCGGGTGCCCGGCCCCCGCCCCCCCCCCCCCCCCCCCCCCCCGGCCGCCGCCCCCCCCCCCCCGAAAACCCCACCCGAGCCGGCGTCAGAGACGGAACACCACGGCGTCGCCGACCTCCTCGCGGGTGATGCCGAGCTGGTCGACCGGCGCGTTGACGGTGACCTCCCACGGGGTGCCGACGATCTGGTCGCGCAGCAGCACCACGTTGCGGACGCCGAGCGTGCGCAGGTAGTCGACGCTGGTCTGGTCGGGGAAGGCCAGCGTCACCCGGCGCACGTCGTCGAGCTGGGTGGGGGTGAAGCCACTGCCCCCGTTGACCAGGTCCGGGAAGGTGCTGGTGGACCAGAGCATCACCGGCTGGTCGAGGTTCTGGCTGCTCGGCAGCACCAGCATCGGGCCGTCCACGGTCCGCATCGCCACCGGCTGCTCCGGGACCACCGGGTGCGGAGTGACGTTCAACCCCTCCAGCAGGACCAGCAGCACCGGTACCACCGCGGCCACCCGCAGCCACGGCGACGGCCGGTACGGGGCACGCTCCGCGGCGATCTCGCCGACCCGGTCGGCGAAGGCGCTCACCGCGCCGGCCGCGAGCAGGCCGAGCAGCAGCGTCGTCCAGAGCATCATCCGCCCCGGGGTGCGCAGCCCGTTCCAGCCCGGAAGGTGCTCGAAGAGCAGGCCGTAGGTGAAGGTGCCGTCGAAGAACCGGGTGCCCATGGCCAGCACCATGGTGACCAGCACCCCGGCGAGCAGCAGCAGCCGCTGCCGCAGCTTCCAGACCGAGAAGAAGAGGCCCCCGGCGGCCAGGGCGTAGAGCACGAAGCCGGGCAGCAGCGTCATCTCGGGGTGCCAGGGCAGCGTCGCGCGTGCCGCCTCGTGCAGCTCACCCCAGACCCGGGACTCCGACGGGGCGGTGAAGAAGCCCAGCGCCGGCGGCGAGTAGACCCCGATGTCGCCGAGCGTGCGGGCCGCGTTGGGGTGCAGCTCCGCGACCTTGAAGTAGGGGATGGCCAGCAGCGCGCCGACGCCGGCGAAGATCAGCCCGCCGACCAGGTCCGCGACGAACAGTCGGGTGCCGAACGGACGCTTCACCGGCCGGAGGACCCAGCGCCGCAGGAACCAGGTCGTGGCCGCGACCAGCACGATGCCGGCCAGGACGTACGCGAACGGCAGGCCGATCCCGAAGCCCAGGCTGAGCTGCCAGGCCGCCACCAGCCACCCGGTGTACGTCCAGCCCTCGTGCCGCCGTTCCGGGCGGTAGCCGTACCGCAGCGACCAGCCGTGACCCCGGGCCAGCATGGCCAGCGCCAGCGGGATACCGCCGTTGGAGACGATGTGCAGGTGCCCCGCCTGGGCGAGCAGCCACGGGGCGTACGTGTAGCTGACCCCGGCCACCGCGGCCCCCGCGCGGCCCGCTCCCAGCTGCCGGGCCAGCGCGTAAGCCCCGAGCGTGGCCAACGCGTGGGCCAGCACGAACATGATGTTGTAACGCAGCACGGCCGCCTCGGGACCGGTGCCGATCATGCCGGCCGGGGCGTAGCCGAGCAGCATGTCGGAGAAGGCGAAGCTCCACTGCTCCGGGAAGAACGTGTTGGAGTGGAACAACTGGGCCGGCTCGGTCCGCAGGGCGTGCCCCGACCAGGCCATCTGCCAGGCCTGCAGGCTCGGGTCCCAGTAGTCCTGCGGCAGCGTGTAGAGCGGGTAGCGCAGCGTCGGCCAGGTCATGCCGACGGCCAGGGCCAGCGCGGCCAGGGTGGCCAGCGTCCACTCGTGGACCAGGAGCCGACCGACGGCGCGCGCCGCGCGGCGCGGACGCCCCGGCACCGGGTCGGGCGCCGGAGCGAACGCCGACCAGCGGTCCCGCGGCTCTCCGTCGCCGTCCTTCTTCTCATCGCCGTCGCTCGCGGCCTTGGCGTCGGTGGCGCCGCTCTTCCCGGCGTCGCCGGTGGTGGTCTTGGCGGTGTCCGTGGTCGCGGGCTTCCCGTCGGTCGGGTCGTCCTTGGCGGTGTCGCCGATGGTGGTCTTCGCCGTGCCCGTGGTCGCGGGCTTCCCGTCGGCGGGGTTGTCCGCGTCGGTGTCGCCGGTGGTGGTCTTCGCGGCGTCCGTGGTCGTGGATTCCGCGTCGGCGGGGCCGCCCGTCCCTGAGGTTTTCGCGTTCGTGGTTGTCGACTTCGCGTTGGTGGCGTCGCCTGTTCCCGGGGTTTTCGCGGTGTCCGTGGTCGTGGACTTCGCGTCGGTGGCGTCGCCCGTACCCGGGGTCTTCGTGGTGGCCGTCGCGTCGGCGGCGCCGTCTTCAGCAGTGCCGCCCGGGGGCGTACTGCCCTGCTCGTCGGGCCCGTTGGTCTGCCCGGTCGGCTGGGCGCCGCCGGTCGCGTTCGTGGTCATCCGGGTCAGGCCCCCGTGGCGAGCTTGTCCCGCAGGAAGGCGATGTCCGCCCCCTGACCCGCGGCCCCGCCGGGCGTCTCCACGATCACCGGCGCGCCGGCGGCGCGGATCACCGCGACCACCAGGTCCGGGTCGATCGTGCCGCCATCGAGGTTGTCGTGCCGGTCCTGCCCGGAGTTGAAGCCGCCCTTGGAGTTGTTGGCGTGGACCAGGTCGATCCGACCGGTGATCGCCTTGACCCGGTCGACCAGGTCGAGCAGTTCCTCGCCGCCCGCGTACGCGTGGCAGGTGTCCAGGCAGAAGCCGACCTCGTGGTCGCCAACGGCGTCCCAGAGCCGGGCCAGTGCGTCGAGCCGTCGGGCGCAGGCGTTGTCACCGCCGGCGGTGTTCTCGATCAGCACCGGCACCGGGAAGCCACCGGAGTCCGCCGCGTACGCGAAGGTCTTGCGCCAGTTGTCGAAGCCGACGGCGAGGTCGTCACCGGCGTTGACGTGCCCGCCGTGCACGATCAGCCCCTTGGCGCCGATCTCCGCCGCCGCGGCCGCGTGCCCGAGCAGCAGCTTGCGGCTGGGAATCCGGATCCGGTTGTTCAGGGTGGCCACGTTGATCACGTATGGGGCGTGGACGTAGAGGTCCACCTCGGCGGCGCGCAGCCGGGCCGCGTCCTCGCGGGGTTTCGGGGCCTTCCAACCCTGCGGGTCGGAGAGGAAGAACTGCACCGCCTCGGCGGAACGGGCGGCCGCCTCCGCCAACGGGTCGGCCTGGTCGACGTGGGCTCCGATACGCATGCAGGCGAGCCTACGTCGCATCCCCGACGCTCGGGGTGACGGAGGCGGGGAGTCGGGGCACCGGATGCCGCCCGCTCGCGTCACCGTCGGGGCGGGCGTTCGTTTACCCGGGTGGGATCGATGCCGGGCTCTTCCGGCCTGCAGGGCCAGGGGCACCATGGTCGATCCCGGTGCGGGGTCACCCCCCGTCGTGCGGCCCGGCACGTCGGGGGCGGGACCCGCCCGATTTGGTCCACCGACCACCAACAGGAATCTCGGACTAATAGTTGCATTTCCACCAACTAGTGACGAGAGCCGTTGTACCGTCGGATAACAACAGGAAAGAGCTCCGCGGGGCGTCCTCGATCCAACCTCATCGGTGTGGTCGTTCCTCCCCAGGTCCCACCCAAGGAATGCGGACGGGACGCCCCGCGGTCCATGTGGACAGGGGTCCGCCACCGGCCTTCGGGCGTCGGGGCGGGCCCCTGTCGCCACGCCCGGCCGCGGGGTCCGACCTGCCCGGGCATGATCGTCCGGACCGGGTATCCTGGTCCGGTTGTCCGCGTCCGGCCGGGTCCCCCCGATCCCGGAAGCGGCAGCGACGCACGACCTCCTGCCACGGAAGGACCGTGGCCGCATAGCCCACAGGAGGTGAGCACGTCTTGCGTCATTACGAAGTCATGGTGATCCTCGACCCCAGCCTCGAGGAGCGCACCGTCGCCCCGTCGCTCGACACGTACCTGAACGTGATCCGGACCGCGGGTGGCTCGGTGGAGAAGACCGACGTGTGGGGCCGCCGGCGCCTCGCGTACGAGATCAACAAGAAGCCCGAGGGCATCTACGCCGTCATCGACCTCCAGGCGACGCCCGAGGCGGTGGCCGAGCTGGACCGTCAGCTGCGGCTCAACGAGTCCGTGCTGCGCACCAAGGTCATCCGGCCGGAGATGCGCTAAGCATTCAATCCCGGTTCGCCCGGATCAGCCTCATCGGCGCTGTCAGAGGGCTCTGAGAGCCTGTACGGCAGAGCAGATGAGTGCGCGAGGAGATGGTCATGGCAGGAGACACCACCATCACGGTCATCGGCAACCTGACCGATGACCCCGAGTTGCGGTTCACCCCGTCCGGTGCGGCGGTCGCCAAGTTCCGGGTCGCTTCGACGCCCCGGTTCATGGACAAGGCCTCCGGCGAGTGGAAGGACGGCGAGCCGCTCTTCCTGGCCTGCACCGTGTGGCGGCAGGCGGCGGAGCACGTCGCCGAGTCGCTCCAGCGGGGCGCCCGCGTGATCGTCTCGGGTCGGCTGCGTCAGCGGTCGTACGAGACCCGCGAGGGTGAGAAGCGCACCGTCATCGAGCTCGAGGTCGACGAGATCGGCCCGTCGCTGCGCTACGCCACGGCGAAGGTGCAGAAGATGTCGCGCTCGGGTGGCGGCGGCGGTGGCTTCGGTTCTGGTGGCGGTGGTGGCCAGGGTGGCGGCGGAGGCAACTTCGACGACCCCTGGGCTTCGGCCGCGCCGTCTCCGTCGCGCTCCGGTTCGGGCGGCGGCAACTTCGACGAGGAGCCCCCGTTCTAATGGCGCCGAGCGCCCGCGATCGCAAACCAGGAGCACGAGCAATGGCCAAGGCTGCGGCACTTCGCAAGCCGAAGAAGAAGGTGAACCCGCTCGACAAGGACGGGATCACCTACATCGACTACAAGGACACCGCGCTGCTGCGCAAGTTCATCTCCGACCGCGGCAAGATCCGCGCTCGGCGGGTGACCGGCGTGACCTCGCAGCAGCAGCGGCAGATCGCCCGTGCGGTCAAGAACGCCCGTGAGATGGCGCTCCTGCCGTACACCGCCACGGCCCGCTGAGAGGAGGCACCGACATGAAGATCATCCTGACCCAGGAAGTTTCCGGTCTCGGTGCCCCCGGCGACATCGTCGAGGTCAAGAACGGCTACGGCCGTAACTACCTGCTGCCGCAGGGCTTCGCGATCAGCTGGACCAAGGGTGCGGAGAAGCAGGTCACGGTCATCAAGCGGGCCCGCTCGGCCCGCGAGATCCGCGACCTCGGCCACGCCAACGAGGTCAAGGACCAGCTCGAGGGTCTGAAGGTCAACCTGAAGGCCCGCGCCGGTGACGGCGGTCGGCTCTTCGGCTCGGTCACCTCGGCCGAGATCGTCGACGCCGTCAAGGCGGCCGGCGGCCCGACCCTCGACCGTCGTCGGCTGGAGCTGCCCGGTCACATCAAGTCGACCGGCTCCTACCCGGTGCGGGTCAAGCTGCACCCCGAGGTGACCGCCAAGTTCGACCTCAACGTCGTTCAGGGCTGACACCCACCGCACGACGAAAGGGCCCGCACCGGACTCCGGTGCAGGCCCTTTCGCATGCGCCCTCGTAGCGGCGGGCTCAGCCGATCGGCTGGCCGGTCACCGCGCTGATCATGACGGTGGACAGGCCCCCACCGACCACCGCCGCGGCCAGCGCCACCGTCGCCGACCGCCAGGTCGTGCCCACCCGGCGCAGCAACCCCGCGACGACGAGGCTGCTCACCAGCGCCAGCCCGAAGCGCGGCGCCCCGGCCACCAGCGACGCGAAGGCGTGCGCCCGCGGCGAATCGCAGCCGCCGCCGCTGATGTCCGTCACGCACCCCGCCGGCGCCTGGCCGTCCAGGGTCAGCAGCCACCCGAAGACCAGCGCCGCCGGCACCAGATAGCAGGCGGCGGTGTAGAGCAGCGGACGCAGCGGACCACCCGGATCCGGGTCCAGCAGGTCGTCCTCCAGGCGCCGGTTCCACACCCCGCCGCCGACCGAATCGATCCGGTCACGCCACGACGCCGCGGCGACCGGCGCGGCCGGCTCCAGGCGACGACGGGGAGACGGGCGTGGCCGCGGTGCGGTGTAGGCAACCGCCGGCGACCGGGGCGCCGACGACGGCGGGTCCATCCACCGCGGATCGTCCCCGGCCAGCCGCGTGCCCGACCAGAACCCGTCCGGCTGCTCCGGCCACGACCAACTCTCACCGGTCACCGGCTCCGCCGACCGCGGCGGCTCGGTACGGTCCCAGCGGCTGACGTCGGTGCGGTCCTCCCACCGGCTCGGCTCCTCGTACCGGTCCCGCCGGGCCAGGTCGCCAGCGTCCCACTGCCCGGTGTCGGTGAACCGGTCCCACTGGCCGGTGCTGTCGCCCTGATCCCACCGGGTGGCCCCACCGGCGGCGTCCCAGCGGTCCTCGGGGCCCGAGCGCTGCCAGGCGTGCACCCCGGAGGCGTCCCACGGGTCCACCGCCGGCCGGTACTCCGGTTCCGGCTCCGCCACCGGCTCGGTACGGCTCCACGGGTCGACCGCCGGGCGGGACCAGGCGTCGGCCGAGGCGCGCCGGCTGCGCCGGGTCGGCCGCTCCACCTCCCGCGCGGCCGGCTCCTCGTCGGACTCCTCGACACCCGACCAGATCACCTGCGGACGGCGCGAGGCCGACCGGCGTGGACGGGGCGTCGGCGCGGCACCGGAGACCGGCTCGTCCTCCACGGAGTCGGCGCGCCGGCTCCCGACGTACCCCTGCTCCTGCGGACGGTCGAAGGTCCACTCCCGAGTGTGGTCGGACTCGGCCGCGGCGCCGATCGCCCGGGGCTCGCCCCAGCTGCGCCGCCCGCCCCCGGAGATCGGGCGGTCGTCGTACTCGTCGTCGTCCGGCGCGGCGTGCCGGCCCCGGCCGTCGGCGTGGGCGATGCCCGACTCGACGGCCCAGCGCGGCAGGTAGGAGTCGACCGGCTCCTGCTGGCCGCGCTCGACTGCTCGCCGTCGGCTGGGGGTGCGGTAGCCCTCGCCCGCGTACCGGTAGGGATCGGCCGGGACAGCCTCGCCGAAGTCGTCCCACGGGGCGACCGGCTGACGCTCGCGCGGGCTGCCCTCCCCGCGCTCCCAGTCCCGGTAACTCACGGCCGGAGCGTGACCCTTCTCAACCGAAAGCGCAATCCGCTGTCCAGGTGTAGCCGTTCCCAGCAGATAGTACGGGAAATCCGAACCCAAAGCCTTACCGGAAAATACCCGTCCACAGGGTGGGGACGATGTTTCCGCAGGTCAGCGCCGATCGGCCCAGAATTCCCCACCGGTTTTCCACAACCTGTGCACACGCTGCGCACATGCTCGTCCACTCCATCCACAGGTTGTCCCGAGGCTCGTCCACCGGCCTGGTTGGGGTCTGACCTCGGGTTCCGTATCGTGGGGCACCGACCGGTCGCGCGATCGCCCCCGATCGACCGGCCGGGTCGATCGGAAGTTGTCGCACCCGGCCGGTAGAGCTGGTATCGACCCGACGCAGTGGAGGGGGATCCGTGTCGGTCACCGACGACATGCGGGCGGAGCCCCGAGCCGGCGGGCAGGCGTCCGCACCGGCGCAGCGCGACGGGCAGTTCGACAAGACCCCGCCGCAGGACGTCGCCGCCGAGCAGTGCGTCATCGGCGGCATGCTGCTCTCCAAGGACGCCATCGCCGACGTCGTGGAGATCCTAAAGTCGAGCGACTTCTACCGGCCGGTGCACGCCACCATCTTCGACGCCATCCTGGACATTTACGGCCGGGGTGAGCCGGCCGACGGGATCACCGTCGCTGCCGCCCTGGCCGACTCCGGCGATCTCGCCCGGATCGGCGGCGCCCCCTATCTGCACACCTGCATGGCCGCAGTGCCGACAGCAGCGAACGCCGCGTACTACGCCCGGATCGTCGGCGAGCGCGCGGTGCTTCGTCGGCTGGTCGAGGCCGGCACGCGGATCGTGCAGCTCGGCTACGGCACCGCTGCTGGCGGTAGCCGGGACGTCGACGACGTGGTCGACCTCGCGCAGCAGGCGGTCTACGAGATCACCGAGCGCCGGGTCAGCGAGGACTTCGCGGTGCTGGCCGACATGCTCCAGCCGACGCTCGACGAGATCGAGGCGGTCGGGGCGCAGGGCGGGGTGATGACCGGCGTGCCGACCGGCTTCACCGACCTGGACCGGCTGCTCAACGGCCTGCACCCGGGGCAGCTCATCATCGTGGCCGGCCGGCCCGGTCTGGGTAAGGCGCTCGCTCTGGACACCCCGCTGCCGACGCCGGACGGCTGGACCACCATGGGCGAGGTTCAGGTCGGCGACCAGCTGATCGCCGCCGACGGGCGGCCGACGACGATCACCGCCGCCTTCGACGTCCGGTACGACCGTCCCTGCTACGAGGTCGAGTTCTCCGACGGCAGCGTCATCGTGGCCGACGCCGAGCACCTGTGGAAGACCACCACCCGGGCCAGCCGCCGTCAGCCCGAGCCGCGACTCCGGTCGCACTGGCCGCAGTCGTCCCTGGCGAAGGTCCGTGCGGCGGAGGCGGCCGCCGGTGCCGAGCCTCGGCGACCGGTCACCCTCGCGCAGACCCTCGAACTCGTCGGCCCCGAGTTCAAGAACGTGCTGCACACCGTCGCGCGTGAGGTCGGCGTCAACGGCCGGGTCAGCCGACCGGTCATCCGGGCGGGCAACACACGAAACTGGACGGCTCCGGGCTACCCGGCCGGCCCGCTCCTGACCAGGCTTCGGGAGCGCGCCGAACGCCCAGTCAACGCCGGTGCCCGGGTCCGGCACGACGGTGTCGTCACCACCGCCGAGATCGCGGCGACGTTGCGTACCGGCGGGGACGGCCGGCTCAACCACGCCGTCGAGAACGCCGCTCCGTTGCAACTGCCGGAGCGGGAGCTGCCGATCCCGCCGTACACGCTCGGGGTCTGGCTGGGGGACGGGCACTCCGACGCGAGCCGTTTCACCACCGCCGACCCGGAGTTGGTCGAGCACGTCGTGCGGGACGGGTTCGTGGTGCGTCCGAGCGGCCCGCTGATCTACACCATCGTGCTCCCCGAGGTGCCCGCTCCGGCCGACCGGCGCTGCGTCGACTGCGGCTCGTCCACCCGCGCCCTTCGGGAGAATCCGTCGACGCGGCGGTGCGCCGAGTGCCACGGGCGGCACGGATCGTTCCGCGCGCTGCTCCGGGCTCTCGGGGTGTCGCCGGAGAAGCACATCCCGCAGGAGTACCTGCGGGCGTCGGAGGCCCAGCGGCGCGCCCTGCTCGCCGGCCTGATGGACACCGACGGGACGGTCGCCCCCAACGGCAACCTGCAGTACACCTCGACGTCGAAGCGGCTGGCGGAGGGCGTCCGCGAGCTGATCGTGAGCCTCGGATACCGCTGCACGGTCAACGAGAAACCGGTACGCGGCCGCAGCGCCGCGTCGTCCATCGGGTACACGCTGAACTTCTCCACGCCCGACACGGTCTTCCGGTTGGAGCGGAAGCGGTCCGCCCACGCCGCACGGCGCCGGACAGCGTCCGACGTCCGGACCACCTCCCGCTACATCGTGGACGTGCGGCCGGTGCCCAGCGTGCCGGTCCGCTGCGTGACCGTGGACAACCCGGAGCACCTGTACCTGGCCGGCAGGTCGATGATCCCGACGCACAACAGCACCGCCAGCATGGACTTCGCCCGAAACGCGGCCATCCGCGCCAACCAGGCGGCGGCGATCTTCTCGCTGGAAATGAGCAAGGTCGAGATCGTCATGCGACTGCTCTCGGCCGAGGCGCGGGTTCCGCTGCACGTGCTCCGCAGCGGCCAACTTTCCGACGACGACTGGACCAAGCTGGCCCGCTGCATGGGCGAGATCAGCGAGGCACCGCTCTTCGTCGACGACACGCCGAGCATGAACCTGATGGAGATCCGGGCGAAGGCGCGCCGGCTCAAGCAGAAGCACGACCTCAAGATGATCGTGGTCGACTATCTCCAGCTGATGACCTCACCGAAGCGGACCGAGAGCCGTCAGCAGGAGGTCGCGGACCTCTCCCGTGGCCTGAAGCTGTTGGCCAAGGAGGTCGAGTGCCCGGTGATCGCGGTGAGCCAGTTGAACCGTGGCCCCGAGCAGCGCACCGACAAGCGGCCACAATTGTCTGATCTGCGCGAGTCTGGGTCAATTGAGCAAGATGCCGACGTTGTCATCCTGCTGCACCGGGACGACTACTACGACAAGGAGTCACCGCGGGCTGGCGAGGCGGACTTTATTGTTGCTAAGCACAGAAATGGGCCCACCGACAGCATCACCGTCGCCGCCCAGCTGCACCTCTCTCGCTTCGTCGACATGGCGATCGTCTGACCGTCGCCGCAGTTCAGCCGAGCAGCGGGAACCACCCGGCGGCCTCGCCCAGCGCAGCGCGGTCCCGGTCGGTGAGCCGCTCGCGGCCGGCGGCCTTGAGCAGGTACCCGGCGTCGTCCCAGTCGCTCGGGCGGACCGCGTCGTCGCTGAGCAGCCCGTCCACCGTGGTCACCGCGACGCGGCAGGCGAGCGGCCCGGGCGGCGGCGCGTCGGGCAGGTCGAGTACCAGGTCCAGGTGGTGGATGACGGCCTCGGTGGTCAGCGTGGCCAGGAAGTCGGGTACGCGCAGCACGTGCCCCTGGGTGCTGACGCAGCCGGCCGGGTCGGCGGCGGTGGCGGCGCGCACGGCGGCGGGGGCGGTGTCGGACCAGAGCCGGACCACCCCGCTGGGGCGGTCGAAGGCGGCGGCGGAGCGGCGGGCCCACCAGGCGTGCCGGACGGCGTCCTCGCCGTCCCCGCCGGGCGGGAAGGAACGCCAGTAGCTGACGTCGTCCACGTCGGGCGGCCCGTCGGCGGGGCTGGCCAGGGCGACCAGGGCGCGCTGGGCGTCGCAGAGCACGTGGAAGAGCAGGTCGGCGACGAGCCAGCCCCGGCAGCGGGTGGGCCGTTGCAGGTCGGCGTCGGCCCGCCCGGCGACCACGGCGGTGATCCCCTCGTACGCCTGAGCGAGCGCCTCGTGCTGCGCGATCGACGTCATGAGGGGGAGCCTGCCACGGGCCGCCCGGATCGGCAGGGCGGAAGGGCCGGGGCGGGTGCCCCGGCCCCGGTGGCGGTCAGCCGAACATCTCGTCGAGGAAGCTCTTGTGCTTCTTGCGCTTGTAGTGCCCGTGGTAGCCGTGGTGCTGCTGCTGGTGCCCGCTGTGGCCGTACGCCGGCTGCGGCGGGTAGGCCGGCGCGTGCGGCGGCGGGGGCGGCGCGGCCGGGTAGCCCGGCTGGTGCGGGGGCGGCGGCGGAGGCGGGGCGTACCCGCCGGCGACGTGGCCGGGCTGGGCGGGGCCGTGGCCCGCGGGCTGCCCGGGTGCCGGGGCGGCCTGCTGCTGGTTCCAGTTCGCCTCGGCCTCGAACAGCTTCTCGAGTTCACCGCGGTCGAGGAAGATCCCCCGACACTCGGTGCACTGGTCGATGACGACTCCGCTGCGCTCGTACTGGCGCATGTCTCCGTGACACTTGGGACAGGTGAGCTGCATCGCTCGACCGTACCCCGTCGGCGCGAGGTTCAGGCGGTGGCGATCAGCGCTTCGTTGACCTCGTCGTCGGAGACCTCGTGGAAGTCCTCGTAGTAGGCGCCGACCGCGCCGAACTCCGGCGGGCGCTGGGCGCAGATCACCTGGTCGGCCTCGGCGGCCAGCATCTCGTACGCCTCCTGGGAGCCGACCGGCACCGCGACGACGACCCGGCGGGCGCCGAGGTGGCGGGCGACCTGGACGGCGGCCCGGGCCGTCGCGCCGGTGGCCAGCCCGTCGTCGACGATGACGGCGGTCCGGCCGGTGAGGTCCAGCGGTGGTCGGCCGGCTCGGTAGCGGGCCTCCCGGCGTTCCAGTTCGGCCTGTTCCCGGCGCTGCACGTCGGCGACGTCGTCGGGACCGAGCCGGGCGGCGACCACGTCGTTGAGCACCCGGACCCCGCCGGGGCCGAGTGCGCCAAAGGCGACCTCGGGCGCCCAGGGCATGCCGAGCTTGCGGACCACCAGGACGTCCAGGGGCGCGCCGAGCCGGTCGGCGATCACCCGGGCCACCGGCACACCGCCCCGGACCAGCCCCAGCACGATGACGTCGGGTTCTCCGACCAGGCCGGTCAGCCGTTCGGCGAGCTGTCGGCCGGCATCCTCACGATCGCGGTAGGTGCTGCTCATGTCCTCAGGTCTACGCCCTGGGGAGGGCCGGTGTCGGCGACTCCGGCGAAACGGTGGTCGGCTGTCCGGTCAGCGCGGGTGCCCAGACGAGCAGGGCGAGTGGGTAGAGCAGGTAGCCGAAGCGGGTGGTGGGCATCAGCAGGATGGCCGCCAGCAGGCCGTATCCGCAGATCAGCGCGGTGGCGGTGGCGGTGCCGGGCGGGTGGCGCAGCAGTCGGAAGGCGATCCCCACGCCAGCGGCGACGAGCAGCGTCGCGGCGATCACCCGACCGCCGGGCAGTCCGGTCGCGATCAGATGCCCGGGGAAGGGGGACTGGGCGGGGCTGGTCACCAGCCCGTGGCCGAGCGGGAACCGCAGCACGTTCTCCACCAGCGCGTCCCGGTCGACCAGCATCGCCGGGACCAGGGCGAGCACCGGTAGGCCGAGCGCGCCGACGGCGACCCGGAGCCCGGCGCGCCGGGTGGCGCCCCAGAGGATCAGGACCAGGGCGACCGGCCAGGCGAAGAGCTTCAACGCGCCGGCGAGCCCGACCGCCACGCCGGCCGCGCCGGGCCGGCTGGCGGCGGCGCACGCCAGCGCCAGCAGGCAGAGCGCGAGTACGGGCAGGTCGTCGCCGCCGGTGGCCAGGGTGAGGGCGCAGATCGGCAGCACGGTCGCGGCCTGTACGCCGCGCAGCACCGCGGCCGGGTGGGGGCGGCCCGCCGAGGGGCGGCCGGCGGCGCGCAGCGCGACCACCGCGACGGCCAGCGCCAGCGCGGTGACCAGCGCGAACCACACCCGGGAGTCGGTCCACCAGGTGTCCACGCCGGCCCGGGGCAGCCCGAACAGCGCCATCCCCGGCTGGTACGGCGTGTAGCCGAGCAGCCGTTCGTCGACGGGGAGCGCGGCGATCGCGTCGGGCCCCAGGTAGGGAGTGCCGTGCTCGGCGAGCCGGATGCCGGCGTGCTCGATGACCACCACCTCCTCCTGCGCCCGGTCGGTACGCCCCGACGCCCGCTGGATGCTCTGGATCACCAGCGGCAGCAGGGCGGTGGTCGCCCAGGTCAGCGCGGTGACCGCCGAGCGCGCCGGCACCCCGGCCAGCTCGGGGCGGCGACCGCGGAGCAGGAGCTGGTCGACGACCAGCAGCGCGGCGATCAGGTAGCCGGCGGCGGCGACGCTCCCCCAGGCCCGGTGCGGCGCCAGGGTGGAGGTGGCGGCGGTGACCGCGGCGAAGGCGGCGGAGACCGTGTAGAGACCGAGGTCGAGGGCGAGGCCGCCGGCGGTGGAGTCCAGGGCGCGCCAGGTGCGGGAGGCGGCGGTCACGCCGGCAAGTGTGGCAGACCCGTCGGGCGGCTCCGGCCGGGCTGGCGGCGGCCGGGGGCGAGGCGGATGACCGCGCCGGTGTCGTGCAGCGGCGGGACGAGGGTGCCGGGCCGGCCGCCCGAGCCGCGTTGCAGGGCGGCGAGGAGACTGCCGGACGGCAGCGGACGGGCGAAGAGGTGGCCCTGGCCGGCGGCGCAGCCCAGCTCCCACAGTGCCCGGCGCTGCGGCTCGCTCTCCACTCCCTCGGCGACCACGGTGAGGTCGAGGCTGCGGCCGAGGTCGAGGGTCGAGCGGATGACCGCCGCGGCCTCCGCCGAGCCCTCCATCGCGGTGACGAAGCTGCGGTCGATCTTCAGCTCGTGCACCGGGATGCGGGAGAGCAGGGAGAGCGAGGAGTAGCCGGTGCCGAAGTCGTCCAGCGCCAGCCGGACGCCGGAGTCGCGCAGCCGGCTGAGCACCCGGTCGACCACGTCGAGCTGGCTCAGCGTCAGCGTCTCGGTCAGCTCCAGGACCAGCCGGTCGGGCGGGAGGTCGTGGGCGCGCAGCCGGGCCAGCACCGCGCCGGGGAAGCGGGCGTCGAGCAGGCTGCGCGGGGAGACGTTGACCGAGACCGGCAGGTCGAAGCCGGCCGCCCGCCAGCTCACGGCGGCGAGCAGCGCCTGGTCGAGGATCGCCTCGGCGAACGCGGGGAGCAGGCCGGAGCGTTCCACCGCCTCCAGGAAACGCAGCGGGTCGATCATGCCGTGGGTCGGGTGGTGCCAGCGGGCCAGCGCCTCCGCGCCGGTGACCTCGCCGCTGGCCAGGTCCACGATGGGCTGGAAGTTGACGGTGAACTCGTGGTCGGCCACCGCGCGGGGCAGCTCGCCGCCGAGGGTGAGCCGGCCGAGGTCGGCGGTGTCGCGGGTCGGCGCGTACGTGGAGACCCGCTGACCGGCCCGCTTTGCCTGGTACATCGCCACGTCGGCGCGGCGCAGCAGCTCCGGCATGCCGCCGCTGGCGGGGGCCACGGCGATGCCCCCGCTGGCCTCGACGCTGATCCGCATGCCGTCGACGTCCAACGGCTGGTGCAGGGTGCCGATCAGTGCCTCCGCCCGGTGCGCGGCGACGGCCGGGGCGGGCAGCCCGCGCAGCAGTACGGCGAACTCGTCGCCGCCGAGGCGGGCCACCAGGTCCTCGGCCTGCGCGGCGGCTCGTAACCGGTCGGCGACCTGCATCAGCACCTGGTCGCCGGCGGCGTGGCCGAGGGTGTCGTTGACCTCTTTGAAGTGGTTGAGGTCGATCAGCACCAGCGCGGTCACCCCCTCGGCGTGCCGAGTGCTGAGCTGCTCGGTGCCGCGCTCCAGCAGTTGCCGCCGGTTGGCCAGGCCGGTCAGCGCGTCGTGGGTGGCGGCGTGCGCGTGTTCGGCGGCCACCCGGGCCAGCTCGGCGTACGCCTGGGCGTTGCGGACCGCGGTGCACAGCGCCGAGGCGAAGGTACGCAGCGTGTACTGCTCCCGCTCGGAGAGCTGGACCGGTCCCCGGAAGCGCAGCCGCAGCACCCCCACGTCGGCGCTGCCGTCGTGCCCCTCCAAGGGTGCGGAGACGGCGGAGCCCTGGACGCTGCTCAAGTCCCCGGCGGGCCCGTCGTAACCGATGCCACCTCTGGTACCCCGAACCGCGCGGGGGCCGTCGCGCAGCTCTATCTCGACCTCGTCCGCGGAGAAGAGTTCGGCGGCCTGAGTGACGGCGGTGGTGAGCACCTTATCCAGGTCGACGACGTTCAGCGCGTCCGTGGTGCGGGCGAGGCGCTGCCAGGCCTGCTGCTCGGTGCGGGCCTTGACCCGGTTGGAGTACAGCAGGTGGAGGCTGAGCATCAGGGGTGGCACGGCGATGAGCAGGCGGCTGTCGCCGCGCAGGATGAGGAACGTCCCGAGGACCACCACCAGTCGGCCCACCGCGAAGGCGAGCCGGAGTTCCCAGTCCTCGCGGAACAGTTCCTGTACCCGTTCACCGGAGGCGATCGCGATGACCGGCAGTGCGACCAGCTCGTCCAGCAGCACCGCAGCCAGATAGGCGAGGGACAGCGGCAGGATCGTGGCCAGCACGCTCTCTTCGCCCACCTGCCAGCCGCTCGCGTGCAGCACCGTGCCCGCCGCCGTCGCCACCAGCATGTTCTTTCCGACGCCGAAGGCGGCCCGGATGGCGGGGATTCGAGCGAGGGTGGTGACCAGGACGAGGGCGCAGCCCGTGGCGAGGACCACGGTCGAGGTCGGGGCCACGGTGAGGCCGATGATGATTGCCGTCTCGGTCCACGCGATGTCGTGGTTGTTGGCTCTGATCCGGATACGCACCTTGACGGTGAAGCCGGCGGCGACCAGCGAGATCAGGGCCAGCCAGGTGACGGGGCCGACCCTGGGTTCGTCGTTGGCGAGACGAACCGCGGACACGATGGTGGCGACGGCCGCCAAAAAGACGACGAGACCGACTAGCGGCAGCAGCCGCCGATCGGTCCCATCACTCCGTCGTTGTGGAGTCACCCATCGACCTCATTCAGTAACCGATGGTTGTGCACTCCGCAAGTTTACTGCTCTTGAGCTGGTTGCAGAACGTTGCTCAGGTCCATTCGTGCGACGTCATCATGACCCCCAGTGCGATTGTTCCCGTGTACCAATGGGGGGAGCTTAAAGGACAGTTGCCGCTCTCTTGCACTGATGAATGTCGGTATGCGCGATATCAGCGAACTCACAATGATTTGTGACGTTGTGTCCATGGCTAATTGCGGAGCGCGTACGCCTCGTACCCGGTCTTGCAACGACGACCGAGTCTTCGCCGGTCACCGGCGTAGCACTGCCGTTTGCGAACTATCTTCAGTCTGGCCCTGCCTGCTTCCAATTCCATCGACGGATCGGACCATCTCCTGGCTGCCGCAGGGTGACGTGCAGGGGTATGCCGATCATCCGGACGGGCAACGGGATGTGCGGGCCTTGCATCGTCCCGCCCGGTCCATGATCTCGTAGAGTGATCATTCGAGCACTTGGGGAGGAGTCGTCGAGGATCTGGTGGAGATTCGAGTCCTGGGTAATCTTGAGGCGCTGATCAAGGGCGACCCAATAAACCTGGGTACGCCCAAGCAGCGGACCGTACTTGCCCTGCTGGTCATGCGAACCGGACGACTGGTGACTGTAGAGGATCTGGTCGACGAGTTGTGGCCCGACGGTCCACCCCCGTCCGCTGTCGCGAACGTACGTAGTTATGCCGCCAGCCTCCGTCGGGCGTTCCGGGCCGCCGATAACGGAACCGACCTCCTTGTCCGAGAGGGTGGTGGCTACAGGTTGGGCCTCGCCCCGGAGAACATTGACCTCATGCGTGCGTCGACGGAGTTCCGCCACGCTCGGGAAGCCGCCCAAGGTGGCGATCCTGATCTGGCGGTGGCAACTCTGACGCGCGGGCTGGATCGGTGGCGGGGCGACCCGTTCGCAGGACTACCGCTCGGCCCGGTACTCGCCGCACGACGGACGCAGGCCGAGGAGGAGCGCCTCGATGCCGTTGAGTTCCTGGCGGAGCTGCGTCTCGCCTCCGCCCGACCGGAGGGGGCCATCCCCCTGTTGCGTGAACTGGTGAGCATCCATCCGATCCGGGAACGCGCTCAGCTTCTCCTGGTACGGGCGCTACGGCAATCCGGCGACGTGACCGGCGCCATGTCGGCATACCTCAACGCCCGACAGGCCCTGCTGGAGCACCTGGGCATCGAGCCGGGGCCGGAGCTGCAAGAACTCCATCGGGACCTGCGGAAACGGCAGCCGGCAATTGCGCCGGATGGTTCCGGTACGGTGCGCGCCGGGGATCCTCCGTCCGTCAGCTGGCTACCACGCGCCGTACCGGACTTCGTCGGTCGGGACGAGATGGTGGACCGGATCCTGAAGGAGGTGCCGCCTCCCGACGGGACCGATCCATCGATCCAGGTCATCGACGGCATGGCGGGCAGTGGCAAGACGTCCCTCGTCGTCCACGTGGCTGCCCGACTCGCGAATCGCTACCCGAACGGACAACTCTTCACAGATCTGCGCGGGCATGCCGACGAGGCGCCCGTCACCCCGGCGGCGGCCCTGGTGACGCTGCTCCGTCAGCTCGGGGTGGCCGCCGGGCGGATACCGGCCGAGTTCCCGGAGCGGGTCGAACTCTGGCGGCGTCAACTGGCCTCTCGGCGGGTCGTCGTGATCCTCGACAACGCCGCTGACAGTCGGCAGGTGGAACCCCTGCTGCCGGTCAGCGGGGACGTTCTGGTCATGATCACGACCCGCCGTAGGCTGCTGGTATCGGGTGGTCGGCCACCGGTCTCGCTGCCTGTGCTGTCGGAGCAGGAATCCCTCATGCTGCTGACAGCGGTGGTGGGAGCTGAGCGCGTCAAAGCGGATCCCGCCGGGGCGGCCGAAGTGGGCCGACTTTGCGGGCACCTGCCGCTTGCCATCCGACTGGCCGGCACCCGGATGGCGCACCGGCCGTCCTGGCTCATGAAGGACATGGTGCACCGGCTCACCGAACAGCCACACCTCCTACCGCAGTTCAGGGCGGAGGACAGCACGGTGGTGGACGCTTTCGCCGCGTCTTACGAACCACTGGACGAGCGCGCAAAGAGGGTTTTCCGGACAATCGGCCTGCACCCCGGCGAGCACCTCGATGTGGCGATGACCGCCGCATTGACAGATCTCCCGCTTCACGAGGCGGCTGACGTGCTGGACGAGATGGTGGACCGGCACCTGGTGGAGGAGGTCAGAAGCGGTCGTTACCGACTCCACGACCTCATGCGCCGGTACTCCGTCCAGCTGGCTCTTCATACCGACCGCGCGCCGATGCGACGGAACGCGGCCGAGAGCCTGGTGGAACATATGGTGCACTCGGTCGCGCGGGTGGTCGAGCCACTGGAATCCGGCAGACTGCTCGGTCAGCTCCGCCTCTCCGATCCGTCACGGCCAGACCTACTGTCGGTACGCCGACCGGGCGATCTTGAATGGATCGAGTCGCAGCGTCACAACATTGAGGCGCTGGTGCGCCTGGCCGGACAGCAGGGGCTCGACCACCTGTCGTGGCGGTTGGCCCGATCCGGATGGCGGTTCTTCTACCTGCGTGGTTACTTCGACGACATTGCCGCCACTCATGGCGCGGGACTGGCAGCGGCACGACGGCTGGGTGACCGCGCGGCGGTTGCCCTCATGCACAACTACCTGGCTTCGGCCTGCGTCCGCACGGGTTCCTACCGGGAGGCACGCGGTCACTTGGAGGAGGTCGTGGCGATCCGGGTGAGCCTGGGCGACAGCGACGGCACCAACCAGGCCCGGGTCAACCTCGGTGTGGTCTTCTGGCTGATGGGACACCTCACCGCCGCGCTCGACATCCACCTTGCGCTCCTGCGGGACAGCACGATGGACAGCATGTTCTTCCTGCCCAACGTGGGTCTGATCCTACGCTCACTGGGCAGGTACGACGACGCTATGGCGGTTCACCGGCTCAATCTGCAGATCGCACGACATCGACAAAACTACTTCCACATCTCCAACGCCCTCGGTCACCTGGGCGGGGTGCGGTATCGGCTGGGGCAGGACCGGCAGGCTGAGCGGCTGCTGCGGGCGTCGTTGGCGCTGCGGGAGCGCACCGGCAACGGGTACGGCCGTGCCGAGACGTTGAACGATCTGGCTGGCACGTACCGGCACCTCGGCAGGATGGACGAGGCGCTGCGCCACCACGACGCCGCGCTGGAGACGGCACGCAGTTCGGGCGAACGTCAGGTGGAGGCCGAGGCACTCAATGAGATGGCTCGCACGCTTGCCCAACTCGGGCGTGTGGAGGAGGCGACCGAGACGCGGCGGCAGGCGCTGGCACTCGCGACCGCCATCCGTCATCCCTACGAGCAGGGACGGGCGCTCGCTGGCCTGGCCGACCATCTCGACTCGACTGAACCCGCTGAGGCTCGGCGGTACCGGCAGCGGGCGTTGACGATCTTTGATCGGATGGGCGTGCCTGAGCGATTTGAGGTGCGCCGCCTTCTGGGCCCCGAGGGCAATACGAGTTTTGCTTGAGCTGCCCGGTGACCACTTATCGGTTTCTTGTCGCCGCTCTCGTTAACGTCTCCGAACGTCGGTGAACGGGGGAGGTGCTGGCCGTGTCAGGACCAGACCGACGATGCCCCCGTGCGTCACGGTTTCCCCAGCGATCTTGACGGACGGGTAGGTGAGGGAGGAGCACGGCCATGGCACCCGGCTGTGCTCCTCCCGAACTCGTGATGCGTCCCGGTCGTACCCGGCGGATAGGCTGCGGTCGTGACCGATCCCGCGCAGCTCACCCACGTCGACCCGGCGGGCGCGGCCCGCATGGTCGACGTCTCCGCCAAGCCGGTCAGCGGCCGGCTCGCCGTGGCCGCCGGCCGGTTGCGCACCACCGCCGAGGTGGTCGACCTGCTCCGCCGCGACGGCCTGCCCAAGGGCGACGCGCTGGCGGTCGGTCGGCTCGCCGGCATCATGGGCGCCAAGCGCACCCCCGACCTGATCCCGCTCTGCCATCCGATCGCGCTGCACGGCGTGACGGTCGACCTGCGGCTCACCGGGGACACCGTCGAGATCACCGCCACCGCGCGGACCGCCGACCGGACGGGCGTGGAGATGGAGGCGCTGACCGCCGTGGCGGTGGCCGGGCTGGCCCTGGTCGACATGGTCAAGGCGGTCGACCCGGCCGCCTCCGTCGACGCGGTGCGGGTGCTCCGCAAGGAGGGCGGCAAGACCGGCGAGTGGGTCCGCCCGGAGGATCGGCCGTGATCCGGGCCCGGGTGGTGGTCGCCTCCAACCGGGCCGCCGCCGGCGTCTACGCCGACACCAGCGGCCCCCTGCTCGTCGCGGGCCTGCGTGAGCTGGGCTGCGCCGTGGACGAGCCGGTGGTGGTTCCCGACGGCGAGCCGGTGGGCGAGGCGTTGCGCAGCGCCCTGGCCGACGGGATCGACGTGGTGCTGACCAGCGGCGGCACCGGGATCACCCCCACCGACCGGACGCCCGACGTGACCCGCGCGCTGCTCGACTACGAGATCCCCGGCATCGCCGAGGCGATCCGGGCGCACAGCCGCGACCGGGTCCCCACCTCCGCGCTGTCGAGAGGGCTGGCCGGGGTGGCGGGCCGGATGCTCGTGGTCAACCTGCCCGGGTCGACCGGCGGCGCGCGCGACGGCCTCGCCGTGCTCGGCCCGATCCTCGTCCACGCCGTCGAGCAGTTACGCGGCGGCGACCACTGACGCCCGGTCCGGAGTCCACGGCGATAGGCTCGCCCGGTGAGCGCGCGGACGTGACGCGCGCACCGCAGTCGGTGAACGGAGGCCCCCGGTGAGCACGGAAACCGCCCCCGCCGCGGCACAGGTCGCGGCACCGCCGCCAGCCGGTTGGGAGGAGGCTCGCTCCCGGGTGTACGCGGTCGGCCTCGCCGCCGCGCTCCCCGCGGTCCGGCGGCCGCTGGCCGACACCGACGGGCACACCCTCGCCGAGCCGCTGACCACGCGGACCGACCTGCCCGCCTTCCCGACCTCCAGCGTCGACGGCTGGGCGGTGCGCGGCGAGGGCCCCTGGGACGTCGTCGGACGGGTGCTGGCCGGCAACACCCCGCCCCCGCTGACCGCCGACGGCACCACCGTCGAGATCGCCACCGGCGCGATGGTCCCCGAGGGCGCCACCGCCGTGCTCCGGATCGAGGAGTCGAGCCGGACCGCCGACGGACGGGTGACCGGCACGCCCCGGCCCCACCCGGAGTGGCGGGAGCCCGGCGAGGAGGCGTACGCGGGTGAGGAACTGCTCCCCGCCGGTACCCCGGTCGACCCGGCGCTGATCGGACTGGCCGCATCCTGCGGTCACGACCAGCTGCCGGTGCGCCGGCAGCCCCGGGCCGCGCTGCTGGTCTTCGGCGACGAGCTGCTGACCGCCGGCCCGCCCGGCGCCGGCCGGGTACGCGACGCGCTCGGCCCGGCCGTGCCGGCCTGGCTGCGCCGGTACGGCTGCCAGGTGCGCTCCTCCGACGTGGTCGGCCCGGTGGCGGACACCCTCCCCGCCCACGTGGCGGCGCTGCGGTCCGCGCTGGCCAACGCCGACCTGGTGTGCACCACCGGCGGCACGATGCACGGTCCGGTCGACCACCTGCATCCCACCCTGGAGGCGCTCGGCGCTGACTACGTGGTCAACACCGTGGCGGTCCGGCCGGGCTTCCCGATGCTGCTGGCCCGGCTCGCCGGCGCCGACGGCCGGGTCCGCTTCGTCGCCGGGCTGCCGGGCAACCCGCAGTCCGCGATCGTCGCCCTGGTCTCGCTGGTCGCGCCGCTGCTGGCCGGGTTGACCGGCCGACCGATGCCGGTGCTGCCGCACGCCACGCTCGCCGAGCCGGTGCCGGGTCGGGGCGACTACACGCACCTGGCCCTGGTCCGGCTGGACCGCGCCGCCGGCACCGCCCACCCGCTGCGCCACGTCGGCTCGGCGATGCTGCGCGGGCTGGCCGGCGCCGACGGTTTCGCGGTGATCCGTCCGGGCACCACCGGCGAGGCCGGGGCGCGGGTGCCGGTCGTACCGCTGCCGCTGCTGCCCGGGGAGCGCTCGTGGTGACCGCCGACCCGACGGTGGCCGTCCTCGCGGTCACCGACCAGCCGCTCGACCTCGCCGCGCACGAGGCCGCGGTCGCCGACCGGCGGGCCGGCGCGGTCGTCTCCTTCCAGGGCGTGGTCCGCGACCACGACCACGGCCGTCGGGTCACCCTGCTGGAGTACGAGGGTCACCCGAGCGCCGCCGACGTGCTGCGCGAGGTCGCCGCCGAGATCGCCGCCGAACCCGAGGTGTACGCGGTCGCGGTGTCGCACCGGATCGGCCGGCTGGAGATCGGCGACGTGGCACTGGTCGCCGCGGTCAGCACCGCGCACCGCGCCGCGGCCTTCGAAGCCTGCGCCCGCCTGGTCGACGAGGTCAAGGCGCGCCTGCCGATCTGGAAACGCCAGGTCTTCACCGACGGCACCGAGGAATGGGTCAACTGCCCCTGACCGCTCCCCTCATGACCGGGCCGGCGGGCGGTCAGCGGCGGGCGGTGGTGGCGGTGCGGGCCAGGCGGTCGGCGTAGAAGGCCGGCTCGGCGCCGGGACGCCAGGGCAACGCGGCGACCAGCACGATCAGCGCCAGCGCGAGGGAGTTCTCCATCAGCGCGCCGAAGAGCCCGTCCTGGTAGTGCGACACCTCGGGGAGTTGGTGCTCGTACGGCCAGATGGGCGAGACGAGAAAGAGCAGGTAGAGCCCCGCCGCCGCGACGGCGTGTCGCAGGCCGGTCAGCGTCGGGTACCAGATCGGCGGGCGCAGCCCGTTCACCCCGGGCGGCCCCCCGTACGACGACGCCTGGCCGCCGCGCGCCGCCAGGCCCCGGCTCGCCTCGCGACGGCGTACGGCGGCGTCGGCGAGCACGACGATCGCCGGGATGACCCAGACCAGGTGGTGCGTCCAGGAGATCGGGCTGATCACGTTGGCGGTCAGCCCGACCAGGGTGAACGCGGTCAACTCGTCGCCGTCGGCCCGGGCGGTGGCGGCGCGGGAGAGCCCCACCGCCAGGATCAGCACCGAGAACGACAGCCAGAGCAGGCCGGGCGTCTCGATCGAGTCGTAGAGCCGGGCGAGCAGGCCGGCCAGCGACTGGTTGGGGGTCATGTCGGCCGCGCCGACCCGCTCGGTCTGCCAGAGCACGCCGCCGAAGTAGGCCCGTGACTCCGTACCGACCAGCGCGAACGTCCCCAGCGTCACGCCGATGGTGGTGCCGACGGCGGTGGCCGCCGTCCGCCACTGCCGGGTGATCAGCAGGTAGGCGATGAAGAGCGCCGGGGTCAGCTTGACGGCCGTGGCCAGGCCGATCCCCATGCCGGCCCACGCCCCGCTGTAGAGGAAGCGCACGAACGGGCCGTCGGTCGGGCGGCCGTGGGTGCCCCGCCGGGACCGCCAGCGGAGCCCGATCAGGTCGGCCATGATCAGCCCGAAGAGCAGCACGTTGACCTGGCCGTACCCGAGGGTCTCCCGGACCGGTTCGATGGCGACGGACATCGACGTCGCGATGCCCACGGTGAACCAGAGCGGCCAGCCGAGCCGGTCCACGATCGGGCGCAGCAGCGCGGCCAGCACGAGAGCGAGGGCGGCGATGCTGCCCGCCGCGTTGATCCAGCCCGCCGCCTCGACCGGCAGGCGCGCCATCGGCAGCATCATCAGGCCGGCGAAGGGCGGGTAGGTGAAGCCGAGGGTGGTGGTCGGCGCGATGAACTCGTACAGTTCGTGACCGCTCGCCCACCACACCACCGCGCCGTGGTAGATCTTCATGTCGAAGAAGTTGTACGGCCGCCCGAATGCACCGATGGCGAGCCATGCGGCATAGGCGACGGCGGCCACGATGCCGGTCCGTACGACTGTCCTACGATCGATCCCACGCGTTGCGCGACGGACTGGGGCGAGGCGGTCCAGCCGTCTACCGACGATCGCCGGCATGGCGTGGCCACCCCCGTACCAAGGTCGTCCTACCCGTCCAGGTCCGGTACGGAGCCTAGAACGGCGCCTCACGTTGATGCCTCCCGCGTTATGCGACCGTGTCCGATCCCACACATGTTTTTGACATTTCCACCGCGTTAACGGCAGTCGGGTGGTTCAGGTAATTCGCGGCCTTGCGGGGGGTGGTGGCCGTATTGACGCAGGTCAGCCCGGAAGTCGCCGGGCCGTGGACGCGGAGAGGGCGGCGATCCGCGCTTCCCGACGGGCGGTACGCACCGCGCGGGTCACCGAACGTCGAGAGTGACCGATGCGATGACCGGCCCGCCAGCGCAGACCCGGCTTTCCCTCGGTGTCGGCGGCGGCGAGCAGCAGGCCGCCGAAGAGCCCGAGGTTCTTCAGGAAGTGGACCTGGTTGTTGTTGCGCGTCGCCGGGTCGTCGTTCTTCCAGAAGGGATGTCCGGCGATGGTGACCGGCACCAGCGTGCCGGCGAGCACGAGCGCGGCCGGCCGGGTGAACCTCCCGGTGGCCAGCATCAGGCCGGCGGCGAGTTGCACCGCCGAATTGGCGCGGACCAGTGTGGTGGTGTCGGTGGGAAGCTGCGGCGCGACGTTGGAGATCAACGGAGCGACCCGGTCGGTGAGCGGCTGGGCGGCCGGCACGAGGCGCTCGGGGTGCTGGAAGTTGCGGACCCCGCTGATCACGAAGATTCCGCTCAACATGACGCGGGCGAGGGAGCGCACGGGTTTCATGGATCAGTCATACCCCGTCGGGGCGTCCGCTACCCCGGCAACGGCCGATCCGGGACCTTCCGACATGGACGTGACGCCACGCCGATTCGAGCGACCGTTGCTGATGGACGTGCTCTGACCGGTAACGTCGCGCGGGTGACGACCCTGCGGCTGGGCCCCGAGGACCCGGCGGACATCGGTCCGGTCCGCACGGTGCTGGCCGCCGCCTTCGCCCGCCCGGACGCGGCGGTCCCCGGCGAGGTGGCGCTCGTCGACGAGTTGCGCGACAGCGACGCGTGGATCCCGGAGCTGGCGATGGTGGCCGAGTACGGCGGCGAGGTGGTCGGCTACGCCCTGCTCAGCCGGGTCTTCGTGCAGTCCGACGACGTCCGCGCCCCGGCGTTGGCGCTCGGGCCGGTCGCGGTGGCCCCGCACCGGCAGCGGGTCGGGCACGGCACGGCGGCGGTGCAGGCCGGGCTGGACGCCGCGACCGAGCTGGGTGAGCGCCTGGTGGTGGTGCTCGGCGACCCCGCGTACTACCGGCGCTTCGGGTTCGTCCGGGCGGACCGGATGGGACTGACCAGCCCGTGGTCCGGTCTGGGGGAGCCGTGGCAGGCGCTGGCGCTGCCGCCGAGCACCAGCGGCGAGGGACCACCGCCGCGCGGCGAGGTGCTGTTCCCGGCACCCTGGTCCCGCGTCTGACCGTCACCGGTGTGTCGTCGACGTGGCTGGTGCCGGGTGCCGCCGCAGAAGCCGGCCCGGCCGGCGGCGGTCAGGCCGGTTGGGTGCGCAGGTAGCGGCCGAAGTGCGGGACGGTGAAGGCGACCGTGCCCCGCTCGCCGGAGTAGATCAGGCCCTTCTTGATCAGCGCGTCCCGGGCCGGGGAGAGGCTCGCCGGCTTGCGCCCGAGCGCCCGGGCGATCTCCGCGGTCGGCACGGCCGCGTCCATGTCGTCCCGGCCGCCGCCGTCGGCCTCCCCTTCCACCAGGGACAACGTCGCCATCGCGCGCATGTACTCGCGCTCGGCCGGGGTGGCCCGCTCGAACCGGGAGCCGAAGAAGCCGACCGCCAGTTCGGCCTCCGCCTCGGGGGCGGCCACCCGCACGTCCGCCGCGGTGATCGGCGAGCGGGGCGCGTGGTCCCACGTCGCCTTGCCGTACGCCTGGACGAAGTAGGGATAGCCACCGGACTTCTCGTAGAGCAGGTCGAGGGCCTTCTGCTCGTACTCGACCTCCTCCCGCTCGGCCGGCGCGCAGAGCGCCTGGTCGGCGGCGATCCGGTCGAGCCGGTCGATGCGCTGGTAGCGGAACAGCCGTTCGGAGTAGGACTTGGCCGCGCTGAGCACGGCCGGGAGGTGCGGCAGGCCGGCGCCCACCACGATCAGCGGGGCGCCGAGCTGGGACAGCTCGTGGCAGGCGGCGCAGAGCGCCGAGACGTCCTCCGGGCCGAGGTCCTGCATCTCGTCGATGAAGACGGCGATCCCGGTGCCCACGTCGGCGGCCACCCCGGCCGCGTCGCTGAGCAGCTCGACCAGGTCGATCTCGATATCGCCGGAGTCGGCCCGGCCGCTGCTCGCCGGCACGTCGATGCCGGGCTGCCAGCGGTCGCGCAGCTTGGGGGCGGCGGCACCGCGCCCGGCGGGTGCGGAGCGCTGGGCGAACGCCTTGAGCACGCCGAGGAAGGCGTCGATCCGGTCCGGCGCGCGGTGCCGGGGAGCCAGCTCGCGGACGGCCATGTGCAGCGCGGCGGCCACCGGCCGGCGCAGTGACTGGTCCGGCCGGGCCTCGATCTTGCCGGTGCCCCAGAGATGGTTGATCGCCTGCGAGCGGAGGGTGTTGAGCAGCACCGTCTTGCCGACGCCCCGCAGCCCGGTGAGCATCAGGCTGCGCTCGGGGCGGCCCCGGGCAATGCGTTCCAGGACCACGTCGAAGACGTCCAGCTCCCGGCCCCGGCCGGCGAGCTCGGGCGGGCGCTGGCCGGCGCCGGGGGCGTACGGGTTGCGGACCGGATCCACGCATCGCAGAGTATCGGGCCGTCTAGCCGAGGGACTAGAGATGCGTAGACGGAGCTACCGGCGTGTCTGCGGGCCTCGACAGCAATCTTGCCCTGTCTAGCATGGACGCTAGACAGGGCAAGATTGACCTACTAGGAGTATTTCCGCAGGCAGAGCACGTAGTCCAAGAGGTCGACCGGGTTGTCGTGCACGTAGTTGACCGTCGACCTCGGCGAGAGGCTCCGGCACCGCTGCCCGTCCGTGGTCACCTGGATCCGCAGCAGCACCTCGAACGTGTCCGGGCCGCAGGGCACCTCGCGCAGCTCGGCCTCCTCGTCCGTGCCGTCGTTGACCACGCAGTCGCCCGCCACACCGCGAAGCCGGTCAGCCCGAGGCAGGGACAGAGCAGCGGGTGGGATCAGCGCTGCTTCAGGCAGAGGACGAAGTCGAGGGTGTCCAGTTCGCTGTCGAAGAAGTACCAGTTGGTGTAGCCGGTGACCTTGGCGCACTTGGCCTCGGCGTCCTTCTCACCGCTGGTCTCGCCGTCGAAACGCCGCAGCACCTCGTACGTCTTCGGGGCGCAGTCGCTGATCAGCAGCTTGGGCTTGCCGCCCGCCGGGCCCTCGTTGCGCACGCACTGCCCCGCCTTCACGAAGCGCGGATCGGCGGACGACGCCGGAGCGGGGGTGGTCGGCGCCGGTTCGCCCGGCCCGGGCAGCGCCGCGCTCGGCGCCCCGGAGGCGGTGGGCGTTGCGCTCGACGCCGGTTCGTCGTCCCGGCCGGCCAGGTACCAGAGCGTGGCGGCACCGGCGAGGACGAGCACCGCCAGCACGGCCAGCACCGCGATCAGCGGACCCCGACCCCGCTTCGGCTGCGGCGGCGTCGGGTCGCCGAGGTACGCGCTGGGGCCGGCCGACCGGTACGGCGCGGTGGACGGGTGGACCTCGGTGGCCGCCCACCCGGGCTGCGGGTACGGCTGGTGGGCGTGCGGGTCGCCCCACGCGGGCGGGCCGTGCGGATCCGGTGCGGCGCCGTACGCGTCGTCCGGGCGTCGCCCGCCCCAAGGCTCCGGGGCGCCGCCACCCGGTGGCCCGTAGTTCGCCATGCACGCCTCCTGCGTACTCGGTGCTGAGAGGCCGGACACCCGTGCGGGACACCGACGCCGTGGTCACCGTAGCGTGGTCCACCGATGAGCTCACCTCCCGCAAGTGCGACACCCACCAGGCCCGGCCTGATCTGGACGGCGCTGCTGCTGGTCTACGTCCTGTGGGGCTCCACCTACCTCGGCATCCGGGTCGCCGTGGAGTCCATGCCGCCGCTCGCCTCGGCCGCCCTCCGGTTCGCCGCCGCCGGGCTGGTGCTCGCCGTCGTCCTGCGGGTGCGACGCGGCCCGGGGGCGTTGCGGGTCGACCGGCGTCAGCTCGCCTCCGCCGCCCTGGTCGGGGTGCTGCTGCTGGCCGGCGGCAACGGCCTGGTGGTGCTCGCCGAGGCGGGTCCGCCCGGGGTGGCCGTGCCGTCGGGCATCGCCGCGCTGCTGGTGGCCACCGTCCCGCTGCTGGTGGTGCTGCTGCGCACCGCCACCGGCGACCGGCCGCGCGGCTGGACCTTCGCCGGGGTGACGCTCGGCTTCCTCGGCCTGGTGCTGCTGGTGCTGCCCACCGGCGGCACGGGCGCGGTGCCGCTGGCCGGCGCGCTCACCGTGGTCGCCGCGGCCACCTCCTGGTCGGTCGGCTCGTTCCTGTCCGGTCGGCTGGCCATGCCCGGCGACCCGTTCGTCGCAACCGTGTACGAGATGTTCGCCGGCGCGGCGGCCCTCGCCGTGGTCGCCCTGGCCCGGGGCGAGCTGCGCGACTTCTCGCCGGGCGAGGTGACGGGCCGGTCCTGGGCGGCGCTGGCGTACCTGATGGTGGCCGGCTCGCTGGTGGCCTTCACCGCGTACGTCTGGCTGCTGCACCACGCGCCCATCTCACTGGTCGCCACGTACGCCTACGTCAACCCGGCCGTCGCGGTCGGGCTCGGCGCGCTGCTGGTCGCCGAGCCGATCACCGCGCAGGTGCTGCTGGGCGGCGCGGTGATCGTGGCCGGCGTGGCGCTGGTGGTGAGCACGGAGCGACCCCGGCGGCCGGCGGCGGAGCCCGCCGACAGGGCAGCCGCGGAACCTGCGCACCGGTAACGTCCCGGCCCGTGTCCGTCGGGCTGCTGACCGTCGCCGCGCTCTGCGGCGGCCTCGTCGGCGCGGCGGCGCCGACCTTCGCCAACCGGTTCACCACGGACCGGTCCGCCACCGGCCGGTGGACGGTCGGCTGGGTGGTCGTCGGTGCGCTGGTGTTCGCCGGGCTGGCCGCCGCGCTCGGGCCGGACCCGGCGCTGCCGGCGTACCTGTTGGTGGCGGCCTTCGGTGTGGTGCTGGCGGTGGTCGACCTGGCCTGCCTGCGGCTGCCCGATCCGCTGGTCGGCGCGGCCGCCCTCGGCGGCGTCGCCGGCCTCGGGGTGGCCGCGCTCGCCGCCGGCACGCCGGGCCGCCTGGCGGTCGCCGTCGCCGGGGCCGCGCTCTCCTTCTCCGGGTACGTCCTGCTGGCGCTGCTGCCCGGCGCCCGGCTCGGCTTCGGCGATGTCAAGCTCGCCGCCGCCCTCGGCCTGCCGCTCGGCTGGCAGGGCTGGCCGACCCTGGGCTACGGGCTGCTCCTGCCGCACCTGCTGAACGGCGTGCTGGTGTTGGCCCTGCTGGCCGCCCGCCGGGTGCGCCGGGACACCGCCCTGCCGTTCGGCCCGGCGCTGCTCGCCGGGGCCTGGCTGGCCGTGCTGCTTGCCTGAGACCCCGCCGTCCTGCGGTCCGGTCCACTCGGCCGCCAGCTGGTGGGCGTGTCGGGAGCCTGGCTGGTGTCGCCGCGAGTGATATGCCTGCCAGGAATAAATATGCCTGACAGGCATATCGGTCACCGGGGGGTGATGCCGCCACCTCCCGTCACTGCGAGTGGTCGGCGTCGGTGCCAGGCCGCCTCGGACGGCGGCAGGTCGTCTGTGCGGCCCGGCGCGTCGGACACCTCGCCGTCCGCTGCAACCGCCCCCCGCGGTCGGAAGCCAGCCGGCAGCCAGCCAGCTAGCCAACCGATCAGGTCAGATCAGGCGGAGCTGGCGGTCCTTCGGTCGGCGGGGCTCGGTCTCACCGAAGCGCTCGAAGAGCCCGGCGTCGATCACGTCGAGGAATGGCGACGGCCGGCAGTCCCGCTCCGACCCGTGCCGGACCCGGCGGGCGGCGTGGCTGACGTAGAGCCGGTCCTGGGCGCGGGTCAGGCCGACGAAGAAGAGCCGCCGCTCCTCGGCGACCGCGTCGTCGTCCGGCTCGGTGCCGGGCCAGCGCAGCGGCAGCAGCCCGTCCTCGGCCCCGACCAGGAAGACCACCGGGAACTCCAGCCCCTTGGCGGCGTGCAGGGTGAGCAGGGTGACCGCCTCGGCGCGCGGGTCGAGCGCGTCCACCTCCGCGCCGGTGGCGAGCTGGGACAGGAACAGCCCGAGGTCGTCGCCGCAGCGGCGGGCCAGCGGGGTGAGCAGGTCGACCGCCGTACGGACGTCCTCGGGGCGTACCGCGGCGGCGCCGTCCAGCGTCGGCACGGCGAAGCGTTCCGCCAGCACCTGCCCGGCCAGCCGGACGCGGGCCGGCAACGAACCGTCCAGCCCGTCGGCGTGCCGCAGCTCCCGGGCGATGGCGGTCACCCCCGGCCGGTCCCGCAGCCGGTCGTGCGAGCGCTTCTGCACCGGGATGTTCGCCCGGGCGAGGGCGTCGACGATCGGGGCGGCCTGCGCGTCGGTGCGGTAGAGCACCGCGATGTCGGAGAAGGAGAGCGTGGTCGACCGGCCGTCGATCCGGCCCGAGTCCAGCGACCGGTGGGACAGGCCGCCGACCAGCTCGTCGATGGTGCGTACCACGAAATCGGCCTCGTCGGCGACGGAGGCCGCCGGGTAGCGGCCGACCAGCGGGGCCTCCGGGTCGAGCCGGGCCGGGTCGAGCCGGCGGCCCCGCACCAGCGACGACGGCGCGATGGCCTGCACGGCGGCGGCCAGGATGGGCGCCGACGAGCGGTAGTTGCGGTTCAGCCGGACCAGCCGGGCGTCGGTGAAGTCCTGCGAGAAGCGCAGGAAGTAGCCCACGTCCGCGCCGCGGAACGAGTAGATCGCCTGGTCCGGGTCGCCGATCGCGCAGAGGTTGCCGTCGGCGGGGCTGAGCAGGCGCAGCAGCTCGTACTGGACCGCGTCGACGTCCTGGTACTCGTCGACGAAGATCCACCGCCAGCGCTCGCGGTAGTCGCGCACCAGCTTCTTGTCGGCCCTCAGCAGCGCGACCGGCAGGGTCAGCAGCTCGTCCAGGTCGACCAGGTCCTGCTTGCGCAGCAGCGCGGTGTAGCGGTCCGGGTCGTCGCCGGCCTCGGCGCGGGCGGCCGCCCGGTCGGCGTCGTCGGCGATCCGGAAGTCCGCCGGCAGCCCGGCGGCGGCCGCGTTCTCGCGCAGGATGGCCAGCCCGAGCGAGTGGAACGTGCCGACGGTGACGTCCTCGGCCACCGGGCCGAGCAGCCCGTCGAGCCGGTGCCGCAGCTCCTCGGCGGCCCGTCGGGTGAAGGTGATCGCCAGGCACTGCTCGGGGAAGACGTTCAGCTCCGCGCAGAGGTACGCGATCCGGTGGGTGAGCGTCCGGGTCTTGCCGGTACCGGGGCCGGCCACGATCAGCAGCGGGCCACCCGGCGCGGACGCGGCCACCCGCTGCATCGCGTCCAACCGGTCGAGCAGGCCGGTGCCGACCTCCTCCATGCCGGCGAGCATCGGCTCGAACGGCTCGTGCGGCGAGGGCGCCGGCGCGATCGGCGGGGGAGGCGGCGGCGCGGCCTTCCGCTTCGGCTCGGCCTTCGGCGCCGCCGGGCGACGGGCCTTCGCCTTCGCCGCCGGCTCCGCGGGCCGTCGCTGCGCCGGCACGGGTACGTCGAAGAGCGTCTCCGCCTGCGCCCCGGTCGCCTTCCCGCCCAGCTCGGCGGGGTCGAAGAGGGTGATCACGCCGTACTCGCCGTCGTAGCCCGGCACCCGGCGGACGTCGCCGCGGCGCAGCCGGCCGATCCCCTCGGCCAGCAGTTCGCCACCGACCCGCCCGATCTCGTCGAGCGGGGTACGGGTGAGGATCTCCAGCTCCGGGCCGAGCGCGGCGACCAGCTCGTGGAGCTTCCCCTCGACCTTCTTGCTCCGCGCACCCACCTTGTTGATCTCGCCGAGAATCTCGGCCAGCGGCACCAGGTGGGTGACCTCGCGGGCGTGCGCGGGACGGTGCCCCGCTGGCCGGTCCGCCAGCTCCTCGACCCGGCTCAGCACGCCGACGGTCAGCGGCTTGCCGCACTCCGGGCAGCGTCCGCCGGCCTGCCGGGTCCGCTCCGGCGACCAGTTGACGCCGCAGAGCCGGTGCCCGTCCGCGTGGTACTTCCCCTCCTCCGGGAAGAACTCGATCGTCCCGGCCAGCCCGTCGCCGGTGCGCAGCGCCTCGCGGATCGCGAAGTAGTCGCGATCGGCGGAGAAGACCGTCGCCTCTCGGCCCAACGCCGGCGGGGAGTGCGCGTCGGAGTTCGAGACGAGCTGGTAGCCGTCCAGGCTGCCGACCCGCCAGTTCATCTCCGGGTCGGAGGAGAGGCCGGTCTCCACCGCGAAGACGTGCTCGGCCAGGTCGGCGTAGCAGTCGGCGATCGCGTCGAAGCCGGACTTCGAGCCGAGCGCGGAGAACCAGGGCGTCCAGATGTGCGCCGGGACCAGGTAGCCGTCGCCGCTGGCCTCCAGGGTGATCTCCAGCAGGTCCCGGGAGTCCAGGCCGAGGATCGGCCGGCCGTCCGACCCGAGGTTGCCGATCCGGCCCAGGGCCGTGTTGAACCGCGCCACCGCGTCCAGGTCGGGCAGGTAGATCAGGTGGTGGACCTTGCGGGTCCGGTCGTCCCGCTTGTAGATCGTGGAGATCTCCACGCTGAGCATGAACCGGACCGGGTCGGTCTCCGCCTCGCTGGCCAGCCGGGGCGGCAGCCGGCGGGCGATGTCCCGCTCCGCCTCGGGGGCGAGCCGGTGGAGCCCGGGCTCGGCCGGGTGCAGCGTCTCGCGCAGGTGGTCGTACCAGGCGGGGTGGGTGAAGTCCCCGGTGCCGAGCACGCCGATGCCCTTGCGCCGGGCCCACCAGCCGAGGTTGGGCAGGGTGAGATCGCGGCTGCACGCGCGCGAGTACTTCGAGTGGATGTGCAGGTCCGCGACGAACGGCGGGACGCCACCGGGGGGTGCGGCGCTGAACGGAGGCACGCCGCATCCTGTCACGGCCGGTCCATCACCCGCCCGCCGCCACGCGTACGCGTGACCTGAGCAATCCGGTGCTGGACTCCGCCGCCCGGTCGCGCTATGCGGCGCGCAGCTCCACCAGGGTGATCTGCGGCGGGGCGCCGACCCGCACCGGCGGGCCCCAGAAACCGGCGCCGTTGGTGACGTACACCTTGGTGCCGTCCACCTCGCCCAGCCCGGAGACGACCGGCTGCTGGAGCTTGACGGCCAGGTTGAACGGCACGATCTGGCCGCCGTGGGTGTGCCCGGAGAGCTGCAGGTCGACGCCGAACTTCGCCGCCTCGTGCGCGGCGACCGGCTGGTGGGCCAGCAGCACGACCGGGCGGCTCGGGTCGCGGTCGCCCAGCGCGGCCGCGAAGTCGGCGGGCGCGGCCAGGCCGGTGCCGGCGGCGGTCACGTCGTTGACGCCGGCCAGGTCCAGCACGCCACCCCGGGCGCGGATCTCCTGCCGCTGGTTCTGCAACACCCGCAGGCCGAGCCGGTCCACCTCCTGGACCCACTCCTCCACCCCGGAGTAGTACTCGTGGTTGCCGGTGACGAAGAAGTTGCCGTAGCGGGACCGCAGGCCGCGCAGCGGCGCCGCGGCCTCGCCCAGCTCGGCGACCGAGCCGTCGACCAGGTCGCCGACGACCGCGACGAGGTCGGCGTCGAGGCGGTTGATCGCGGCGACGATCCGTTCGGTGTGCTCCCGTCCGCGCAGCGGGCCGAGGTGGATGTCGGAGATGGTGGCGATCCGCAGCCCGTCCATGCTGCGCGGCAGCTTCGCCAGCGGGATGCGGACCCGGTCCAGCTCGGGCGGGCCTGTCGCCACCCGGACACCGTAGCCGGTGACGCCGGCCGCGGTGAGTCCGGCGAAGATCGCCGCGCCCCGGGCCAGCAGCAGCCGGCGCGAGGCGTCGTGGTCGGGCTGGTCCACGGCGTCGACGGCCGGCGGGTCGGCGGTGCCGGCCGCCGCCCCGACCAGCACCGGCTCGGGCGCGGCGGCGGTCGACTCGGCGACCGCCGACCGGCGGCGCAGCACCAGTCGGGCGACCGCCATCGGCACTTCCAGCACCAGCAGCAGGACCAGCAGGTAGAACATCACCGCCAGCCAGAGGTAGCCCGGCCAGGCCAGCCAGAACGCCCCGACCGCCCGGGTGCCGGCCATCGTCGCCGGTACGAGCAGCGCCAGCAGCAGCGCGGCGACCCCGCCGATCCGCCGCCCCCGTCCGGGACGGGTGGTGTCCTTGACCAGCCGCTTCCACAGGTAGAAGTGGATCAGGCCGATGATCAGGGCCAGGGTGGCCAGGAACGCCAGAGTCGCCAACATGCCAGCCCTTTCTCAGCCGCCCGCGAAGGGGGGCAGCACGTCGATCGTGACCCCGGCCGGCAACGGTGTCCCACGATCATGACAGCGCACCCCGTCGACCAGGAAACTCGCCACCTCCAGCACGGCGGCCAGCCCCGGCCCGTGCCGCTCGGCGAGTTCACCGACCAGTTCGTCCAGCGACCGGCCGGCGGATGCGGTCTCCTCGGTGCGGCCGGCGGCGGCCCGGGCCCCGGCGAAGTAGCGGACGGTGAGGTCCACGGCTCAGCCTCCGATCGCGGACATCGGCCGAGCCGGTTGCAGGAAGGTGGGGTCGTCGATGCCGTGCCCGGCGCGCTTGCCGCGCATTGCCGCCTGCCAGCGGCGGGCCAGCTCCGCGTCGTCCGCCCCGCCGCGCAGCGCGCCGCGCAGGTCGGACTCCTCGGTGGCGAAGAGGCAGGCCCGGATCTGGCCGTCGGCGGTGAGCCGGGTCCGGTCGCAGTCGCCGCAGAATGGCCGGGTGACGCTGGCGATCACGCCGACCCGGGCCGGTCCGCCGCCGACCAGCCAGGTCTCGGCGGGGGCCGCGCCCCGCTCCGCCGGGTCGGGCGTCAGGGCGAACGCGCCGGCCAGCGAGGCCAGGATCTCGTCGGCGGTGACCATGGTGGCCCGGTCCCAGCCGTGCTGGGCGTCCAGCGGCATCTGCTCGATGAACCGCAGCTCGTAGCCGTGGTCGAGGGCGAACCGCAGCAGCGCCGGGGCCTCGTCCTCGTTGACGCCCCGCATCAGCACCGAATTGACCTTGACCGGGGTGAGCCCGGCGGCGGCGGCGCCGGCCAGCCCGGCGAGCACGTCGGCCAGCCGGTCCCGCCTGGTCAGGCGGCTGAACCGCTCGCGGTCCAGGGTGTCCAGCGACACGTTCACCCGGTCCAGCCCGGCCGCGCGCAGGGTGGGGGCGAGTCGGTCCAGGCCGATGCCGTTGGTGGTGAGAGAGATCCGGGGGCGGGGGGTCAGCGCGGCCACCTCGGCGACGATGCCGGCCAGCCCCGGCCGGATCAGCGGCTCGCCGCCGGTGAAGCGGACCTCGGTCACCCCGAGCCGTTCCACGGCGACCCGGACCAATCGGACGATCTCGTCGTCGCCGAGCAGCTGCGGCCCGGCCAGCCAGGGCAGACCCTCCGCCGGCATGCAGTACGTGCAGCGCAGGTTGCACTTGTCGGTCAGCGAGACCCGCAGGTCCCGGGCGACGCGGCCGTACCGGTCGACGAGGACGCCCTCGGCGGGCGGGGCGACGGTCACCCGTCGACCGTAGCGCGGCCGGGCCCGCCCAGCGATGCTCGGGCGGCCTGGGTTACCGCATCCCGGTACGCCGCGCCGAAGGCGGCGGTGTGCACCAGCAGCAGGTGGAGCTGGTGCAGCGGCAGTCGTTCCCGCCAGCCGTCGGCCAGCGGCCACTCCTCCCGGTAGGCGCCGACGATCCGGTCGAGGTGCGGCGCGCCGCCGAAGAGGGCCAGTTGGGCCAGGTCGGTCTCCCGGTGCCCGCCGTGCGCGGCCGGGTCGACCAGCCAGGCCCGGTCGTCCGCGCCCCAGAGCACGTTGCCCGGCCACAGGTCGCCGTGCACCCGGGCCGGCGGCTCGTCGCCGCCGAACTCGCCGATCCGGGCGACGACCTGCTCCACCAGGGCGGCGTCCGCGCCGCCGAGCGCGCCGCCGGCCACCGACAGCGCCAGGTACGGCAGCAGCCGACGCCGGGCGAACCAGTCCGGCCAGGGCCCCTCGTCGGGGGTGTTGTCCTGACGCAGCGGGCCGATGAAGCCGGGCCAGTCGGCGCCGAAGGCGGACGCCCCGGCCCGGTGCATCCCGGCCAGCTCCCGGCCGAACCGCTCGGCCGCCTCCGGGGACGGCTCGCCCGGCTCCACCCAGTCCAGCGCCAGCAGCTCCGGCAGCGCCACCACCACCTCCGGTACGGCCACCGTGCCCGCCGCGCGCAGCCAACGCAGCCCGGCCGCCTCGCTGGCGAAGAAGCCCTCGGGCGCCGGTCGGTCGGCCCGCTCCGGCCAGCTCTTGGCGAAGACGGAGTGACCGTCGTCCAGGGTGAGCCGGGAGGCGGCACAGACGTCCCCGCCGGAGACCGGCGTCTCCCGGATCCGCTGGTGGGTCAGGAACGTCGGCAGGTGCTCCGGGTGCGCCCGCAGGTACGCCAGGTCCATCAGCGCAAGGTAGCCGCTCCCTGCCGCAACCGGGGGATTCCGAAGCCTGGCAAATCAATGACCTGCGGGAACACTCTCCGTGTCTGTGGACAACCCGCGTGTCGTCCACAGGGCCTGTCGGGCGCGTCCCCCGGGTCGCAGGCTGCCGGCATGACCGCGACCGACCGCCCCCGGCTCACCGTCCGCTCGCCCGCCGACCTGCTCGCCGCCGTGCCGTACCTGCTCGGCTTCCACCCCGCCGACAGCGTCGTCGTGGTGGCGATGCGCGCCCAGCGGGTCGTCTTCGCCGCCCGCGCCGACCTGCCCGACCGTGGCGCCGACCCCCGGCTGCCCGCCGACCACCTCGGCGGGGTCCTCGGCCGGCAGGACGCCGACGCCGCCACCGTCATCGGGTACGGCCCGGCCGACCGGGTCACCCCGACCGTCGACGCGGTACGCGCGGCACTGACCACGGCCGGCCTGACCGTGCTCGACGCGATGCGGGTGACCGACGGCCGGTACTGGTCGTACCTGTGCGCGGAGGCGGCCTGCTGCCCGCCCGACGGCACCCCGTACGACCCGGGCAGCAGCGAGGTCAGCGCCGCCGCGGTCTACGCCGGTCAGGTCGCGCTGCCCGACCGGGCCGCCCTCACCGCCCAGGTGGCCGCCGCCGACGGGCGGGACCGGGCGGCGATGCGGCAGGCCGGCGTCCGGGCTGAACGGCGGCTGCTCACCCTGCTGACCGAGGCGCCCGCCGCCGACCTGCTCGGCGGTCGCTCGATCCGGGCGGCCGGCGTCGCCGCCGTCCGGGACGCCCGGCGGGCGCACCGCCGGGGCGAGCGGCTCACCGACGACGAGGTGGCCTGGCTCAGCCTGCTCCTGACCCACCTCCCGGTGCGCGACCACGCCTGGGAACGCACCGACGGGCGGGAGGAGGACATCGACCTCTGGGGCGACGTGCTGCGCCGCGCCGAGGAGGAGCTGATCGCGGCGCCGGCGAGCCTGCTGGCCTTCGCCGCCTGGCGGGCCGGCCAGGGCGCGCTGGCCGCGGTCGCGTTGGAGCGGGCGCTGGCAGTCCACCCCGACTACTCCCTGGCCCAGCTCCTCGACGACCTGCTCCGCCGCGGCGTACCCCCGGCCGAGCTGGACGGCTGGCCGGCCGTCGGAGAGCCGGGCGTGGTCCGGCGGCGTCCCCGCCGGCGACGACACGTGCGGCGGGGCCTCGGATGAGGGTGGTGCGGGAAATTCTGCCGACATCGCTTCCGGCGGGCGTCGGTCGGCAGGTCAGTCGACCAGCATCCGGTGCCCGCCGGCGTAGACGTTCATCGTCCGGCCGCGCAGGAAGCCGACCAGCGTCATCCCGGCCTCCTCCGCCAGGTCGGCGGCGAGCGAACTGGGCGCGGAGACCGCCGCGAGCAGCGGTACGCCGGCCATCCACGCCTTCTGGGTCAGCTCGAAGCTGGCCCGACCGGAGACCAGCAGCAGGTGCCCGGCCAGCGGGAGGCGACGTTCCCGCACCGCCCAGCCGACCACCTTGTCCACCGCGTTGTGCCGGCCGACATCCTCCCGCAGCACCACCGGCTCGCCCTCGGCGGTGAACAGCCCCGCCGCGTGCAGGCCGCCGGTGCGGTCGAAGGCCCGCTGGGCCGCCCGTAACCGGTCGGGCAGCGCGGCGAGCACCTCGGCCCGGACGGTGAGCGGATCGTCCACCACCGGGTACGGCGACCGGGTCCGCACCGCCTCGATGCTGGCCTTGCCGCAGACCCCGCACGCGCTGGTGGTGTAGAAGTTCCGGGACGGGTCGGTGGTGGGTTCGGGCACGCCCGGGGCGAGCACCACGTCCACCACATTGTAGGTGTTCGGGGTCTCCGCCCCGGCGCAGAGCTGGGCGGTGAGCACGTCCTCGGTCGACCGGATCAGCCCCTCGGTGAGCAGGAAGCCGATCGCCAGGTCGATGTCGTCGCCGGGGGTACGCATGGTGACCGCGAGCGGCCGGCGTCGACCGGGACCGGCCGGGCCGACCCGGATCTCCAGCGGCTCCTCCACCGAGAGGGTGTCCGGCCGGCGTACCGGGGCGCGTCCGTCGGCCACCGCGTCGAGGTCGATGCGGAGCACACTCCGCCGGTCAGTCGCCCGTCCCATCCCGCCATCCTCCCCCGCCCGCCGAGCGACCCGCACCGCGACGCCGGCCGGCGTGGGGGGCCGCCGATCCCGCGGCATCGGCGGCGGAGGGCAGCCGCGCGCCGACCCGGACGACGACGCCGGCCGGGCGGACGGGTCGGCGCGAGGCTACGGTTGCCCGGTGACGGCGTACGCGGCGGTGGTGCTCGCGGGCGGCGCGGCGCGCCGGATGGGCGGGCGGGACAAGCCGGCGCTGCCGGTCGGTGGAATGCCGATGCGGGAGCGGGTGCTGGCGGCCGTCGCCGACGCGGCCCCGCGGATCCTGGTCGGGCCGGCCGACGCGGTCCCCGGCGACGTGCTGGTGACCCGCGAGCGACCGCCGGGCGGTGGCCCGGTGGCGGCGACCGCGGCCGGGCTCGCCCTGCTGCCCCCCGACACGACCACCGTCGCCCTGCTCGCCGCCGACCTGCCGCTGCTCACCCCGGAGGCGGTCGGCGTGCTGCTGCGCGCGCTGCACCCGGAGCCCGACGGGGCGCCGCCGCGCGGTCACGTGGCCGACGGGCCGGACGGGGTCTGCTTCCTCGACGACCGGGGCCGGCGACAGCCGCTGTGCGGTGTGTGGCGGACGGCGGCGTTGCGGGACGCGCTGGCCCGCCTCGTCGGGCGTCGGGGCGGTACGCCCGACGGCGCCTCGATGCGCGAGTTGCTCGCCGAGCTGAGGGTGCGTGACCTGCCGTGGTCCGGCAGCGGCCCGCCGCCGTGGTTCGACTGCGACACTGACTCAGACGTACGCCGGGCGGAGGAGTGGACGCGATGACGGTGATGGACGACTGGCTGACGGCGGCCTGCGCCGAGCTGGGGCTCGACCGGGCCGAGGTCCCGGTGCCGACGGTGCTCGACCTGGCCAGGGACGTCGCCCACCAGGTGCTGCGGCCGGGCGCGCCGGTGAGCGCGTACCTGCTCGGGGTGGCGGTCGGGCGAGGCGCCGACCCGGCGGGCGCCGCCGCGCGGCTGAGCGCCCTGGCCGCGACCTGGCCGGTGGAGCTGGGCGGCGACCGTCCCGACTGAGTCGCACTCGCCGCGTTGTCCGATCCCGGTCGCGGTGGATTCGACACCGGGTGGGCCTGGGTAGGGTGACCTTGACGGACGGAGGCGATCATGACGGCAGACCACCCCTCGAAGCCGACCGGTGATCAGCCCGGCAGCTCGCCGGAGCAGCACGAGTCGGTCCTGCTGGACGAGCCGAGCACGGCCGACCTGCGGGCCAAGGTGACCGAGGCGTGGCGGGAGTTCGCCCGCGCGCTGGCCGAGCGGCTGCGCGCGCTGCCCACCGGGGCGCACGTCGAGCTGACCCTCGATCCGACGGCCTCCGGTACCGGCAACGCCGTCTACTCGATCAGCGTGGACGTGGGCGACGGGGGGCGGGTCTCCGCACGGGCGGTCGGCAACGCCACCCTGCCGCAGGGCTACCGGCTGGACCGGGCCGCCGTCGCGGACATGATCGCGCTGGGCTGGTCGCCGCCGGGCGTGCTGGAGGGCTCCCGGGACCAGTTCGGCCTGGAGGGCTCGACCGCCGACGCCAGCAAGGTGGCCGCGCTGCTCTCCCGCACCCTGCGCGACGTCTACGGCGCCCCGCACCCGGCCTTCCTCGTCTACCTCGTGCACGACGCCGAGGGGGAGCCGCTGCCGGCCGAACCGCTCGGCACCGCGCGCAGCGAGTTCGGCCCGGACCGCGACGTCGAGGCGGACCTCGACGAGGCGCTGGCCGCCGCCGCGAGCGCGCAGAAGAGCGAAGAGGGTGAGGATGTGCTCGCGCTGGAGGAGCGGGTCCGCACTGTCGTGTCGACCATGCTCAAGTCGAAGTCCGACCAGCTCCAGGTGGACTCGGACGGCGACATCAACATCCGCGCCGGCTCGGCGATGGTGTTCGTCCGGGTACGCGACAACCCGCCGCTGGTCGACGTCTTCTCGCCGGTGCTCACCGAGGTCGAGCCGACCGAGCGCCTCTACGTGAAGCTCTCCGAGCTGACCAACCGGATGCCGATCGGCCGGCTCTACTGCGCCGACGACACCGTCTGGGCCTCCATCCCGGTCTTCGGCCGCAACTTCCAGGCCACCCATCTGATGCTCGCGGTGCAGGTGATGACCGGGCTGGCCGACGAGCTGGACGACCGGCTGCACGGCGAGTTCGGCGGCAAGCGGTTCTTCGGCGAGGGCGACAAGCCGAGCCGGCCGGCGGACTCCGAGCACCGGACGGGCATGTACCTCTGACTCTTCCGTTCGGCGCGGCCTGCGGGAGCGGTCGGCGACGCCTGCGGATCCGCCGGGCGACGTCGAGCGCCGGTCGACGGGTGAGCGTCAGCGGCAGCGAGCGTCAGTGGACGTCGAGCAGGGTCTTGCCGACGGTGGCCCGCGACTGCATCGCGGCGTGCGCGTCGGCGGCCCGCTCCAGCGGGAACCGCTGCCCGATCCGTGGGTGCAGCCGGCCGGCCGCGCCCTCGGCCAGCGCCCGGACGGTTAGCGCGCGCAACTCGTCCGGGCCGGCGGTCGGTCGCAGCAGGGTCACCCCGCGCGCCGTGGCGGTCTCCGTCGGCACGTCGGTCCAGCTGCCGGAGGCGAGCCCGAAACTGAGCATCCGACCGCCGGGGTCGAGCAGGTCGAACGCCGCGCGGCCCACGTCGCCGCCGACGCCGTCGAAGACGACGTCCACCCCGCCGGTCGCGGCGCGTACCCGGTCGGCCCAGTCGGGCTCCCGGTAGTCGATCACGACGTCGGCGCCCGCCGCCCGGACCAGTTCCGTCTTGCGGGGGCCGCCGGCCAGGCCGACCACCCGCGCTCCCGCCCGCGCGGCGAGCTGGACCAGCAGGCCGCCCACCCCACCGGCGGCGGCCTCGACCAGTACCCGTTCGCCCGCCTTGAGCGAGGCGGCGTCGGTCAGCAGCAGCGCGGTACGGCCGTCGGCGAGCAGCGCCACCGCGTCGTCCAGCGCCAACGCGTCGGGTACCTCGACCGGCGCGGCCCGGTCCACCACGACCCGTTCGGCGTACCCGCCGGAGCCGCCGGTGCCGCTGACCACCCGCCGGCCGATGAGCCCGGGGTCCACGTCCGGGCCCACCGCGCCGATCACGCCGCCGACCCCGTTGCCGGGGATCACCGGCAACGGGCCGCGGAACGGCCCGAACCCGGTGGCCCGGAACATCGTCTCGACGAAGGTGAGGTTGACGTGGGCCACCTCGATCAGCACCTGCCCCGGCCCGGGCGTCGGATCGGGCGCCGTTCCCGGCACCAGCACCTCCGGCCCGCCGAACTCCCGCAGCCACACCGCCCGCACGATCCCCCCTCACGCCGCCGTCCGGCCCAGTCGACGACATGAAGTGGGGTTGAGGTCAAGCGCGGGTCAGCCGGTGGACGGCCCGACGCCGGGGGACTCGACCAGGCGGGAGAGCACGATGGTGCTCCGGGTGGAGGTCACGAACGACTCCGCCCGCAGCCGCTCCAGCGCCTCCTCCAGGTGGGCGATGTCGGCGGCCCGCAGGTGCACCAGGGCGTCCGCCTCGCCCGAGACGGTGTACGCCCCGACCACCTCCGGGTGCCGCCGGGCGGCCACCCCGATCTGCGCGGGGGTGGTCCGGCCGGCGCAGAAGAGCTCGACGAAGGCCTCCGTGGTCCAGCCGACGGCGGCCGGGTCGACCACCGCGGTGAAGCCCCGGATCACCCCGGCGGAGCGGAGCCGGTCGACGCGTCTCTTCACCGCCGGAGCGGAGAGTGACACCCGGCTGCCGATGTCGGCGTACGACGCGCGAGCGTCCGCCACGAGCAACGCAATGATTCGCTGGTCAACCGCGTCAATCTGCAACGTTCCGCCTTCAGAAAGCAAGAGTTCTGGCTGTTACCAAAGTTCTACGCTACCTACTCTTGGTCACCGTGAACCAGCAGCGAGTGCCGCGAAAGCGGACATATCTCATGTGCTCGCCCGAGCATTTCGCCGTCGAGTACGCCATCAACCCGTGGATGGACGTCACCACCGCAGTCGACGCGGAGCTGGCGGTCAAACAGTGGGACCGGCTGCGGGAGACGCTGGTCGGCCTCGGCCACGACGTGCACCTGCTCACCCCCGAGGCCGGGCTGCCGGACATGGTCTACGCCGCCAACGGTGCCTTCGTGGTGGACGGGACGGTCTACGGCGCCCAGTTCAAGCACGAGCAGCGCACCGCCGAGGCCGCCGCGCACCGGGCGTTCTACGAGTCGCAGGGCTGGCGGTTCATCGCGCCGAGCGAGACCAACGAGGGCGAGGGCGACTTCGCGTACCTGCCGGAGGCGCACGGCGGGCTGGTCCTCGCCGGCCACGGCTTCCGCACCGAGCTGCCGGCGCACGCCGAGGCGCAGGAGGCGCTCGGCCGGCCGGTGGTGTCGCTGCGCCTGATCGACCCGCGCTTCTACCACCTCGACGTGGCGCTCGCCTCGATCGACGACGAGAACATCGTCTACTTCCCGGGCGCCTTCTCGGCGGCCAGCCAGAAGGTGCTCACCCAGCTCTTCCCCGACGCGGTGATCGCGGACGACGAGGACGCGATGACCTTCGGCCTGAACCTGGTCAGCGACGGGCTCAACGTCGTGCTCAACAGCGAGGCGACCCGGCTGGCCGGCAAGCTCAAGGCGGCCGGCTACCACCCGGTGCCGGTCGAGCTGGCCGAGCTGAAGAAGGGCGGCGGCAGCGTGAAGTGCTGCATCGCCGAGCTGCGTCACTGACGCCACCACGGCGTACGCCGAGGGCCGGCCTCCCCGCGGGGAGACCGGCCCTCGGCGCGTACGGGGCCCGGCGCTCAGCCGAGCGTGGCGATCTCGTTGAGCATGACGTTGGACAGCAGCCGGCCGTCGAACTGCACGGTGCGCAGGTACCACCGCTGCTGCGGCGTGCGGGGCTGGTTGAACTGCCACACCCCGCGCGGGCTGTCGATCTGGCCCACCTTGCCGAGGGCCAGGTTGACCTGCTGCGGGGTCGGGTTCGCCCCGGCGATCCGAATCGCCCCGTCGAGCACCTGGGCGGCGTCGTACGAGGCCATCGCGTACGTGCTGGGCGATACGTTGAACGTCTTGCGGTACGCGGAAGCGAAGATCCGGTTGGCGTTGTTGTTCAGGTCGGCCGAGTAGTTCGACACGGTCTGGATCGGGCCGGGCAGCAGCCGTTCGGTCTTGTCGTCCACCAGCACCCCGCGTGCCTCGTTGAGCACGCTGCCCTCGGTGAGGAACCCGGGCGCGTAGATCGGCCCGGTGTAGGCCGGGCGGTGCCGGCGCAGCTGCTTGATGAACTGGATGGCCGCGGTGCCGGAGAAGTGGCAGAAGATCGCGGTGGGCCTGCGGTTGAGCGCCTGCCGGATGTCGGAGACGTACTCGCTCTCGTCCGGGTCGGCGGTGGGGTTCGTCCAGACCGGGTCGCCGGCGATCCGCGGGTCGTCGACGCCGAAGCCCTGGCGGAAGCCCTGCACGACGTCGAGGCTGGCGCCGCCTTCCGGGGCGATGATCACCACCCGGCTGCCGGCCGGCAGCCGCTGCTTCAGGTACGCCCCGAGCGCCCGGCCCGGCTCGTCCAGCACGTACGAGGTGCGCCAGATGTAGACCACGCTCTGCAGGCTGACCGGCGAGGCGTTCGACCCGATCAGCGGCACCCGGGCCTTCTCCACGATGTCCCGGATGCCGGACATCACCGTCGGGTTGACCACCCCGGTGAGGGCGAGCACGCCCTGCTTGAGCAGGCCGTTCACGGCCTCCTGACCGGTCTTGGCGTTGTCGCCCTCGTCGGCCTTCACCAGGGTCACCGGGTGCCCGCCGAGGCGCTGGCCGTGGGTGGCGAGGTAGAGCTCGAAGCCGTTGACGACGTCCTCGCCGATGGTCCTGCCCGAGCCACTCTCGGGGGCGACGAGACCAATTTTGATCGGCGAGCCGGTCGCGGTGGGTTCACCCTCGTCGTCCGTGCCGCAGCCGGCGACCAGCCCGGTGGTACCGAGCGCGGCCAGCAGCTGCAGGGCGCGCCTGCGGTTCATCTGCGACACCAAAATCCTTCCGGAGCGTTGCGGGGCGTCACCGCCCCCTCGGCGTTCTACCTGGTTGACGACGCTGCGTCAATGGCTATTGATCTTTGTGCAGCGACTGCAACGCAGCTCTGACGCGCGGCCAGGCGGCCGACTCCGGGTCGATGAGCCCGAAGTGCTCGCATTCTGGCACTTCAACGAGGCTCACATCGCCCCCGGCCGCCTTGGCCGTAGCCGCGTAACCCCGGCTGATCGTGACCGGCACCTGCAGGTCCTGGACCCCGTGCACGATCACGATGCGTGTCCGAAGCGGCACCAACTCCCGCGGATCGGCCGCCGCGTACCGGTCCGGGTGTTCCGCCGGGCCGCCGCCGAGCAGCGCGGCCACCGCCCCGCCGTCCAGGTCCAGCCGGTACGCCTCGGCGAGGTCGGCGACCGGGGCCAGCGCCAGCACCCCCCGTACGGTGGCCGGGGCGTGCGCCGCCGCGTAGAGCGCGAGGTGCCCGCCGGCCGAGTGCCCGAGCAGCAGCGGTGGCCCGGCGGCCACCCGGCCGGGCAGGGCGCGGGCGGCCACCGCGGGCAGCGCCGCCACGCCGGCCAGCACATCGGTGAGGGTGCCCGGCCAGCCGCCGCCCGGCTGCCCGGTCCGCCGGTACTCGAGCTGCGCCACCGGCCAGCCCAGTGCCGCCAGCGCGGTGGCCAGCGGGCCGGTGTGGGTCCGGTCGTACTCGGCGCGCCAGAAGCCACCGTGCAGCACCGCGACCAGCGGTCGGGCCGGGCCGTCCCCGGCGGGACGGCGCAGGTCGACGATCTGATCGGGGTGGTCGCCGTAGGCGAGGGTCTCATCGGGGGGCGGAGCGGGCCGGGTGAGCACGGCGCGCGGGTCGGCGGGCATGTCGGCGACGGTAGCGCGACCGCCACCGGCCGGGGGGCGTGACCGGTCCCACCGCGTGTGGCTCGCGGGCGTGGGTAAAGATGGGTGCCATGACCGTTGCGCACTCCGCTGGACAGAACGACGAGCCGGGCACCGAGGACACCGGGCACTCGGGCACCGTGGTGGTGATCGGCCCGGACGGCCGCCCGGTCGGCACCGTGCAGACCGACGAGGCGGCGGGCGAGGACCCGACCCGCCTGGTCGAGCAGCCGGCCAAGGTGATGCGGATCGGCAGCATGATCAAGCAGCTGTTGGAGGAGGTCAAGTCGGCCCCGCTGGACGACGCCAGCCGGCACCGGATGCGGGAGATCCACGAGCGGTCGATCGTCGAGCTCAAGGAGGGCCTCGCCCCCGAGCTGCGCGAGGAGCTGGAGCGGATCTCGCTGCCCTTCACCGAGGACAAGGCGCCCAGCGAGGGCGAGCTGCGCATCGCCCACGCCCAGCTCGTCGGCTGGCTGGAGGGGTTGTTCCACGGCATCCAGGCCGCGCTGGTCGCCCAGCAGATGGCCGCCCGGGTGCAGCTGGAGCAGATGCGTTCCGGCCGGCAGGCGCTGCCGAGCGGTCCCGGCGGGATGGTGCCGGGCATGCCGGGCATCGGCCAGCCGCAGGGCGGCGAGGGGCATCCCACCGGCCAGTACCTCTGACCGGCCGGTCCGCTCAGCCCACCCCGAAGACCTTCTCCAGGTACGCCGCCACGCCGTCGGCGGAGTTCGCTCCGGTCACCTCGTCGGCGATCTCCAGGACGGCGGGGTGTGCGTTGGCCACCGCCACCGCCCGACCGGCCCAGGTCAGCATCGGCAGGTCGTTGGGCATGTCGCCGAACGCGAGCACGTCGCGTTCGTGGATGCCGAGGCGGGCGGCGTACCAGGCCAGCCCGGCCGCCTTGGTCACCCCGGCGGCGGAGATCTCCACCAGCCCGCTGTACGACGAGTGCGTCGCCTCGGCCAGCCCCTGGAGCGCCCCGGCCACCACCCGGACGAAGACGTCCGGGTCCTGCTCCCCGGCCCGGGCCAGCAGCTTCACCGCCGGTACGGAGTGCAGCTCCTCGGGCGACTCGACGGCCCGGATGGCGTCGTGGTCGGCGTCCCAGCGCAGCGGGTAGTGCGCCTCGTGCCGCATCTGCCGGCTGTCGACGATCTCCACCGCGAAGCTCACCTCGGGCACCGCGGCGCGCAGCCGGCGGGCCACCTCGGCGAGGAGTTCCGGGGCGAGCGGGTCGGCCCGCAGCACCTCGTCGGCGACCGGGTCGTACACCACCGCGCCGTTGGCGCAGATCGCCGGCAGCGGGGCGGCGAGCTGGTCGTACACGAGCTGGAGCCAGCGGATCGGGCGGCCGGTGACCAGCACGACCGGCGTGCCCTGCGCGCAGATCCGCTCCAGCACCGTCGCGGTACGCGCGCTGAGCGTCCGGTCGTCGCCGAGCAGCGTGCCGTCGATGTCGGTCGCGACCAGTCGGGGTGTCTCTCCCATCACCGGGAGAGTAGCCGGTCCAGGTAGATCGCGACCCCGTCGTCGTCGTTGCGCAGGGTGATCTCGTCCGCGGCGGCGCGGACCGCGGGGTGCGCGTTGGAGACGGCCACCCGACCCCAGCCGGCCCAGGCGAACATCGGCAGGTCGTTGGGCATGTCCCCGAAGACCAGCACCTCCGCCGGGTCGACGCCGAGCCGTTCGGCCACCACGCTGAGCCCGGTGGCCTTGTCCACCCCCGGCGGGCAGATCTCGACGAAGCCCAGCCCGGCCTGGGTGAGCGTGGCCACCTGCGGCGGGACGATCCGGCGGGCGGTGGCCAGCAGCTCGTCCACGTGGTGGTCGGCGGTCCGGACGAACGCCTTGATCACGTCGCAGGAGAGGCACTCGGCGCGGCTGCGCGCCTCGAACCGGTCCTGGTACGGCCAGCTCGGGTGGTAGTCGCCCCAGAGCGGCGCGTCCTGCTCGGCGGACGCCTCGACCATCACGGTCAGCGGCCCGACCTCGGCCTCCAGGTCGGCCAGCAGTCCGGTCAGCACCTCACCGGGCAGCCGCTCGTCGCGCAGCACCACCGGGCCGGCCGGGTCGCTCTGGTCCACCACGCAGCCGCCGCCGGCCATCACCAGGAAGTCGGCGGCGCGGATGTCGTTTCGGGTGAGTTCCTTGAGCCGGGGGCCGCGACCGGTCGCGCCGACCACCGGGATGCCGGCGGCCCGCACCCGGTCGAGCACCTGGTGGGTGTACGCGGAGACGGTCTCGTCGCTACGGACGAGCGTCCCGTCCAGATCGGTGGCGATCAGCTTGGGCAGGCCCGGGCGGATCATGGTTCCTCCTTCGCCCGCCGCCGTCGCAGCCAGCCGTTTCGGTCATCGGTGCCTCGACCCGGAGTGACGGCGGGCAGCAACCGTACCTCGCGGTACCGGTCCCGACCACGGCGTTCCGGCGAATCCGGCGCCAACGCCGGGTGACGTCCGGGCCCCGTCCCGGCGGGCGCCCCGGCACCGGCGCGGCCCGGTCGGGACGGCCGGTCAGCCGGCCGACTCCCGACGGGCGAACGGCACGGTCGGCGTGACGGTGAGGTCGGCCGGGCCGTCGTCCTCCGCGCGGCCGGGCCGGCGGTAGTCGACCGGCTCCGCCTCCGGGTCGGTGTCCCCCTCCGACGGCTCCGCCGGCTGCCGGCCGACGAGCTGGAGCGCGGCCCCGGCCAGCGCGGTCGCCACGAAGGCCATCACCAGGCCCCGCCCGTAATCCACCCGGAAGCCGTCCTCGGACGAGTAGAACAGGGCCCGCTGTCCGGAGTTGTCCAGCGAGAAGGCGGTCGCCGTCAGCAGCGCCAGCAGCGCGCCGGCCACGGCCAGACCGGCCAGCCGCGCCTCCCGGCGGACGGCCGGGCGGCCGCGCAGGGCCAGCGCCGTCACGGCGGCGAGCAGCAGCAGCCCCACCAGGTACGCGACCCCGAAGCCGTCGACCTCGGCCACCCCGCCGGGCACCCGGACGGTGACGTTGCCCTCCGGCCCCCCGTTGGGCAGCGTCATCACCAGCCACTCGCCGACCAGGGAGGCCATCGCCGCGACCGCGCCGAGGACGGCCAGCACCAGCGGCAGCCGGCGGTCCCGGCCGAGGCCGCCGAGGGCACGACCCCACCGTCCGGCCGGGGCGGGGGACGGCGAGCCCCACTCGACGACGGCTGTGCCGTCGGAGCGGTCCTCCTGGCGCGGGACGGGGAGATCCTCGGACATCGGCCACCTTCCGCCGTCGCGGGCCTGAACCGCATCATGACACGCCCGGCGGCGCCGGTCGGGGCACGACGTGGCGGCGGTGGGTACGCCGGGTCGGTCGCCCGACGGTGCGGTTTCGGTTAGCGTCGGGTGCATGCCTATCCGTACCGCTTCCGCACGTTGGCAGGGCAACCTCACCGAGGGTTCCGGGACCGTCCGCACCGGCAAGGGCGGACTCCAGGGGAACTACTCCTTCAAGTCGCGTTTCGAGGAGGGCGAGGGGACGAACCCCGAGGAGCTCATCGGCGCCGCGCACGCCGGCTGCTTCTCGATGGCGCTCTCCAAGCAGCTCGCCGACGCGGGCGCCACCGACTCGTCGGTGGACACCACTGCCAAGGTCCACTTCGACAAGACCGACGCGGGCATGTCCGTGACCCGGATCGACCTGGAGACCGTCGGCCAGGTGCCGGGCATGGACGAGGCGCAGTTCACCAAGCTGGCCGAGGCGGCCAAGGAGAACTGCCCGATCTCGCGGCTGCTCTCCCCGGGCGCGCAGATCAGCCTCTCCGCCCGTTTGGCCTCCTGACCCCGACCGGTCGTACGCGACGGAAAGGGTGCCGGACCGGCACCCTTTCCGTGGCTCCGCGCGGATCTTGACGGGGCGGGTCGCCCGGCGTCGGGGACAATGGACGGCGTGGCGGTCGAGATGAGCCGGGAACGCTTCGAGGAACTGGTCGGGGAAGCCCTCGACGAGGTGCCCGAGGAACTGCTCGGGCTGATGAGCAACGTGGTGATCCTGGTCGAGGACGACCCGCCGCCCGGCGAGGATCTGCTCGGCCTCTACGAGGGGCACGCGCTCACCAGCCGGGGATGGGACTACACCGGCGTGCTGCCGGACCGGATCCTCATCTACCGCCGCCCGATCCTGCGCATCTGCGACAGCGAGGACGACGTGGTCGACGAGGTTGCGGTGACCGTGGTCCACGAGATCGCCCACCACTTCGGCATCGACGACGACCGGTTGCACGCCCTGGGCTGGGGCTGAGGGTCCTGCTCGGCGGCCCCGCTCGGCCGATGCGACCGGTTGCGCTGGTCACCTACCCTCCGGTGAGACACACCCCGAACCAGGAGGAAACCGATGCGCAGCGCGCTGTTCTCCGCGGAGAACCTCGAGAAGGAGTCCGCCCAGCCCGGCATGCGGCTGCAGAACTCCAAGATGCTGAAGATCGAGCTGAACGGCGAGGCCATGGCCCGGGTCGGCTCGATGGTCGCCTACCAGGGGCAGGTGCAGTTCCAGGCGCTCGGCTCCGGTGGCCTCGGCAAGTTCATCAAGCAGCGGCTGACCGGTGAGGGTGTGCCGCTGATGAAGCTCAGCGGCCAGGGCGACGTCTTCCTCGCCGAGCTGGCCAAGGACGTGCACATCATCGACCTGGAGCCGGGCGACGCCCTCTCCATCAACGGCTCCAGCGTGCTGGCCTTCGACTCGACCCTGTCGTACGACATCAAGATGGTCGGCGGCGCCGGCATGGCCTCGTCGTCCGGCCTGTTCAACTGCGTCTTCTCCGGCCACGGCCGGATCGCCATCACCACCAAGGGCACCCCGGTGGTGCTCAACGTCGACGCCCCCACCTACGTCGACCCGCAGGCCGCCGTCTGCTGGTCCGCCAACCTGCAGACCGGCTACCACCGCGCCGAGCAGCTCGGCCTGGGCACGCTGCTCGGCCGCAGCACCGGCGAGGCGTTCACGATGAGCTTCGCCGGTCAGGGCTTCGTGGTGGTGCAGCCCTCCGAGGAGCCGCCGGTCATGGGCAGCGGCACCCAGCAGCAGCAGGGTGGCCTGCTCGGCGGCCTGCTCAGCTGACCGGGTCGGCGGGGTGCCCGGTCCGGGTGCCCCGCCGCTTCAGCTCAGCTCGCCGGACCGCAGCCGGGCCAGCCAGGCCGCCGCGTCGGCGTAGTCGGCGTCGGAGAGCCCGGCGGGCGCCGGGACCGGCCGCTCGGCCCCCCCGTCGACCCAGCGGTGCCGGGGGTACGACCCGAGGAAGCGCACGTCGGCGCAGACCCGGCGCAGCCCCTGCAACGCCTCGCCCATCCGCACGTCGGCCACGTGCCCAGTGCAGTCGAGGAAGAAGACGTACCGGCCCAGTGCCTCACCCGTCGGGCGGGACTCGATCCGGGTCAGGTTGACCCCGCGTACGGCCAGCTCCATCAGCACCGACAGCAGGGCGCCCACCCGGTCGTGGGCGATGTAGATGGCGAGCGAGGTGACGTCGTCCCCGGTGGGAGGCGGCGGCGGGCCGGGGCGGGACACCAGCGCGAAACGGGTCACCGCGTCGGGATGATCGGCGATCTTGTCGGCGAGCACCGCCAGCCGGTGCCGGGTGGCCCCGATCGGGGCGCAGATCGCCGCGTCGTAGTCACCGGCGGCCGCGCCGGCCGCCGCCGCGCCGTTGGAGAGCACGTCGATCACCGTCGCGTCGGGCAGGTGGTCCCGCAGCCAGTTCCGGCACTGGGTGGAGGCCTGCGGATGGGCGGCCACGCTGCGCACCGTGCCGAGCGTGGTGCCGGGGCGGGCGCCGAGCACGAACTCGACCGGCAGGATCACCTCCCGGGTGATCACCACCGGGTCCCCCTCGGCCAGCTCGTCCAGGGTCACCCCGACCGCGCCGCCGATGGAGTTCTCCAGCGGCACCAGGGCCGCGTCGGCGTCCCCCGCCCGTACGCTCTCCAGCGCCTCGCCGACGCTGCGCGCCGGCGTACGGCTGCCGTGCTCGGCGGCGGGCACGGTGCGCAGCGCCTGCTCGGCGAAGGTGCCCTCGGGCCCGAGGTAGACGTAGCGGGTGGGTGGTGTACCGGGCATGTCGCCCAGCCTACGCACCGGGTACCGCCCCCGTGCCGGCGTCGCAGGCCAACGTCCGGATGCCGGGCGGCGCGACGGTCCGCACCTCGATCGAGCAGACGTCGGTCCCGGCGGTGACCAGGCGCAGCGCGGTGGACTCGGTACGGGTGACCACCTGGAGTTCCTCGTGCCCGGTCACGGCCAGCACGGTGTACTGCCAGTCGGCCGCGCAGAGCGGCCCCTGGGTGGCGCGCACCGACACGCCCCGGGGGAGCACCCGGCCGCGCAGCAGCCCCACCACCCGGTCGGCGGAGGGCCGGCCGGCGCAGGCGACGGCGACCAGGCCGGGCGTGGGGCTGGGGGTCGGCGGGAGCGTCGGCGCGATGCCCAGCGGCGGGGTCACCGGCGGGGCGGCGGTCGGCGCCGCGGGGGTGACGAGCGCCGGCCGGGAGCTGATGGCCGGCGCGGGGGCGGGTTCCGGCGGGGTGCCGCAGGCGGCGAGCGGCACGACGGCGAGCAGTGCGCCGGCGACGACCAGCCGGCGGGGTGGGGTGCGGTGCGGTGCGTCAGGCGGCACGGACCGGTCCTCGGGGGGATCGAGCCTCGGGTGGGGCATCGGGTCGTGACGGCCGGGGGTGGCCGAGCCCATCGTAGGAGGATCCGGCGGCGCGGTGAAGGTCAGCGCAGCACCCGGTGCCCGGCCCGTTCCAGCGCGCCGGTCGCCTCGCCGAGGCGTACCGCCGGGACCAGCACGTGGTCGGTGTCGTAGGTGGAGAACGCGACCACGCTGACCCGGGCCTCGGCGAGCGGGTCGACCAGGGCGGCGAGGGTGCCGGTGAGCGCGAGGCCGACCGGCCCGACCACGCGCAGGCACCGCCAGTCGGTCTCCACGTCCGCCTGCGCGGGCGCCCGGCCGGCGGGGCAGATGACCGAGATCCCGTCGGCCGTCCAGCTCACCGTGACCACGTCCGCGACGCCCGGGTCGGCCCACAGGGCGGGGGGCAGGGAGGTGCCGGCGGCCAGCCGGCACACGGCGTACTCCCCCGGGAGCAGGGCGACATCGAGCATGAGGGCACCTTACGGCGTCGGTGCCGGCCCGCCCCAGCATCGCGGCGTGCGGCGCCCGCCACACCTCGGACGCAGGTCAGATCTCGGAGAAGAAGGTGAGTGAGCCGGCGACCGAGCCGTCGGTGAGCACCGGGGTGGAGATGGCGTCGACGGTGGCGTCGGGCACGTCCTCGCCGGCGGGCTGGACCCGGAGCAGGCCCCGGGCCAGCCGGCCGGAGTGCAGGGCGAGCAGCGGCGGGATCTTGTCGGTCTCCTGCTCGGTCAGCTCGCCCCGGGCGGCGGTGAAGTCGAGCAGCCGCAGGCCGCCCTCCAGCAGCGGCAGGCCCACCACGTCCTCCGGCGCGCCCAGGCACAGCAGGTCGCAGCCGGCGGGCGAGATCGCCACGACCCGGGTGTCCGCGTCGATCAGCAGGCAGGGCTCCTCGGCGTGGGAGACCATGGCCGACCACTGCCCGACGTTGTCGCACCCCGGCTCTGTCGGTGTCCGCGACGCCGGCGCGAACACTTCGGAGAGCGAGAGTTCGACGTGGGCCACCGAGCCTCCTATGTACACCGACGGTCTGTCCACGCTAGCCGGTCGCCGCGACGGTCGCTGTACCGCGCTGCTGTCACCGGCCGCCGGTGATGATCGGATGCCCGGAACGACCGGGCGGCCGGCGACGGCGCGGACCTTGGGTGACCTCGGTGAACACCGGGTCGCGTGGCGTCGTCGGTGACGTTACCGGCGGGCGGCCGGCTTGTCAGCGGCCGTTCGGCCCTCGTCGTACCACCGGTAGTCGGCGGCAGGACGGTACGTGCCGTTGAGCCACGTCTGCGGCTGCTGCGCGACCCGGGACAGCTTCTCGGCGGTGGCCGGGCTGATCCGGTTGCCCCCGGCGACGAGGAGCCGGTCCAGCTCCCGGTGGGTCGCCATGAGGCAGTCCTTGGGCAGGCCGTAGACGCTGATGACGCCGGAGCCGACGAAGGTCAGCACCGGCGTCACCGGGATCGGCAGCCCGACCGCGTCGGAGAGGGCCTTGCTCGCCCGCTTGGCGTCGCGCCGGGCCTCGGCCACGTACGGCGGCCGCTTGCCGTTGATCTGGACGACGTCCCCGGCGACCAGCACCCGGGCGCGCCCGTGGTCGGCGATGCTCACCGCGAAGAGCCCGCTCGGGCCGATGGCGAGGAAACCGGCCCGGTCGTCCTGGCCGCGGTCGAGCAGCACGTCGGCGACATCCGTACGTGGCCACTCGATGACGTGCCAGGCCGGCCCCAGGTGGTCGAGCTGACCGAGCGCGCGCGCCCCGGCGGCCTCCAGCCGGCGCGCGCCGCGCTCCGCCCGACGGCGGCGGGCCCACTCCAACGGGGTCGGGCGGGCCGGCTCCAGCGCCGACGGCGCCTCGGCCCGGGGGTGCGGCACCGCCACGGGCGGCAGTGCCCGGGTGGGTACGGCTCGACGAGCGGGAAAGACAGTCATCGCGACCTCCGGCAAAAGGTCCCTCGAAGTTATGTCCTCACTACCCTACGTTGCCATCCCCGGGGTACGGCAAGTTGGAGCGCCGGAATGAGTGCGGATGAATGCCATATTCATCCTCACTTCTCTCCCGAACACCCTTCGCACCTGCCCTACGCTGCGAGGGTGACCCACTACGTGGACAGCGAGGTCGGTCGGCTCGGCACGGTGCTGCTGCACCGCCCCGGACCCGAGCTGGCCCGGCTCACCCCCCGCAACAACGACTCGTTGCTCTTCGACGCTATCCCATGGGTGGGACGGGCGCAGGAGGAGCACGACGCCTTCGCGGCGGCGTTGCGCGGGCGCGGGGTGGAGGTGCTCTACCTTGCCACCCTGCTCGCCGAGACCCTGGCCGTCCCCGACGCGCGCGCCGAGTTGACCGAGGTGGTGCTCCGCTCGCCCCGGCTCGGCGACACGCTGCGCCGCCGCGTCGCCGACTACCTCGCCTACCTCGATCCGGCGGCGCTGGCCGACGTGTTCATCGCCGGGCTCGCCCACGAGGAGGTGCGGATCAGCCCGGAACGCCCCGGCGGGTTGGTGTGGACGTTGATGGACCGGCACGACTTCGTCATCGACCCGCTGCCCAACCTGCTCTTCACCCGCGACTCGTCACTGTGGATCGGTGACCGGGTCGGGGTCACCAGCCTCGCCATGCCGGCCCGCCGGCGGGAGTCCACCCTGACCGACGCGATCTACCGCCACCACCCACGCTTCGTCGGCACCCAGGCCGTCTACCACCCGGAGCTGGAGCACCTGGAGGGCGGTGACGTGCTGCTGCTCGCCCCCGGCGTGCTCGCGGTCGGGGTGGGTGAGCGGACCACCCCGGCCGGCGCGGAGCGGCTGGCCCGGCAGGTCTTCGCCGCCGGGCTGGCGCACACCATCCTGGTGGTGCCGATCGCCCAGGAGCGCGCCACCATGCACCTCGACACGGTCTGCACGATGGTCGACGCCGACGCGGTGCTGATGTACCCGAACATCGCCAGCAGCCTGTCGGCGTACACGGTGATCGCCGGGCCGGACGGCGAGCCGCGGGTGGAGGGCCCCGCGCCGTTCCTGCGCGCCGCCGCCGACGCGATGGACCTCGACCAGCTCCGGGTGATCGACACCGGGCTGGACCCGGTCACCGCCGAACGCGAGCAGTGGGACGACGGCAACAACACCCTCGCCCTGGCACCCCGGCTCTGCGTCGGCTACGAGCGCAACACCGAGACCAACGCCCAGCTCGAACGGGCCGGCATCGAGGTCATCCCGATCGCCGGTTCCGAGCTGGGCTCGGGCCGGGGCGGCCCGCGCTGCATGTCCTGCCCGCTGGTCCGCGAGCCACTACGGCGGCCCTGACCCCGCCTCCGGGCCGATCACGCGGGCCCGGAAGCGGCCGGTCGGGCGTGGGTCAGCGCAGGGTGAGCTGGCGACCGAGCAGCCCCTGGCGGGCCCGCCGCCCGGCGGCGTCCAGCGGCTCCTTCTCCTCCAGCATCTCGGCGTACCGCTCGGCGAAGGCGCTCGCCGGCGCCTCCCAGTCGGCGGCCGGGACGTCCTCCGGCAGGTCCCAGACCGGCACCAGCCGGCCGTGCGCGCGGAACATGCCGGCGAAGCGGGTGCCCTCGCCCAGGGTGAGGGTGCCGGCGGCGGAGAGCCGGGACAACGCGTCCAGCGCGGTGTCCTCGTCCTCCGGCAGCACCCAGCGCACGTGCGCCTTCTCCGGCACCTGGCACCAGTAGGCGGCCCGGCCGGCGGCGAGCCGTACGGTCGGGTAGATCGCGGCGTTCGCCCGCTCCAGCGACGCCTGCACCGACGGGTCGTCGGCCGCGCCCGGGTCCAGCCAGAAGTCGAAGCCGTCGTGCATGGTGATCTCCAGCGGACCGTCCACCAGGACGTCCTGCAGGCGCGGCCCCGGACCCGGCAGCGGCGGCACGGTCACCTGGCCGCCCGGCTCGGTGCGCAGCGCGCAGAGCAGCGCCTCGGCCAGGTCGCGGGAGACGTCGCCGGACTGCTGGTGCCGCTGCAGCCCGATGAAGACCCGCCCGTCCGGCTTGGTCATCGCCGGGGCGGCCATCGGCAGCACGGTGGCGAGCGTGACCGGGCGGTCGCCGTACTCCTCGACCAGCTCCGGGGTGAGCCGCAGCGGCGCGGAGGCGGCCGGCACCAGCTCGCGCAGGGCGATCCACTCCGGCTCGTCCGCCAGCCCCTCGAAGGGACGGGGGGCGAAGATGTCGCGGACCTTCTCCCGGCGGGGGGTCGCTTCGACGGCGCGCTGGTTCTTTCGACGCTTGCTCACGGCGAGACAGCCTAGAGGCCCGGCCGGGACGGTGTGGGGAGGACCCGCCCCCGGGGCCGGCTCAACCGGCGACGACCAGGTCCGGTCGGGCCGAGCCGGTCGGGTCGAACTCGGCCCAGACGCTCTGGCCCAGGCCGTCCCGGTCGACTCCCCAGCGGCTGGCCAGGCCGGCGACGATGTGCAGGCCACGGCCGTCGACGGCGTCCGGGCTGGCCGCCCGCATCCGCGGGCCGGCGGGCGCGCCACCGTCGGTCACCCGGATCGACACGGTCGGGCCGCCCGGCGTGGGCCGCAGCCGCCAGGCCACCCGGACCACCCCGCCGGGCAGCGGGTCGGCGTGCCGGACGGCGTTGCCCACCAGCTCGGCCAGGACCGCCACCAGGTCGGCCAGCAGGACCGGGGGTACGACCTCGGCGAGTTCGTCGGCGAGCCGGTGCCGGGCCAGCCGCGCTCCGGTGGCGTGGTGGGGAACCACCACGCACCACGAACGTTCGACCGCGTGCGTCGACACCCTCGCTCCTTCTCGCCCCGTCCCCCGGTGCCCCGCGCAGGTCATCCCCGGGGCAGCCGCACCTCTGCGACGGTACCGCCACCGTTCCTCGGCCGGAGGGATACCCATCCATTCTGCTGTTCAACGATCCGGCGGACGAGATAGAGGCCGAGCCCGGCGCCGGGATAGCCCCGGCGGTCCCCGGACTCGCCCTGCCAGAACCGGTCGAAGGCGCGCTCCACGTGCTCCGGCCGGATGCCGATGCCCCGGTCGCTGACCCGGAACAGCACGGTCTGCCCGTCGGTGCCGGCGGTGACCTCGATCGGCGACTCCGGCGGCGAGTACTTGGCGGCGTTGGTGCCCAGCTCGGTCAGGACGGTGGCCATGCTGTGCCGGTCGCCGAGCGCCTTGGGCAGGTCGGCCGGCAGGGCGAGGACGAGCCGGTGGCGCAGGTCGGCGGGGAGGTCTGGCACGGTGGCGCGCAACGCCTCGCCGAGGTCGAACGGTACGGCCGGCTCACCGCCGGGCCGGCCGTCGATGGCCGAGGAGAGCAGGCGGTCGATCAGCCGGGCCAGTTCGTTGGCGCGCTGCCCGATGACCCGGGCCGCCTGCCGGCGGTCGGTGTCGGTCAGCGACTCCCAGTGGTCGGTGAGGGTGTCTGCGTACCCCTTGATCACGGTGACCGGGGTGCGCAGCTCGTGGCTGGTCACCGCGACGAAGAGGTCGCGCTCGGAGTCGCGGCGCTGCTGGTCGGTGATGTCGCGGAAGGTGACCACCCGCTGGGTGCCGGGCCCGGCCAGCTCCCCGGAGGTGATCCGCAGCCAGCGTCCGTCCGGCATCTGGTGGTCGAGCACCTGGCCGGACGGGGGGAGCGGAAAGGGCAGCGGCCGGCTCAGCGCCTCGGCGGAGGAGCGGCCGGTCACCTGGGCGGCGGCCGGGTTCCAGAGCCGCACGTGCCCCTCCCGGTCGACCACGGCCAGACCGTCGGCGAGCGCCGCGACCACCGGGCCGTCGCCGTGCACCGGCAGGCCGCTCTGGTCGCCGTACATGTGGGCGATGCAGGCGGCCACGTAGCCCAGCACGGCCTGCCCCTCCGGGTCGGCGGCGTCCTCGCCGTCGGCGTAGAGGGCGTGCAGGCTGCCGACGGTCAGCCCGCCGATCTCGGCGCGGGCCCCGATCATCCGGCGCAGCCCGCGGGCGGCCAGTTCCCCGGCGAGCTGCCCGGGGAGGTGGTCCACCCGGACCTGCCGGACCCGGGGGCCGGCGAGCAGGCAGACGGTCACCGGGTCGGACGCCGGCAGCGGGCGGCCGATCATCCACTTGGCGTTGCCGCTGGCCGCGATGACCCGGCCGCCGGTCGGGGCGAACTCGACGAAGGCCACGCTGGCCGCGCCCACCGCCGAGCGGGCCACCCGGAGCAGCTGGGTGAGGACGGGCAGGCCCGCGTCTCCGGAATTGATCATCTCGATCACCGCGCTGTGGCCGGTGATCAGGGCGGCGAGATCGGTACGCTCCGGCATGTCCCGAGTGTGCCCCCTCGGGCGGAGTTCGGGCAGCCCCGTCCGGTGGGCCTCACCGGCCCAGCCGGGCCAGCGTCCGCGCCGGTCGGTCGGTGATCACCCCGTTCACCCCGGCGGCCAGCACCAGCTCCAGGTCGTCCGGCTCGTTGACGGTCCAGACGTACACCTGGTTGCCGGCGGCCCGCAGGGCGGGCACCAGTTGCGGGCGGGCCCGGACCAGGCCGATGCCGGGCCCGGCGATCCCGGCGCCGAACGGCAGCCGGCCGAGTCGCAGCCAGCGCGGCAGCACCTCCAGCAGCAGCACCGTGGGCAGCGCCGGGGCCAGCTCCCGGACCCGGCGTACGGCCAGCGGGGAGAAGGACATCACGGTGACCCGTACCGGGTCGTCCGGGCGGGGTTCGGCGAGCCCGTACCGGCGCAGCAGCGCGACCAGCCGGCGCTCGACGTCGCCGCCGTAGCGGGACGGGTGCTTCGTCTCCACCAGCAGCCGGACCGGCCGGTCGGCGGCCAGTACGGCCTCCAGCAGCCGTTCCAGCGTGAGCAGCCGGGTGTGCGACTCGTCCAGCACCTCGTCGCCGTCGGCCGGTACGCAGCCCGGATGCCAGGAGCCGAAGTCGAGCAGCTCCAGCTCGGCGAGGGTACGGGCGCTGACCAGCCCGCGTCCGTTGCTGGTCCGGTCCAGCCGGCGGTCGTGCACGCAGACCAGGTGCCCGTCCCGGGTGAGCCGGACGTCGCACTCCAGCCCGTCGGCGCCCTCGTCCAGGGCCCGCAGGTACGCCGCGAGGGTGTGCTCGGGCAGGTCGGCCGACGCGCCGCGGTGCGCGAAGACCAGCGGATCGCCCATGGTGCCGGCTCTCAGATGACCCGGCCGGGCTGCCCGTCCCCGCCGACCACCGGCCGGCCGACGGCCTCCCACTGGCGCATCCCGCCGTCGGCGTTGCGCACCTGCTCCCATCCGTTGTTGAGCAGGTAGCCGACGACCTGGGCGGAGCGCCCGCCGGAGCGGCAGATCACCGCGACGTCCCGGTCGGTGGGCACCTCGGCCAGCCGGGCCGGCAGCTCCATCATCGGCAGGTGGTGGGCGCCGGGGGCGTGGCCCGCCACCCACTCGTCGTCCTCGCGGACGTCCAGCAGGTAGGTCTCGTCGTCGATCTCGGTCACGGGAACGCTGGGTACCTGGGATCCGAACACGGGTAGCAGCCTAGATCCTCACCGGCGGCATCGGCACGGGCCGGGCCGGTTCGCCGGCTCACAACCGGGTGATCCAGCGCGGGTTGGCCGTCGCCCAGCCCGGCACCCGCTCGCCGCGTACGGCGTCGAAGAGGCCGTTGCCGCCGTTGTCGAGCACCACGTAGGAGATCCCGTCGATGGTCTCCGGGTACGACGGCACCTGCACCCCGCTCAGCTGCTCCGCCGGCAGCGACCGGAGGGCCATCAGCAGGTCCTCGACGGGTACGCCGTTGGTGTCCAGGGTCAGCGTGCCGCCGACCGCGCGCAGCACCCGGTCCAGCTTGACCGGGTCGCCGCGCAGGTCCGTCTCGCCGGCCCGCTCCAGCACCGCGCGCAGCATCTGCTGCTGGTGCCGCTGCCGGTCGTAGTCGCCGCCGGGCAGGCCGTAGCGCTGCCGCACGTAGTCCAGCGCCCGGGCGCCGTCCATCTGCTGGCATCCGGCGGCGAACACGGTCCCGGTGTGGATCGACCGGACCTCGGTGTCCACGCACATCCGGATCCCGCCGAGCAGGTTGATGACCTGCTTGAAGCCGGCGAAGTCGACCAGCGCGGCCCCGTCGAAGCGGATCCCGGTGAGCCGGGTCAGGGTGGAGGAGAGCAGTTGGGCCCCGCCCCGGCCGGCCCCGCCGTGCTCGTACGCAGCGTTGATCTTGTCCTGGCCGCCGCGATAGCCGTTGGTGCCGCCGGGGGGAATGGCCACCAGCAGGTCGCGCGGGACGGAGATCAGGTAGCCCTGCCGCATCCCGGGCGGTAGATGCACGATGAGGATGGTGTCCGAGCGCTGGTCGGGCCCGTCGGTGGCGCCCCGCCGGTCGCTGCCGACGAGCAGGTAGTTCAGCCCTTCGGAGAGGTCGGTCCGGGGCTGCCGGGCGTCCTGGGCGAGCAGTTGCTCCCGGGTGATGGTGCGCTCGTACCGCGCGGTGAGTGCCTTGATGCCGACCACGGTGACGACGGCGACCAGCACGAGGGCGAGTCCGACCCGGAGCAGGACCCTCGGCCAGCGGGTGGCCCGGCGGCCGGGTGGTGGTCTGTCCAGCCCTCGGTCGGACCTCGCTGACCTGGCCGTGACGCCCTCCCCGTGGCCGTTACGTGAGACATGCTCACTTCAGGCTACGGGTCGGTCACTGCGCCCGGGGCTGGTTTCGCCGTGGCTGCCGGCCGGTCATCGGGGTCAGCTGCGGGTGGAGAGGACCGCCGGGTTGGCGTACACGAATTCGCCCAGCTTGTCGTTCTTGACCGCCCGGAACATCTCCAGCGTCTGCGGGCTGAGCGCCTCACGGTTGTTGGCGTTGCCGTTGAACTTGCCGCCGTTGGTGCGCAGCATCGTCAACTCGTTGGCGCTGACCCCGCGCAGGGTGTAGATGAAGTTGGCGACCGATGCGCCGCCGACGTCGAGGATGAAGGCCTTGCCCGCCGCCCGGATCAGCTGGTTGACCTTGACCGGGTTGGTCAGCATGCCCTTCTCGGTGGCCTTGCGGGCCATCGCCTTGATGAGCTGCTGCTGGTTCTGCTGCCGGTCGTAGTCGCCGCCGGGCAGGCCGTAGCGCTGCCGGGAGTAGTCCAGCGCCTCGAGGCCGGACATCTCGCGGCAGCCCTTCTTGTAGACCACCGGGGTCATCGGCCGGCCGGTCTTCTTGGCGTCCGCCTTCCACATGTGCTTGCCGTCGACCATCACCGTGTGGATCGACTGCACCTCGTGCTTGACGCAGATCCGGACGCTGCCCAGGGTGTCGATGACGTTCTTGAATCCGCCGAAGTTGATGATCGCGGCGCCGTCGAAGCTGATCCCGGTCATGTTCTTGATGGTCTGGGCCATCAGCTGGGCGCCGCCCTCCCAGCCGCCGCCGTTGCGCGCGCCGGCCTGGAACGCCGCGTTGATCTTGTCGGTGCCACCGGCGTAGCCGCTCTTCTTGAAGGCGGGGATCTGCGCCTCGGTGTCCCGCGGGATCGAGATCATGTACGCCTGGTCGTGGCTGGCCGGGATGTGCAGCACGATGATGCTGTCCGCCCGGACGTCGTCCGCGGCCCAGCGCTCGCGGGCGTCGACGCCCAGCAGGAGCATGTCGATCGGGCCCTCCAGGTCGGCGCCACCCTCGGCGTCGGTCTTGCCCGCCCCGCCCAGCAGGTTCTTCTGGGCGATGCTGCCGGTCGCCTGGCTGATCAGCGCCTTGCTGCCGACGATGGCGATGCCGCTGGTCATCATCAGCACGGCGCCGAAGATCACCGTCAGGCGGGCCCAGAGCGGGTCCTTGCGCTTGGTGCGCTTCCCGGCGCCGCCGGTGCGCCGCCCGCTCCGACCGCCCTGGGACGGGATCTTTGTCGACGCCCGTGCGTGGGGGTCGGAATCCAGCGACGTCGGGCGGGGGCTGGTCTGAACCGGCATGCATGCTCCAGCTCGCGTGGTCGGGGGGCGGGACCACTCTACGTACCGCTTCCCGTCAAGGCGAGATCGTCAGACGCTCAATTCCTGGATATCCCGACACATGCGACGGCAATTCAACCGAACGGATGAGTCAATACGTCTGGTCGGTGGTTGGCGGCCGATGATGGAACCAGACGTGAGCGCACCTCTGATGACGTCCGTCGAAATGTGCCGGCAACACCGGCCGCCGCCACCGGCCCTCGTCGGTCCGCCCGGGACGGCCGGGAGGTCCGGCCGCCCGGGGGGAACCGGGTCACTTGCCCTTGGTGTCCGGGTCCTGGTTGGCCGCCACCCAGGCCGCCATCGTGTCCGCCGACATCGCCTTGTACATCGCCAGCGCCTTCGCCCGGTCGGAGACCACCACCGACTCGCCGTTGATCGTGTCGCTGCCCGTGTTCGGGCTGGTGATGAAGGTCAGGTTCTCGCCGCGCAGGCTGCGGAACTGCACACCCATGTCGACCAGCGAGAAGCCGTTGTCGACGGTCACCGCGTCGGTGACCGACTGGAGGAAGGCGTTCAGCTTCTTCGGATTGGCCAGCGTGCCCGTGCTCGCCGCCTTGTCCATCAGCGCGCGCAGGAACTCCTGCTGGTGGCGCATCCGGGCGAAGTCGCCGTCCGGGAACTGCTTGCGCTGCCGGATCCAGTCCAGTGCCGTGGCGCCGTCCATGTGCATGGTGCCCTTGGTGAACTTCCGGTACGGCTTGTGGATCGAGGTGATGCTCCGCTCCACCTTGAGGTCCACCCCACCGAGCGCGTCGGTGACCTCCTTGAAGCCGCCGAAGTCGATCGCCATCACGTGGTCGATCCGGACGTCGCTGAAGCACTCCACCGTGCGAACCGCCAGCGGGAGGCCGCCGAACGCGAACGCCGCGTTGATCTTCGCGCGCCGCCCGGAGTCGCACTCCGCGCCGGCGCTCTCCGGGATCGGCACGTACAGGTCACGCGGGATGGAGACCAGGTAGGCCGACTTGTGGTCGGCGGGGATGTGCATGACGATGATCGTGTCGGCCCGCCACTGGCTCTGCTTGTCCACCGGCGCGTCCGGGTCGCGCGAGTCCGAGCCCACCAGCAGGATGTTCAGCGCGCCGTTCACCGCCTTGGCCGGCCGCCCGCCGGTGATCTCCGAGAACGGGTCCGTGCGGGCCAGGTCCTTGTCGAGGTTGTCGGTGTAGACCCACGCCCCCAGGCCGCCGAGCAGCGCCAGCACCAGCACCGCCACGCCGGCCACCAGGCCGATCCGTCCCCAGCGCGGGCGGGGGCCACGCCGGCCGGGGCCACCCGGACCGCCCGGCCCCGGCGGCGTGCCGGGTCCGCCCGGGCCGCCGGGCCCGCCGGAGCGGGGGCGCTCATCGTCGTACGACGGGTACCACTGCGTCTCGGACGGCCGGGCGCGCCCGGCGGCCCGGTCGGGACCGGGGACCGCGGCGCGTCCGGCGCTCCGGTGCGTGTACGGGAGCGGGACGCCGGCTGACGATGTGGCGGACATGCGGTTCAGCGTACGTATGCCGGTCGAGCGTTGCCCGAAGGCGAACGCCGCGTCGCGCCCCGCGTGCCGGGCGGAGCGCTACCCTAGCCGCGCCCGGAAGTGGTCGATCGTGCGTCGCAGTCCGTCTTCGGGCGCCACGGTGGGTTCGTATCCCAGCAGCTCCCGGGCGAGGGTGAGATCAGGCCGCCGCATCTCCGGATCGTCCGCACTGCGGGTGATGTACGTCACCTCGGAACTGCTTCCGCACAGTGACACGATCGTCTCGGCGAGTTGCCGCATGCTCATCTCGTGCTCGGTGCCGCAGTTGATCGGCCCGGTCTCGGTCGAGTCGAGCAGCAGCAGGATGCCGCGCACCAGGTCGTCGACGTAGCAGATCGAGCGGGTCTGGTTGCCGGTGCCGTGCACGGTGATCGGCTCGCCGCGCAGCGCCTGGGAGATGAAGGTGGGGATGGCCCGGCCGTCGTCGGGGCGCATCCGCGGGCCGTACGTGTTGAAGATCCGGACGATCGCCGCGTCCAGCCCCTTGCTCCGGTGGTACGCCATGGTGGCCGCCTCGGAGAAGCGCTTCGCCTCGTCGTAGACGGCGCGTACCCCGATCGGGTTGACGTTGCCCCAGTACGTCTCGCGCTGCGGGTGCTCCTTCGGATCACCGTACGCCTCCGAGGTGGAGGCCATCAGGAACCGGGCGCCGTCGGCGAGCGCGCGCTCCAGCAGGTGCAGGGTGCCCGCCGAGCCGACCCGGAGGATCTCCACCGGCAGCTTCTCGAAGTCGGTCGGGCTGGCCGGGGAGGCCATGTGCAGGACGGCGTCGAACCGCTCGGCCAGCGCCGGGTGGGGCGGCAGCCCGTCGGAGATGTCCGCCTCGACCAGGGCGAAGGACGGGTTGTCCAGCAGGTACGCGACGTTGTCCTTCGAACCGGTGACGAAGTTGTCCAGCGCGACGACCTGGCAGCCGCGCCCGACGAGGGCGTCGACCAGGTGGGACGGCACGAAACCGGCGCCGCCGGTGACCAGGACGCGATGACCGCTGCCGAAACGCGGGGCTACCTTCATGCCGGCCAGCCTACTAAGGGTGCCCCCCGGATACGGCGCGGCATGCGGGAAGGGGCCCCGGCGCGGCACGCGCGCCAGGGCCCCTTCCGGTGGTGGACGTCAGTGCGCTCCCGCGCCGGTCAGCGCCCGCACCTCCAGCTCCGCGTACTTCTCCTCGTCGCGCTCCTTCGAGATCACCGTGCCGATCCACCCACACAGGAAGCCGAACGGGATCGAGAGGATGCCCGGGTTGGACAGCGGGAACCACTGCCAGTCCTGGTCCGGGAACATCGAGGTCGGTGCCCCGGAGACCACCGGCGAGAAGAACACCAGGAACACGGCGGCCAGTAGTCCGCCGTAGATGGCCCAGACCGCCCCCGAGGTGTTGAACCGCTTCCAGAAGAGGCTGTAGAGGATTGCCGGCAGGTTGCCCGACGCGGCCACCGCGAAGGCCAGCGCCACCAGGAAGGCCACGTTCAGGCTCTGCGCGAAGATCGAGAGCACGATCGAGACCGCGCCGATGACCAGGGCGGAGACGCGGGCGACGGTTACCTCCTGCCGTTCGGAGGCTTGGCCGTTCTTCAGCACGTTGGCGTAGAAGTCGTGCGCCAGGCTGGAGGAGGAGGCCAGGGTCAGACCGGCGACCACGGCCAGGATGGTGGCGAAGGCGACCGCCGCGATGATCGCCAGCAGAGTGGCCCCGCCGAGATCGCCACCGAGGAAGTCGATGCCGAGCGCCTCGGCGAGCTGTGGCGCCGCCGTGTTGCCCGCCTTGTCCTGGGCGGTGATCGCCTCGCTGCCGACCAGCGCCGCGGCACCGAAGCCGAGCGCCAGGGTGAGCAGGTAGAAGGTGCCGATGATGCCGATCGCCCACAGCACGCTCTTGCGGGCCGCCTTGGCGGTCGGGACGGTGTAGAAGCGGATCAGGATGTGCGGCAGGCCGGCCGTGCCGAGCACCAGCGCGATGCCGAGCGAGAGCAGGTCGATCTTGTTGTAGAACGTCTGGGTCGAATTGCCGGCCACCTCGACGCCGTAGCGCAGCCCGGGTTCGAGGAAGGCGCTGCCCTTGCCGGAGGCGGCGGCGGCGTCGCCGAGCAGCGACGACAGGTTGAACTTGTACTTCGCCAGCACCAGCAACGTCATCACCAGCGCGCCGCCCATCAGCAGGAACGCCTTGACGATCTGCACGTAGGTGGTGCCCTTCATGCCACCTACCGTGACGTAGATGATCATCAGGGCGCCGACCATGATGATGGTGGCGACCTTGGCGGTGTCCGCGTCCATGCCGAGGAAGGTCGTCCCCGGCTTGATGCCGAGCAGCAGCGCGACCAGCGCGCCCGCGCCCACCATCTGGGCCAGCAGGTAGAAGATCGACACCGTGATGGTGGAGACGGCCGCGGCGGTACGCACCGGACGCTGCCGCATCCGGAAGGCCAGCACGTCGGCCATCGTGTACCGGCCGGAGTTGCGCAGCAGTTCGGCCACCAGCAACAGGGCCACCAGCCAGGCGACCAGGAAGCCGATCGAGTAGAGGAAGCCGTCGTAGCCGTAGAGGGCGATGATGCCGGCGATGCCGAGGAACGACGCGGCCGACATGTAGTCGCCGCCGATCGCCATGCCGTTCTGGAAGCCGGAGAAGGACCGGCCGCCGGCGTAGAAGTCGGTGGCCGTCTTGGTCTGCCGGCTGGCCCAGATGGTGATGGCCAGGGTCACCGCCACGAAGACCAGGAAGAGCGTGATGGTGAGGTTGCGGGCGGTGGTGCTGCCCGCCTCAGCCGCGAGGACCGTGTTCATGGTTCACCTCCCCGATCTCGGCGCGGATCCGGTCGGCCACCGGGTCGATCTTCCGGTCGGCGTACCGGGAGTAGAGCCAGGCGATCAGGAAGGTGGAGACGAACTGGAGCAGACCGAAGACGAGGGCGACGTTGACGTTGCTGCCGAAGAGCTTCGTGCCCATGAAGTCCCGCGCGTAGGCGGAAAGGATGACGTAGAGCGCGTACCACAGGAAGAATGCGACGGTCATCGGGAAGACGAAGCCGCGCAACGCGCGACGCAACCCGGCGAACTCGTCCGACCGTTGTACGGCGAGATACCGCTCCGCCGCCGACTCGGCGGGCGCGGACGCGGGTGTGTCCGTGGACATCTGTGGATCACCACCTTCACAGGCCTGGGGAGTTTCGCGCACCGTAGAGAGCGCGTTCCCATCCAGGGAAGGCCGAGATCGGGGCCGGTCGGCGGCTGCGCCGAACGGTCTGCGGGCTGCGCCGAGTGACCCAGGTCACTCCGACGAGCGGTAGGTCGGGCGGGCGCTCGCCGGGCCACCACCAGCTGTCGCCGGGCCACCACGAGCTGTCGCCGGGCCGTCAGGTCAGCTCGTGGTACCGGCCCCGGTAGTGCAGCAGCGGCATGGTCTTCTCGGTCAGGTCGACCGCCTCGATGGTGGCCTCCACCAGCAGGCCCCAGCCGTACTCGCGGGCGGTGTCGAGCCGGCAGCCGGCCCACCCGCCGGCGTCGCTGGGGACCGGGCCGTAGGGGGTGTCGAGCCACGATCCGGTGGCGAAGAGCCCACCCGGGGAGGGGAAGAGCCCGGCGAACCGGTCGGCGAGCTGCCGGTGCGGCGGCCCCAACGGCGTCACCGCGAACCGCCCGGCCTCCTCCACCGCCGCCCACAGGTCCGACTCCGCGTCGATCAGCCCGAGCAGCCGGTCCGGCTCACCCTCGGCGACCAGGGTGGACGAGACGGTCAGCCCCGCCGGTCCGGGCGCCGTCCAGAGGGTCACCGGCGCCGCCAGCCGACCCCGCAACCGGCGTACGGGCGAGCGCTGCCCGGCGGGCACCGCGAACGGATCAGTGTGGTGGATCTCGGCACCCGGCTCATGATTCACGTGAAACATTGTGCCGCCCCGGGCCCGCGCCCAGCCGAGGAAGCGCTCGTGCAGGTCGGTCGGACGGGCCTGCGGGTGGAGTCGGGCGAGCTGATCGGCGGCCTCGGCCATCAGCCCGCCCAGGTACACGAGCAGTGTCGTCCGGTCGTGCCGGTACTCGACCAGCAGGCCGAGTCGGGCCGGCTGACACGGCCAGTGCGCGCCGCAGGCCCGGCACCGCCAGAGCGGTCGCATCGGCAGATGCGGCGCCCGCCTGCTCACCGCCGGTCCCCCACGACGGTCGGCGCGGCGATGGCCGACGCGGTGGCGGTCCGCGCTGTGGCGGTCCGCGCGGTGGCGCTACGCCGCTTGCGTTCCGGCGTGTCGGCGGCCGGAGACGAATGCCGCAACGAGCGATATGACTGAGAGGCATCTTTATGACTCAGAGGCATCACGCTCAGGGTCGTGTCCGCCTTCCCGGCGCGACACGCCCGGGCGGTGGTCACCACCGTCCGCCGTTCGCCCGCCAGTTCTGCGCCGGGGTCAGCCAGCCTGCGCGGCCCGGTCGCGGCAGGGCCACCGTCGGCGCGGTCGCCCACGCCGGCGGCTGGTTCGGCCGGCCCACCGACCCCTGCGGCGCGGTCGCGCCCGGCACGCCGGTCGCCGGTGCCACCTTCTTCCTCCGGTACGGCCACAGCGCGGCGTTCCTGCGGCGGATGAATTCGAACATCGCTGACTTCCTCCCGGTCTCGGGGGTCGCCCCGGTCGGGGGATTGACCGGGGCGACCCGACGCAGGACCGGCCGCCGGGTCGACGCCTCCACCGGCCGGGCCGCGTGTTCTCCACCCTGGACGGCGGGCCGGTCGCAGGGGAGGATGCCAGGGCTTACTACGCAGCGGGGTCACGTACTTACCGGAGAGGTAAGGATGAACGTCGAGATGTGGGTCAGGGCGTTGAAGGCCGCCCGAGCGGGTGCCGAGGTGTCCCAGGAGGGGCTGGCCGCCACGATCAAGTGGAGTCCGTCGACCGTGGCGGCGATCGAGACCGGCCGCCGCCGGCCGACCATGGAGTTCGCCGTCGCCGCCGACCAGGCCCTCGGCACCGGCGGCCTCCTCGCCGAACTACTCAAGGCGGCCGACCAGGAGCGGGGGCCGTCCTGGTTCGCGCCCTGGCGAGGCTACGAACAGCAGGCCACTCGACTGCGTGCTTTCGAAGCCTGCCTGGTGCCCGGCCTGCTCCAAACCGAGAAGTATGCGCACGCGGTCATCTCGGCCGGTGGGCTGCACGCGCCAGCGATGGTGGACGAGTTGGTGGCGGTGCGAATGGAGCGGCAGCAACTGCTGCACCGCGACGAGCCACCGCACTGCGTCTTTTTGCTCGATGAGTCGGCGCTACACCGTCCGGTTGGTGGGCCTGCCGTGCTCGACGAGCAACTCGGTCGACTCCTGGGTGTGGCCGACCTGCCGTTCCTCCGGCTGCACGTTATTCCGCTGAGCGTCGGGGAGCACGTCGGGCTCGGCGGTGGGTTCGTGCTTGCTGAGCTGCCGGACGGCGACAGGGCCCTCTACCTGGAGAATGCCGCTCGGGGACACGTCATGGACGACCCTGAAATGATCGGCTTGATCGATCGCAAGTGGGATAGCCTGCTCGGCGAAGCACTGTCCACAGGCGCCTCGCTGGATCTGATCCGGAAGCTGAAGGTGACGCCATGACGATGATCAAGCCGCACTGGCGCACCTCCAGCCGATCGACGGACTCCGGCGGCAACTGCGTCGAGGTGGCGGACAATCTGCCTGGCGTGGTGCTGGTGAGGGACAGCAAGGACCGCTCCGGCCCGACCCTCACCTTCGCTCCCGGCGCCTGGCGGTCATTCGTCGCGCAGACGCCGTCCGCTCCGCCGACCGACCGAGGTCCGGCCCTGCCCGCATGATCCGCCGGGCCCGACCTCTGCCGGGCCCGACCTCTTCCCGGGCCGGACGAGGCAGGGCGCTCTGCAGGCCCTTTCGAGCTGATGTCGTGAACGAATCAAACCCGTCGGGCCCGGAGCCTGAGTCGTTGACGACATCAGCTCGAAAGGATCCCCGACCACCGTCCGCCGTCGGGCTCGCGAACCGCGCGGCCGACCCGGGACCGGTGATCACCGACACGGTGGCGCGGTCGCGCGGGGCCAGCGGGTCTGGCCGGCGCCGTGGTCGGTGCGTACTCGTTCGCAGGGCCGCGATCTTGTCGGAATCGGGGCCCTCGCCCGGACGTCCTATCGTGCCGGGCATGGCCTTCGTGACGCCGCCGCAGCTCGCACAGTCCCGTTCCGTCGGTGCCGACTCGGTCCTCCGGGGCGAGGTCGACCTCCGCGCCTACCCGTTCCGGCACCTGGCCGTCTCCGCCCGGCCCGGGTTCATGGGCAACAGCGTCACCCAGCTCATGGAGGCCGTCGAGCACCTGTCGAACTACGGCTGGGAGCTGGTCAACGTCGCCTCGGTCACCGGCAGCCACTTCCTCTACGCCTTCATGCGCCGGGTCTGACCCGCGTTCGATCCACGCGGTGTCCGTCAGGTCGGACACCGCGACATGCCGCAACCGGCGGCCCGGCCGAGGCGGGGTGGCTCAGGTCGTACCCCCGTCGGCCGGATCGTCGGCGGCGAGCGAGCGGCGGGCGGCGGCCAGCACCTCCGGGTCCGCGCAGCCGGCGGCGTAGCCGGCGATCCGGCGGCGGATGTCCCGGGTGAGCAGCCAGCCGCCGACGCGGTCGGCGACCGGCCGCAGGAACGCCGGCCGGCAGCGGAAGCTGTACCGCCAGGTGGCGACGGTGTGGCCGGGCTCCGCAGCGGGCGCGAACCGCCAGCCGCCGGCGAACATCTCGAAGAACCACGGACCGCGCACCATCTTCATGCCGACGTTCGTCGGTGGCGCGAACGAGACGTACTCGCTGACCATGACCAGGCCGTGCCGGGAACGGGTGAAGGTCCGCACCCCCTTGCCGGGGCGGGTCGCCCCGTCGGTGAAGTGCTGCTCCCGAACGAACGGGTCCCACCGGTAGCGCACCGGCGCGGTGGTCTGCGACACCGCGAAGGCCAACTCGGGCGGGACCGGGACGGTCGCCACCGCCTCGACGACCGGCATCAGCGGCGCGGGGTGACGGTGGCCAGCAGCTCCGGCATCCGCCGGTCCAGCACGTCCCCGGCCAGGTACGAGCCGAGCAGCGCCGCCCCCAGCCCGTACGCCGCCCCGAGCGGCAGGGCCAGCCAGAGCCAGGCGTCCCCGAGCAGCGCCGCGGCCACCACCATCGGTACCGCGGCGGCCGCCGAGGCGACCATGGACAGCAGGGTGAGGAAACTCTTCGCCACCCCCGCCCCGGTGTTCATCGCGAACGGGTTGCTCGTCTCCGGCAGCGAGTACGCCCCGAGCACCGACACGAACCCGTTGATCGCCAACCCGGCCCCGTACGCGGCGAGCAGCGCCCCGCCGGCCACCCCGATCCAGCCGGGCTCGCCCACCACCAGCGCGATCACCACCGACACCACGCCCAGCATCGGCACCACGTACACCGAGAAGGCCGCCATCCGGGCGCGCAGCTCCAGCCGACCGGGCACCCCGGCCACCACGTTCGCCGCGTACGCGCTGCCGTCGAAGCCGAACTGGTTGGCCAGGGTGACCGAGGCGAGCACCCCGACGAAGAGCATCGACAGGCTGAGCAGGACCGGCGACGAGTTGCCGGCGGTGAGGTCCGGGCCGTCCTCGGCGGCGAACTGCGGACCGCCGAGGTTCACCATCACCGGCACGAAGACCCCGACCACCGCGACGGTGATCAGGTTGGCCCGGCGCCGGGCGTCCCGCCACCAGTAGCGCGCCTCCCGGGCGACCAGCGCGTCGAACCGGTCCCGGCGCGTCCAGGCCAGCGCCCGGGGGAAGAGTTGCGCGACGGCCCCGCCCGCCGGCCCGCGCCGGCCCTTGGCCGGAGCGGCGCTGGCCGCGCCGACCATCGCCGACTCCAGCGACCGCGACCACCACAGCAGCAGCAGGCCGATGGTCACCGCCGTGATCAGCAACTTCACCGGTACGGCCCAGGCCCGCCCCTCGGCCACGTCCACGCCGACCGTCCAGGGCGCGCCGAACGGGGTCCAGCCCACCACCTCGGCCACCCCGGCCAGCCGGTCCCAGTCGGCGTCCTGCACCGCCGCCAGCACCGCGATCTGCAACGGCCCGAGCAGGGCGGCGACCACCGCCAGCAGCACGGCGGCCAGGTCGCGTACCCGGCGGGACCGCAGCATGGTGGCGAACGCGCTGGTCACCGCGCGGCTGGCGGCGACGCAGAGCAGCAGCCCCGCGACCACCCCGACGGCCGCGACCAGCCCGGCCGCCCAGCCGCCCAGCGCGGCGGCGGTGACCACCAGCCCGGAGACGGCGAGCAGCACCGCGAGCACCGGAACGCTGACCAGCGCCGCCGCGAACAGCCCGGCGACCAGGGTGCGGCGGGGCAGCGGCAGCAGCGCGAACCGGGCCGGGTCCAGGGTCTCGTCCACGCCGAAGAAGACCAGTGGCAGCAGCAGCCAGCCGAGCACCAGCAGCCCACCACCGAACGCGGCGGTCATCAGCGCGTACCGCGGCTCGTCGGCGAAGCCCGGCGCGGCCAGCGCCAGGAAACCGCCGGCGGCGAACCAGAGGCCGACCAGGACGCCGATCACGAACATCGCGAGCCGCCAGCCCTGGCCCCGGAAGTTGTTGCCCATCACCCGCAGCTTGAGCCGGACGAAGTGCCGGGCGGAGACCCGCCGGACCGGTTCGGCCGGGACGGTCACCGCGACAGCCACGACAGTTCCTCACCGGTCGCGGTGCGGCCACCGACCACCTCGACGAAGACCTCCTCCAGGGACCGGTCCCCGCGCACCTCGTCCAGGGTGCCGACCCGCTTGATGGTGCCCTCGGCGAGGATCGCCACGTGCGAGCAGAGCCGCTCGACGACCTCCATGACGTGGCTGGAGAAGACCACCGTGCCGCCGCCGGAGACGTACCGCTGCAGGATGTCGCGGATCAGCGCGGCGGAGACCGGGTCGACCGCCTCGAACGGCTCGTCCAGCACCAGGACCCGGGGGCCGTGCAGCAGCGCACAGGCCAGGCCGATCTTCTTCTTCATGCCGGCCGAGTAGTCGACCACCAGGGTCCGGCCGGCGTCGGTCAGCGCCAGCACGTCCAGCAGTTCGGCGGCCCGCTGGTCGACCACCGCCGGGTCCATCCCGCGCAACAGACCGTGGTACGCCAGCAGCTCCGCCCCGGTGAGCCGGTCGAAGAGCCGTACGCCGTCCGGCATCACGCCGAGCAGCCGCTTCGCGCCCACCGGGTCGGCCCACACGTCGTGCCCGAGCACCCAGGCCCGGCCGTGGTCGGGCCGCAGCAGCCCGACCGCCATCGACAGCGTGGTGGTCTTGCCGGCGCCGTTCGGGCCGAGCAGCCCGTAGAAGGAGCCGGCCGGGACGGCCAGGTCGACGCCCGCCACCGCGACCTTGCCGTCGAACTGCTTCGCCAGGCCGCGCAGCGCGAGCGCGGGGTGCCCACCAGTCATGCGTCCGACCGTATCCGGGCCGGACCAGACGAAGCTCCGGCCGCAGGATGATCCCGCGTCCTCCCCGGGACGTACCCGCCCCTAGCCCACACCACCGCCACGGACGGGGTCACAGCCGTAGCGCCTCGGGGGCGTGCAGGCGGAGCATGGTGGCCCCGACGTCGGCCGGGGCCCGCCGGCGGGTCGCCATCGAGACGGCGACCATCACCGTGAAGGCGAGCGGCACCGTCCAGGCGGCCGGCTGCGCGATGAGCGTGGCCGGCCAGCCGGACAGCGGTGGCCCGAGCACGGTGACCAGGACCGCCGCCACGGCCGCCCCGCCGCCGACCAGCACCCCGGCCGCCGCGCCCAGATCGGTCAGCCCACGCCACCAGATGCCGAGCACCAGCAGCGGACAGAAGCTGGAGGCGGCGACCGCGAAGGCCAGCCCGACCACCTGGGAGACGTCCAGCCCGGAGACGTTGAGCGCGAGCACCGCCGGCACCCCGCCGGCGATCACCGTGGCCAGCCGGAAGCCGCGTACCGAGCCGCGCCCGAGCACGTCGGTGGAGATCACCCCGGCGACGCTGGTGAGCAGCCCCGACGAGGTGGAGAGGAAGGCCGCGAACGCGCCCGCCGCGACCAGCGCGGCGAGCAGCCGGCCGGTGGTCCCGTCGCCGAGCGCGGCCCCGGGCAGCAGCACCACCACCGCGTCGGTCTGCCCGGTGACCAGCAGTTGCGGGGTGTAGATCCGGCCGAGCACGCCGTAGATGGTGGGCAGCAGGTAGAAGACGCCGACCAGGGCGAGCACCACCAGCGTGGTGCGCCGGGCGGCCGCGCCGTCGGGGTTGGTGTAGAAGCGGACCAGCACGTGCGGCAACCCCATGGTGCCGAGGAACGTGGCCAGGATCAGCGAGTACGTGGCGAAGAGGCCGCGATCGTCGTCCCCGGCGGTGTCCGGCAGCAGCCAGTCGGCCGCGTCGGTGGCCACTCCGGACACCTCCGGCACCGGGTCGCCGGCGGCGAAGTCGAGGCGGTCGCCGGGGCGTACCTGGAGGATCGTGCCGTCGGCGAAGGTGAGCTCCGCGCGGTGCTCGACCACGACGGTGGTCGCGGTCCGGAACGCCGGCCCGTCGGGCGGGGTCACCGCGGGCCGGGCGTCGGCCTGCCACTGCAACGCCAGGAAGATCGCCGGTACGGCCAGCGCGGTCAGCTTCAACCAGTACTGGAAGGCCTGGACGAAGGTGATCGCCCGCATCCCGCCGAACGCCACGTTCGTGGTCACCACGACGGCGACCAGCAACGCCCCCACCGGGTACGGCGAGCCGGCGACGGTGGCCAGGGTCAGCCCGGCGCCCTGCAACTGCGGCACCAGGTAGAGCCAGCCGATGAAGATCACGAAAGCGGTGGCCAGGGTGCGCAACCGGCGCGAGCCGAGCCGCAGCTCGCAGAAGTCGGGCAGGGTGAACGCGCCGGAGCGGCGCAGCGGGGCGGCAACGAAGAGCAGCAGGGCGAGGTAGCCGGCGGCGAAGCCGACCGGGTACCAGAGCACGTCCACGCCGTACTTGAGGATCAGCCCGGCCACGCCGAGGAAGCTGGCGGCCGACAGGTATTCCCCGCCGATCGCGGCGGCGTTCCAGGTCGGACTCACCGCGCGGGAGGCGACCAGGAAGTCGGAGGTGGTGCGGGCCAGCCGCAGCCCGTAGAAGCCGATGCCGAGGGTGACCAGGGTGACCGCCACGATGGCCGGGACGACGTAGCCGTTGCCCATCTCAGCGCTCCGGCCGCTGGACCAGGTCGGTGAAGTCCTGCTCGTTGCGTTCGGCCAGCCGCACGTACGCCCAGCCCACCACGATCAGGAACGGGAACGAGGCGAGCCCGAGCAGCAGCCAGGGCAGGTTGACGCCGAAGACGGTGACCCGCCCGACGGCCGGCGCGATCGCGAACAGCCAGGGCAGGCCGCCGAGCCCGATCAGCACGACCAGGCTCATCCGCAGCGCGAGCGCCAGCTGCGCCCGGACCAGACCCCGGACCAGCGCCTCGCCGACCCGGGTCTGCTGGGCGAGTTCGACGCGGGTGCGTTCGGCCCGGCTGTCCCGGCGGGACACCTCTGCCAGCACGATGCGCGCCCGCCCGGGTGGCTGTGGCGCCCGGGGGGCCGGTACCGGATCGTGGGCAGCGGTCACCTGGGCAGTCTCGCCTGCTCAGCGCGGATGTCAAGGGTGTCCACCGGGGTTGTGGAAAACCTGTGGAGAACGCTTCACCCCTGTGGACAACTCATGGAGTTGAACATTAATACGGCATTAAGTCCCCGCGCGTTCACCCCTTGTGTTGTGGCGAGGTATGTCCTTGCCGGTATTGACCGCGCCCCCTACGCTGGGGCAGCAATTCCCTGTTTCCTCTTCATCCACGGGGTTTCTATGCGCAAATTCCGCACTCTGCTCGGCGCGACTCTCGCCGGGGCATGTGCACTGGCCGTGGTGCCGGGTACGGCATCCGCGGCTCCCGCCGCCGCGCCTCAGCAGGTGACGGCGGCTCTCGCCGACACCACCGGGGCCTACTACGAGGTCTCCCCGGCCCGTCTGATGGACACCCGCGCGGGCCTCGGAGCGCCGAAGGCGAAGATCGGCCCGCTGGCCAAGGTCGACCTCCAGGTCGCCGGCCGGGGTGGCGTACCGGCCGCCGGCGCCGGCGCCGTCGTGCTCAACGTGACGATCACCGGCCCGACGATGGACAGCTTCGTCACCGCCTACCCGGCGGGCGAGACCCGGCCCGACGCCTCGTCGGTCAACTTCGCCAAGGGCTGGCTGGGCTCCAACAACGTCACGGTGAAGCTCGGTACGGGCGGCAAGGTCTCCGTCTACAACCGCAACGGTTACACCGACGTGGTGGTCGACGTGGTCGGCTACTACGCCAAGGACAACTCGATGACCAACCGCAACGGTGGTCAGTACGAGTGGTACGAGCCCACCCGGCACTTCGACACCCGCACCGAGCCCGAGGGCAAGCCGGCGGCCGGCACCACCCTCGAGTACGCGCTGGACTTCGGGCCGGAGGCCAACCCGCACATGCGGACCCTGGTCACCAACCTCACCGCGGTGGCGCCGGCGAGTGCCGGCTTCCTCACCGCGTGGTCGGGTGCCACCGCCAAGCCGACCGCGTCCACGGTGAACTACGGCGCCGGCCGCAACGTGCCGAACACCGCGTTCATCCAGACCACCCCGTGCACCGGTGCCGAGCCGTTCGCCTGGTGCACCCCGGGCTCGCGGAAGTTCAAGATCTTCACCTCGGCCTCAGCGCACGTCCTGGTCGACGTGGTCGGCGCGGTCGACGACGGCTTCTCGGAGTGGGGCATGCGCTTCGCGCCGAAGAGCCCGACCCGGATCGTGGACACCCGCACCAACCTGGGCATCGTCGGTGCCATCCCCGCCGGGGGGACCCGTCGCGCCGTGGTGCCGGGCTACACCCCGGAGACCGGCGTGGCGGTCATGAACGTGACCGCGGTGAAGCCGACCAACAACACGGTCATCACTGTGTGGCCGGCCGACATCCCGGAGATCCCGAAGCCGGACACCAGCAACCTGAACCCGTACGCCAACCAGGTCGTCTCCAACGCGGTGCTGAGCATCGTCGAGCCGAACGGGGCGTACAAGGTGCACAACCTGAGCGGCAGCACCCACCTGGTGGCCGACATGGTGGGCACGTTCTACTACCCGGCCGCTCCGGCGGCCACGCTCTCCGGTGACGCCGGCAAGAGCCAGCCTCAGATCGTGGGCTCCTCCCACCGCTGAGCACCCGCACCATCGAGGGCGCCCCGGCCATGGCCGGGGCGCCCCTTCGCGTACGGGCGACCGGTCGGCGGTGCAGGGTGACCAGCACGTCCACCGATCGCTCGATGATGGAGGTGATGTGGCGCATCACCTTGCCGCCCCGCAATCGTCGCCCCTACGCTGACCCCGCCTCATTCCCCTCTCTCCCAGGGTGTCTCTTCATGCGCAGAATCCGCCCTCTGCTCGGCGTGATCGTCGCCGCAGCATGTGCGTCGGCGGTGGCACCAGCGGTCGCCCAGGCCGCGCCCACCGCGCCCTACACCGCCCTGGTCGTCCACGGCAGTGACCAGGACAGCTTCCTGGACTTCCACACGGGTGTCTGGGACAGCGGCAACGCCATCGTCACGCCCACCCTCCACTACGGGGACGCCTTCCAGCTCTCCGCCGACCCCACTGCCGAGGAGGGCACCAGCGAAATCAAGGTCTACGTCCAGCCGCCGGCGGGGCAGACCTGGCAGCAGGGGCGGACGTACGCCGCCGCACCGGACTTCTCCGGGGAACAGGCCCGGCTCGACGTGTCGGACCGGGGTGGCAGCTGCCTGGCGGACGGCACCCTGACCGTCCGGGAGGTGGTCCGTGACCCGGCAACCGGGAAGCTGACCACCTTCGCCGCCTCCTTCGACTACACCTGCCGGGGCCGCAGCGGCACCATCGACGGCGAGATCCGGTGGAACTCCAGCGTGGACTACAACGCCGCCGTGGCGAGCGGCCCGCTGGACTTCGGGCAGGTCGAGGTGGCCGGCGACGAGGTCGGCCGGACGGAGACCTTCACCTCGCAGGGGATCCGCCCGGTCACCTTCGGCACCGCGTCGCTCGGCGGGCACGACCCGGCACCGTACCGGATCACCGCCGACACCTGCTCGGGCCGGACCCTGCCGCCGGGCGAGACCTGCACGGTGACGGTGACCGCCGGCAGCACCAGGGTGGGCGGCCAGACCGCGAGCCTGGTCCTGCCGGACGACAGCAGCTTCGGCCGGCGCAGCGTGCGGTTGTACGCCGAGGGCTTCCGGGGCGCGGTCGGCACGTACTACCCGCTGGCCACGCCGCAGCGGCTGATGGACACCCGCACCGGCCTCGGCGGGCGGACCGGCCCGATCGGCCAGGGCGGTACGGTCGACCTCCAGGTCGCCGGCCGGGGCGGCGTCCCGGCCGCCGGCGCGGGCGCGGTGGTGCTGAACGTGACGGTGACCGGCCCGACCGCGAGCAGCTTCCTGACCGTCTACCCGGCCGACGTGAGCCGGCCGAACGCTTCGTCGATCAACTTCCCGGCGGGCTGGCTCGGCTCCAACAACGTCACGGTGAAGGTGGGGGCGAACGGCAACGTCAAGATCTACAACCGTAACGGCTCGACCCACGTGGTCGTCGACGTGGCGGGCTTCTACGCGGGGAGCAACGCCGTCCAGCCGACCCGGGGGATCGGAAGTCAGTACCAGCCGGTGCCCCCGGGACGGCTCTTCGACACCCGCACCGGCGGCGGTCCCATCCCCGCACGCGGGGTCGAGGAGGGCTTCGTCGACTTCGGTGAGGAGCTGAGCTGGCGGGTGCAGGGCCTGGTCCTGAACGTCACCGCGGTGGCGCCCGCGAAGTCCGGTTTCCTGACCGTCTGGTCCGGCGAGGGCAGTGTGCCGACCTCGTCGACGGTCAACTACGGCGCCGGCAAGGTGGTGCCGAACCTGGCCGTGGTCCGGACGAAGTGGTGCACCGACTGCGGGCCGGACTACCCGGTGCCCTCGTTCGCGGTGTTCACCTCGCAGAACGCCAACGTGGTGGTCGACCTGGTCGGTGTGATGGACGACGGCAACGCCCCCGACGGGCTGCGCTTCACTCCGGTGGCGCCGACCCGGATCGTGGACAGCCGTACCGGGCTGGGCACGTCGGGGGCGCTGGGCCCGAAGGTGACGCGTACCGTTACCGTTACCACCCCGCCGGAGCTGGTCGGGGAGGCGACGCGGGCGTTGGCGACCAACGTGACGGCGGTGTCGCCCACCCAACCCACGGTGATCACCGTCTGGCCTGCCGGACAGGCGAAGCCGACCGCCAGCAACCTGAACCCGGCGGCGGGGCAGATCGTCTCCAACGCCGTCTTCACCGGCCTCGACCCGTCCGCCGCGTTCAACGTGCACAACCATGCCGGCAGCACCCACCTGGTCACCGACGTGGTGGGCTCGTTCTGGCTCTACCCGGCCACTGCGAGCGAGCCGACGGGGTCGCTCGCCGCCACCCCGCGATTCGCGATCGCCGGATCGGGCACGCGGTAGCCGACACCGCAGGGCGTCCCGCTGCCGGCACGGGACGCCCTGCGGGTTTCGCGTGCCGGACCCGCCGAACGGCATGGGCCGGTGCGGGGCGACCCGTACCGGCCCGGTCGGTCACCCCAGGCCCACGCGTTCCGGGCGGGCGGTGGCGGAGCCGAGCCAGGTGTGCGGGTTGCCGTACCAGCACCAGCCCAGCTTCGGCGCGCCCTGGCTGATCCAGAGCGCCGGCACCCGCTTGTCCCCGCAGCGCGAACCGACCAGCGAGAAGCACCGGTTGCTGGCCAGCGCGGCGGGGAAGTGGGTGATGAAGGCGATCCCCTCGTCGATGGTGAGCGGCAGCCGGTCCTGGGCGGTCATGCCCTCCATCGCGGCGGCCGGGGCCAGGTTGCGGAACTCCTCGCCGCGGTCGACGTCGAAGAGCAGGTACGCCGGCCCGGCGGGCGCCTCCAGTTCCTTGATCGGGTCGAACCGGGGCAGGTCGTCTTGGGGGAAGTTCCGGTCGAGGAAGCCGGGCTTGCGCTTACCGGCCAGCGTGGTGAGCACCAGCCGGTCGGGCACCGGGACCAGGTCGCGGGTGGTCACCAGCAGGAACGGCACCCGAGCCTCGGTCGGGGCGGGCAGCCCGGCCGCGCCGCTGACCGCGGCGTCCCGCAGCGGGGTGACCAGGTCGCGGAACGCGGTTTCGGTGCGCCCGGCGAGCTCCGGGTAGCCCAGGCGGATCAGCCCGTCGAGCTGGCGGTCGAACTCAATGGCGGGGTCGAACATTGGCACGGTTGGCCTCCCGTTGTCGTAGGGCCTACCGTACAGTGTACGGGCTTCCGGGATTATTCCCGCTCAACGATTCCAGTCCTGCTTGGCCGCCCGCACCAGCTTGTCCTTCAACTCCCGGGTGTGCCGCCGGCTCACCGGCAGTTCCGTCCCGTCGATCACCACCACGTAGCCGGAGTTGACCAGGCGCAGCTCGGCGATCAGCTTCAGCTGCACCAGGTGCGACCGGTGGATCCGGACGAACCCGGCGTCCGCCCAACGCTCGGCGAGCGTCGCCAGCGACACCCGGACCAGGTGCGAGCCGTCGGCGGTGTGCAGCCGGGCGTAGTCGCCCTGCGCCTCCACCCAGCGCACCGCCGACCGGGGCAGCATCCGGGTCGTCCCGGCCAGCTCGATCGGGATGGTCGGGTCCTCCTCGGCCCGGGCCAGGGCCGCCGGGTGCGACGGCACCACCCGGGAGCCGATCACCCGGCGCAGCGACTCGGCCAGCCGGTCGGCGCGTACCGGCTTGCGGACGTAGTCGGTGGCCCCGAGGTCGAAGGCGTCCACCGCGCCGTCGTCGTACGCGGTGACGAAGACGATCGCCGGCGGCCGGGCGAACCGGCGCAGCACCCGGGCCAGCTCCATCCCGTCCAGGCCGGGCATCCGGATGTCCAGGAAGACCACGTCCACGTCGGCGTCGCGGAGCACCCGCAGCGCCTCGGTCGCGTCGCCCGCCGTGTGCAGCCGGGCCACCCGGGGATCGGCCCGCAGGTGGTACGCCAGCTCGTCCAGCGCCGGCGGCTCGTCGTCGACCGCCAGCACCCGCAGGAACCCCGCCGTCGCGTTCACGGTCACGATCCCGCCCGTACGCCGGGATGGAACTTCGGCACCCGCAGGCTCACCTTCGTACCCGAGCCGGGACCGGTCTCGACGACCAGGCCGAACCGGTCCCCGAAGACCGACCGGAGCCGCTCGTCGACGTTGGAGAGGCCGACGTGCTGGCCGGTGTCGTCGGTCGGGTCGCTGCCGGCGCGGGCCAGCTCCGCGATCCCCGCGGTCAGCGTGGCCGGATCCATGCCCACTCCGTCGTCCTCCACCGTGATGTGACACTCGGCGCCCGCGTCCCGGGCCTCGATGCTCACCATGCCGGTGCCGGGCTTGCGGGACAACCCGTGCCGTACGGCGTTCTCCACCAGCGGCTGGAGGCAGAGGAACGGCAGCGTAACCGGCAGCACCTCCGGGGCGATCTGCAACCGCACCTGCAACCGGTCGCCGAACCGGGCCCGCTCGATGGTCAGGTAGCGGTCGATCGAGCGCAGCTCCTCGGCCAGCGTGGTGAACTCGCCGTGCGCCCGGAACGAGTAGCGGGTGAACTCGGCGAACTCCAGGATCAGCTCCCGGGCCCGCTCCGGGTCGGTGCGGACGAACGAGCCGATCGCGGTCAGCGCGTTGTAGATGAAGTGCGGGCTGATCTGGGCGCGCAGCGCCCGGATCTCCGCCCGGGCCAGCCGTTCCCGGGACGAGTCCAGCTCGGCCAGGGCGAGCTGGTTGCCGGCCCAGTGCGCGGTCTCCAGGGTGGCCTGCACCAGCCCGGGCGCGGGTGGGGCGTCGGCGACCGCCACCAGCGCCCCGACCACCCGGCCCTGCACGCTCAGCGGCGCCAGCACCGCCCCGCGTACCGGGCAGTCGACCCGGTCGCAGTGCAACTCCGACTCGCCGAGCACCGTCGACCGGCCCGCCTCCACCGTCCGCCGGGCCGCCGCGAGCAGCTGGTCGCCGTGGTGGCCGCCGCGCCCGTCGAGGGCGAGCAGCGCGTCGGAGTCGGTGAGCGCCAGCCCGACCGCCCCCACCAGGGTCCGCAGGTGACGTACGGCCTTCGCCGCGCCCGCCGGGGTCAGGCCGGTACGCAGCGGTTCGGCGGCCAGGCCGGCAGTGTGCAGCACCTCGTAGGTGGCCCGCTGGGTGGCGGTGGCGATGCCCCGCCGGCCGCGCAGCCGCAGCACCGCCCAGAGCGCGGCGGCCAGGGCCGTGACCAGCGAGACGACGCCGACGACGGCGGAGAGGTTGCCATCCACGCAGCGATCCTTGCCGCTGCCGGCCGCCACGCCAAGCCCCGGCCGGGCATCTCCGGCGGCCGAGCCGCTAGTAGGCGCCCTTGCGGGCCAGCACCACGCCCACCGTCCGCCACAGGATGCTCAGGTCGTACGCCAGCGACCAGTTGTCGACGTAGTAGAGGTCCAGTCGGACCGCCTCGTCCCAGGAGAGGTCGGAGCGGCCGGAGACCTGCCACAGCCCGGTCATGCCCGGCCGGACCAGCAGCCGGCGCCGCACGTCGCCCAGGAAGTCGCCGTCGTCGGCGGGCAGCGGACGCGGCCCGACCAGCGACATCTCCCCCCACAGCACGTTGATCAACTGGGGCAGCTCGTCCAGCGAGGAGGCGCGCAGGAAGCGGCCCACCGCGAAGACCCGGGGGTCCTGCTTCATCTTGAACAGCATGCCGTCGGTCTCGTTCTGGTCGACCAGGCCGGCCAGCCGATCCTCGGCGTCGACGTACATGGTCCGGAACTTCCAGACCCGGAAGGTGCGGCCCTCGTGGCCGACCCGGGGCTGCCGGAAGAAGACCGGCCCGGGGTCGGAGATCCGGATGGCGAGGGCGATGGTCGCGAAGAGCGGAGCGAGCAACAGCAGGCCCAGCCCGGCGGCGACCCGGTCCATCAGGCTCTTCATCAGCAGCGCCGGGCCCGACAGGGTCGGCTCCTCGACGTGCAGCAGCGGCAGGCCCTCGATCGGGCGAATGTGCACCCGGGGGCCGGCGATGTCGGTCAGCTGCGGGGCGACCACCAGGTCGACGCCAGAGCCCTCCAACTGCCAGGCCAGCCGGCGCAGCTCACCCGGCTCGGCGCTGGCCGAGCCGCAGACTGCGATGGTGTCGCCGCCGACCTCGCGGACCAGGGCGAGGACGTCCCGGCCGGCGTACACCGGCACCGGGGTCTCGATGCCCCGGGCGGCGGCGTACCCGTCGGTGATGTGGATGGCGACCGGCACCAGGCCGGCGCCCGGGTTGCGGGTGACCGCCGTGTAGACCTCCAGCGCCTCCGGGAGCGTGCCCACCAGCACCATCCGGTGCCCGGCGTGGCCGGCCCGGCGGCGGACGGCGTGCAACAGGGCGCGGGCCGCCATCCGCTCGACGAGGATCAGGATCAGTGCCCCGAGCAGGGCGAAACCGACCGTCCAGCGGGAAAGCTGCGTCACGGTGGCGAAGGCGATGAAGGAGACCGTCGCGGCGACCGCGACACCGCCCCGGATCACCCGCTTGAACTCGTCCGGGCCCAGACCCAGGTAGCGCCGGTCGTAGGCGCGGTTGCCCCAGAGGATGACCACCCAGCCGAGCGGCAGCAGGCCGAAGGCGACCGTGTAGAACCAGGTCGGGTCCTCTTTCACCCCGTAGAAGCCGGAGGCCGCCTGGTCGAAGATCTGGATGGCGAGGAAGCTCGCCAGCGCCGCGGCCCCGAAGTCGAGCAGGAGCAGGGCGATCGTGTACGGGCGGTGCCAGCGCGACACTCGGCGACGGGCCCTCGCCCACCCCGACCGGGGGACGCCGTTGTGCGACGGCGGTGTCGGCGGCTGGATCTCGAAGCTGTCGACGTGCCGCACGAGTTTGCTCCGGCCTGTGTTGGTTACCGGGCGCTGGAGGCTTGTCGTCACCTCACCCATGTCCTCCCGCATGACACGCGCCGCTCACTCGCGGTGAGGGGCGCAGGTCGCCCACCGTTCCAGTCTCCCACGCTGCCAGTGGGCCGGACGCTGACCCGAAGGACATTGCGCCTGGCGTTGCCAGCAGGGATCCGGCCGGCTCCACGTCAGTTTTCGAAGCCGGGGACCGAGCCACTATACCGATGGATGGCGGCCCCGGTAGAGGCGCGGACGGGCAGCTTCCACGCGCCCGGGACGATTCCTCTCCGTAATCGCCGAGTGTCATTACTCACCGTACGAGCCGGGACAACCGACGGTCAGCGAGGGGCTTTCCGCCGGTCTGACAGGTCGGGCAGTACTGGAGGCTCGAATCGGCGAAGGACACCTCCCGCACCGTGTCGCCACAGACCGGACAGGGCAGGCCGGTCCGGGCGTGCACCTTCAGACCGGAGCGCTTCTCGCCCTTCAGCTCCGCCGCCCGCTGACCCAGCGAGCGGCGGACCGCGTCGCCGAGCACCGCCCGGGTCGCCGCGTGCAGCGCGGCCAGCTGGTCGTCGGTGAGCCGGTCGGTGATCGCGAACGGCGAGAGCTTCGCCGCGTGCAGGATCTCGTCGGAGTATGCGTTGCCGACCCCGGAGAGCACCGCCTGGTCGGTCAGCACCCCCTTGACCTGGCCCCGCCGGCTGCGCAGCCGCTCGGCGAAGGTGGGCAGGTCGGCGCCGAGCGCGTCCGGCCCCAGCTTCGCCACCCCGGGCACCTGCGCCGGATCGGTCACCAGGTACACGGCCAGCTTCTTCTGGGTGCCCGCCTCGGTCAGGTCGAAGCCGGAGCCGTCGTCGAGGCGGACCCGCAGGGCGATCGGGCCCTTGCCGGGGCGCAGCGGGGTGGTGGACGGGAACGCCTCCCGGTAGTGCAGCCAGCCCGCCCGGGCCAGGTGCACCACCAGGTGCAGGCCGCCGTCGACCACCACGTCGAGGAACTTGCCGTGCCGGCGGGCGTCCACCACCGCCCGGCCCGACAGCGCCGAGGGCGCCGGGTCGTACGTCTTCAGGGCGCTGATCGCGGCGACCTCGACCCGGTCGACCCGCCGCCCCACCGCGCGCTCACGCAGGTAACCCGCGAGCGCCTCCACCTCCGGTAGTTCGGGCACGTTCCAACGGTAGCCTTCTTTCCCGTGAGCGCGAGGAACGAGCTTGCGAGTCCCCGCCGCGAGTGCGAGGAGCGAGCGTTGCGAGCCCCGCAGTCGCGAGCAGAGAGCGACACAGTCGCGAACGAAAGGCGAGCTCCGTGAGAATCGTGGTGGCGCACAACCGGTACCGGGAAGCCCAGCCCTCCGGCGAGAACACGATCGTCGACTCGGAGATCGCCCAGCTGACCGACGCCGGTGTCGAGGTGCTGCCGTTCATCCGCAGCTCGGACGAGATCCCGTCGATGTCGAAGGCGGCCAAGGCCCTGCTGCCGATCTCCCCGATCTGGGCCCCGCGCGCCCAGGAGGACCTGTCCCGGCTGCTGACCACGCACCGCCCCGACGTGCTGCACCTGCACAACCCGTACCCGCTGATCTCGCCCTGGGTGGTGCGGACCGCACACCGGCACGGCGTGCCGGTGGTGCAGACGGTGCACAACTACCGGCAGGTCTGCTCCTCCGGCATCTACTTCCGGGACGGCATGATCTGCCAGGACTGCAAGGGCCGGGCGCTCGGCGTGCCGGCTGTCGTGCACCGCTGCTACCGCAACTCCCGGGCGCAGAGCGCCCTGATGGCGACCACCCTGGCCGTGCACCGGGGCACCTGGCGCTCGGTCGACCGGTTCATCGCGCTGACCTCGGCGATCGCCGACCACCTGCGGGACTACGGCATCCCGGACGAGCGAATCGTGGTCAAGCCCAACTCCGTGCCCGACCCGGGCCGGCCCGCCCCGCTCGGCGACGGGTTCCTCTACATGGCGCGGCTCACCCCGGAGAAGGGCCTCGGCCTGCTGCTGGAGGCGTGGCGCCGGCATCCGGTGGGCACGCTGGGCACGCTGCGCGTCGCCGGCGACGGCGAGCTGCGCCCGTTGGTCGAGGCGGCCGCCGCGGAGCGCGCCGACGTGGTCTACCTGGGCCAGCTCGACCGGGCCGGGGTACGCGCCGCGGTCGAGGCGAGCGCGGTGGTGATCGCCGCGTCGATGTGGCACGACGTCCTGCCGACCGTGATCATCGAGGCGCTGGCCAGCGGGCGGCCGGTGCTCGGCACCGCGCTCGGCGGGATCCCGTTCCTGGTCGGGGCGGACGGTCCCCGGGAGCCGGCCGGCACCGGGTCGGCGGAGATCGCCTCCGCGGTCCCCGGCGGGGGCCTCGCGCCGCTGCCCGCCGGCGTGGTGACCGGCACCGCCGGCTGGGTGGTCCCGCCGGAGCCGGCCGCGATGGCCGCCGCCCTCCCGGTCGCCCGGGCCGGTGCCGCCGCGCTGTCCCAGCCGGCCCGGCTCCGCTACGAGCAGACCTTCCATCCCGACGTCGTCACCAAGCGCCTCCTAGACATCTACGCCTCCGTCACCCGCCCCTGACCCCACCCGCCTCTCGCCGGCTTTTCGCGTGCACTTTCGCAGAAAGCGTGGCTATTCCGGCTCGGATAGCCACGCTTTCTCTGAAAGTACGGCCAGGGAAGGCGGCGAGGAGGCGGGGGCGGGGCGTGTGGGGGCGCGAGGGTCAGCGGAGGGAGGCGCGGGCGGAGAAGGTGATGCTGGCCAGGAGGAAGCCGCCGTTGACGATCGTGAAGGCGATGATCACCCAGTAGGTGAGGGCCGGGGCGAGCATCAGGACGAGCGCGGCCACGAAGATCACCGCGCCGTAGTCGCGGACCAGCTTCACCAGGCGTACCGGCAGCGAGGTCGAGGTGACCATGCTGGCGGCGTTCGGGCCGGCCTGCATCACCGAGGTCACCAGGTTGACCATCCAGGTGCCGGCGAAGACCGCGACCAGCCAGGTCGGCGTCTCCGGCCGCTGCGCCACGGCGGTCGCCGCCAGGGCGGCCACCAGCGCGATCTGGGCTGCCACGTCGCAGAGCACGTCCACCCGGGCGCCCGCCGCGCTGCCCTGCCCGGTGACCCGGGCCAGCTGACCGTCGGCGCAGTCCAGCGAGTACGCGACCTGCCAGCCGACCAGCGCGACCAACCCGACCACCCAGGCCGGTACGTCGCCGGCGGCGACCCGGTCGGCGAGCGCCACCACGGCCACCGAGGTGGCCAGCCCGAGCACCAGGTTGGCGATGGTCAACGCCGTCGGGCGCAGCCCGAGGCGCTGGGCGACCAGCGCGAAGACCGCGCCGAGCCACTGGCTGAGCGACTCGCTGAACAGGCCGCCGCCCCGGTTGACCCGGTGGAAGTCGGCAACGGTGGGACGGGGCTCAGCCACAGTGGTCGCGGAATGCACCGGCGTAGTCTGCCAGCCGCTCCCGCGTCTCGGTAGGTGACATCGCCAGGTGTTCGAGGATGGTGTAGCGGTCCGGCCGGGTGGAGGGCGCGAACTGCACCGCCTCGACGAACTGGTCGTCGGTCAACCCGACGTCGGCGGGGAGCCGGGGCAGCTCATGTCGGGCCAGGCAGGCCGACATCTCGGCGAAGCGCCGCCGGTCGCCGCGCAGCCAGGTGCAGAACAGCGCCCCGAGCCCGGCCAGCTCACCGTGCGAGGCGGTGCCGGGGAAGAGCGCGTCGACGGCGTGCATGATCTCGTGGCAGCCACCGCTGGCCGGCCGGCTGGTGCCGCAGACCGCCATCGCCAGGCCGCTGGAGATCAACGCCTCGGCGAGTACGGTGACGAAGGCGTCGTCGGCCATGTCGCCCGGGTGGTTGAGTACCGCCTCGGCGCCCATCCGGGCCAGCGAGGCGGCCAGGCCGTCGACCGGCTCGCCCCGGACCTGCCGGGCCAGCTCCCAGTCGGCCAGCGCGCTGATGTTGCTCACCGCATCGCCGATGCCCGCCCGGTTGTGCCGTTCCGGGCCGCTCTCCACGAAGTCCAGGTCGACGATGACCGCGATCGGGATGTGTACGCCGTAGGAGCCCTTGATCCCCTCGCTGACCAGGCTGGCGACCGGGGAGGCGATCCCGTCGTTGGCCAGGCTGGTGGCCACGGTGACCATGGGAAGTCCGCGCCGGGTGGCGGCGTACTTGGCGACGTCTATCGTCTTGCCGCCACCGATGCCGACCACCGCGTCGTACGAGCGGGCGCGGAGCTTGCTGCCCAGGTCGTCGGCGGAGTCGAGCGTGCCACCGGCGACGGTGAACACGTCGGCCGATCGCAGCGACGGCCGGATCAGCTCGGCGATCTGCTCGCCCTGCCCCGGCCCCACCACCACCGCCACGTCGCCCCCGGCGGAGATCCGCCCGTCGGCGAGGATCGCGGCGAGGTCGGCCACCGCCCCGCGCCGCACGTCGATGTGCAGCGGGGTCAGCACCGTACGAGCTAGTAGCGGCACGCGATCTCCCGCGCCCGGGCCAGGTCGGCGTGGTTGTCGACCTCGACCCAGGAGACGTCCCCGATCGGCGCCGCGCGCACCTCGCCGCCCCGGTCGGCGAACTCCTGGTAGCCGTCCTCGTAGTAGAGGTTGGGGTCACGCCGCCAGGTCGCCTCCAGCGCGTCGGCGAGGGCGTCGGCCACCTGCGGCTCGATCAGCGTCGCGCCGATGTACTCGCCGTACGCCTCGCCCGGGTCCATGATCTTGGTGATCCGGGTGAGCTGGCCGGCGGCGTCGAAGGTGGTCTTCATCTCCTCCTCGGCCAGCGCCTTGATGTTGTCGATCGCCAGCAGGATGCCCGGCCCGCGCTCGGCGAGCAGCGTCTTCTCCACGCTCACCGGGTGCACGGTGTCGCCGTTGACCAGCAGCACGCCCCGGGCGAAGTGCTCCCGCGCCAGCCAGAGCGAGTACGCGTTGTTCCACTCCTCGGCCTTGTCGTTGTGCACGAGGGTGAGCCGGACGCCGTAGCGCTCCTCCAGCGCCGCCTGGCGCTCGACGACCGCGTCGGCGGCGTACCCGACCACGATCACGATCTCGGTGAGCCCGACCTCGGCGAGGTTGCCCAGCGCGATGTCCAGGATGGTGGTCTCACCGTCCACCGGCACCAGCGCCTTGGGCAGGGTGTCGGTGTACGGGCGCAGTCGGCGCCCCGCACCGGCCGCGAGCACCATCCCGATCATGCGGGGTCCTCCCTCGTACGACTCCAGGTCACCGTGGAGGATAGCCCCGCGTGACGGTGGGGCTGCCGCCAACCGGGGCCAGAGAGGTTGTCGGGAACCTCGCCGCGGGGTTCCCGGCACCCTCTCAGCCGGGCAGGGCGGCCAGGTCGGCCAGCACCGCGAGCCGCTCCTCGGCGGTGAGCGCCGCGTACGGGCCAGCCGCGCGGCGGTCGGTCTCCAGCTCGATCGCCCGGCGTTCCGGCCCCTCCGGCAGCTCGCTGATGCTCGACGCGGTGTGCCCGGCGGCGGTCCACGCGGCGGCGTGCGCGTCGGCCCGGCGGTAACGCAGCGTGCCGAGCCGGTTCAGCAGGAGCACCCCGGGCGGCGTGCCGTCCGGCTCGTACGGCGGGGCCATGGTGGCGAACGCGGGCATCGGCTCGGCGTCGGGCTCCCCGGCGAGCAGCAGCCCGTACGCCAGCAGCCGGCCGAACGCCTCGACCAGGCGCAGCACCCGGTCGTCGTGCCCGGCCCACAGCTCCTCGGTGACCTCGCCGTGCACCTGGTAGATCTCGGTGAGGAAGTCGGTGCCCCGCTCGGTGGCGGCGAAGCCGCCGTCGGGCCGGCGGACGATCATCCCGTGCGCCACCTGTTTGTCCAGGGCCCGCTGGCAGGTGGCCGGATCCCGGTAGCGGGTGACGGCGGCGAAGCCCGCCCCGTCGACCGTGCCGCCCGGCGCGGCGAGCCGGGTGCGGAACTCGACCAGGAAGCCGGTGGCGGCCGGACCGCCGTACCGCTGGCTCAGCTCGGCGCCGCCGCCGTCGCGGCCGGCGAGCATGCCGGCGACGAAGGTCCGGTCGATCGCCGGGGCGACCAGCCCGGCGAACCGGTGCGGCGCCAGCTCGACGGCGGAGTTCACCGACCGATCGACCGCGGCGCGGCGAAGGCGGTCTCGCTCAGTTCCAGATAGCCGCCGCCGATGTCCCAGGCATTGGGAAAAAGGCTCCGCTCGGGAGATCGGCGCTGAGTGAAGAGGCGGCCGTCGTCGTCCACGATCAGCGCGCCGGCGCAGCGGAGAGGCTCGGTGGGCACGTGCCGACAGTAGCGAGCGGGCGTCGGTCGCGCCGATGCCCGGTCTTGTCCCGGTCTGCCACCTGGGCCCACCATGTGGGTACCGGGTGCCGCCGTCCCAAAGGGGTGATGCGTGATGCAGGTTCGGGAAGCTATGTCCAACGAGGTGCTCATGGTGGGTCCGGAGCACACGCTCCGGCAGGCCGCCCAGATGATGTCGGCCCGCCGGGTCGGCTCGGCGGTGGTGATCGACCCCGACTCCGAAGGGGTCGGGATCATGACTGAACGGGACGTGCTCAACGCGATCGGGGCCGGGCTGGACTGCGATGTGGAACGCACCAGGGCGCACGTGAGCTGGGACGTCGTCTACGCCGGTCTGGATTGGACGGTGGAGGAGGCGGCCGCGGCGATGGCCCGGGGCGGCTTCCGCCACCTGGTGGTGTTCGACGGCCGGGAGGTGGCCGGGGTGATCTCTGTGCGCGACCTCATGCGGGTCTGGTCGCAGCAGCGGCTCACCGTGGGCTGAGTCCCGGCCGGGGGTCGTCCGCACCTGTCGCGGCGGCCCCTGACCGGCCCGAACTCCCCCGTCGACGAGAGTCCCGCTCACGTCCGTCGGTCGATCATCTGCCCGCATGTTGAACTTGGCGTGTATGCCGGTCGGACCGGCCGGGACAGGCCCTAGGCTCGTGCGCATGACCGCCGAGCAGCTGATCTCGTTCGCCCGTGGAGCTCCCTCGCTGGACATCGTCGATGTCGAGGGTCTCAAGGCAGCCGCCGTCCGTGCCTTCGACGCCGACCCCGCCGGGATCACGGCGTACGGCACCTCCGTCGGGTACCCACCCCTGCGGAAGTGGATCGCCGAGAAGCACGGCGTCGAGGCGGATCAGGTGCTGATCACCAACGGCTCGCTCCAGGCGGACGCGTTCCTCTTCGACCACCTGGTCCGCCGCGGTGACGCGGTGGTGGTGGAGCGTCCCACGTACGACCGGACCCTGCTCAACCTCCAGCGGATGGGCGGCGAGATCCACGGTGTCTCGATCCAGCCGGACGGCCTCGACACCGCCGAGCTGCGCAAGCTGCTGGAGTCCGGGGTGCGGCCCCGGCTGGCGCACGTCATCCCGAACTACCAGAACCCGGCCGGCGTGACGCTCTCCCTGGAGAAGCGCCGCGAGCTGCTCGACCTGGCCGTCGAGTACGAGTTCACGATCTTCGAGGACGACCCGTACGCCGACATCCGGTTCCGGGGCGAGGCGCTGCCGTCGATGCTCTCGCTGGACACCCGCAACGTGGTGGTGCACGCCTCCAGCTTCACCAAGACGGTCTGCCCGGGCGTCCGGGTCGGCTACCTGGTCGGGTCGGCGGACCTGATCGCCGACATCGCCAAGAAGGCGACCAGCCTCTACATCTCGCCCGGCATGGTCTCCGAGGCGATCGTGCACCAGTTCTGCGTCTCCGGCGAGATCGAGCGGTCGATCGAGACCGTGTCGACCGCCCTCGGCGAGCGGGCCCAGGTGCTTGCCGAGTCGCTGCGCCGGCACCTCCCCGAGGCCAGCTTCGTCGAGCCGGACGGCGGCTACTTCCTCTGGGTGGAGTTCCCGGCGGACGTGGACGTGGCCCGGCTCGCCCCGGCCGCCGCCGAGCGGGGCGTCGCCGTGGTCAAGGGCAGCGACTTCATGGTCGACGGCGGGCAGCACGCGCTCCGGCTGGCCTTCTCCGCCGTCACCGCGGACCGGATCGACGAGGGCGTCCGCCGGCTGGCGGAGGCCGTGGCCGCCGTCCGGGGCTGAATAGTCCGGGGCTGAACATCTGTCGGGTTTCCGACAGTCTGGCGATGCCGGCCGGCCCGGGGCACCCTCGGGCCGGCCGGCGGCTCACAATGCTGCGAGCGTCGCTCACCTGCCCACGCGCGGCCGGACCAACCGGTCGCGCCGCTCGTACGCGCGACGCCGCCCAGCATCACCCCCCGCCCCCACCGGCGCCGGGTGGGCCGCGTCGCCCCCTCACCCCCCTGAACGCGGCGCGGCCCACCCGGCGCCACCCCTTCGTGATCTTGCGCCGGTGGCGGCGGATTCCGTCCGGCCGGGCGTATCGGCAGCACACCCGCGTGATCACCGAAGCTGCCGGCCGCCGGCCGCCGGCCGGCGCGGGGCAGCGCGGCCGGCGGGGGCGTAGCCTGCAAGCCGCAGCAGCGTGGGGAGGGGGACGCCATGACGGACCGGGTCCAGCGGGAGCGGTCGACGAACCAGCACACCGGGCGGGTGCTCAGCCCCCGCGCCTGGACGGCGCCGGTCCGGGCGATGTCCCGCATCCTCAACGCCGACGGTTCCCCCCGCATCCCGGCCCCGGCCGGGCCCGGGCGCAGCGGCGTGGTCGACTGCGGCCTCTACGTCGACGGGGAACGCCAGCCCGGCCAGTGGCACTACGCCGACGCGCTGGAGGCGGCCCGCGGGGAGCGCAACGCCTTCGTCTGGCTCGGCCTGCACGAGCCGGAGCTGGCCGAGATGACCGCCATCGCGGAGACGTACGGCCTGCACGAGCTGGCGGTCGAGGACGCGGTCAAGGCCCAGCAGCGCCCCAAGCTGGAGCGCTTCGGCGAGGTCACCTTCCTGGTGCTGCGCACCGCCCGCTACTGCGAGCACGCGGAGCTGACCGAGAACTCCGAGGTGGTCGAGACCGGCCAGGTGATGCTCTTCATCGGGCCGAACTTCCTGATCAGCGTCCGGCACGGCGACGCCTGCCGGCTCGCTCCGGTCCGCGCCGACCTGGAGGCCAAGCGGGACCTGCTGCTGCACGGCCCGTGGGCGGTGGCGTACGCGGTCACCGACCGGGTGGTGGACCTCTACCTGGAGGTGGCCGACCAGCTCGAGGACGACCTGGACGTGTTGGAGGCCGACGTCTTCGACCGGCAGAGCAGCGGCCGGATCCAGCGGATCTACCAGATGAAGCGGGAGCTGGTGGAGTTCAAGCGGGCGGTGATCCCGTTGCAGCGGCCGCTGCTGACCCTCACCGCCCAGGTCAACCGGGAGGTGCCGCAGGAGGTGCGGCGCTACTTCCGGGACGTGCAGGACCACCTCAGCCGCACCGTCGAGCAGGTCAACTCCTACGACGACCTGCTCAACTCCATCCTCCAGGCGCGACTGGCGCAGGTCACCGTCGACCAGAACAACGACATGCGCAAGATCGCCGCCTGGGCCGCCATCGCCGCGGTCTGGACCGCGTTCGCCGGGGTCTACGGGATGAACTTCGAGAACATGCCCGAGCTGAAGTGGACGTACGGCTATCCGGGCGTGCTGGCCCTGATGCTCGCCATCTCGCTGGCGCTGTACCGCTGGTTCCGCCGCAACGGCTGGCTCTGACCCGCACGCCGGCGATCCACGCCGACCGCGGCCGGTCCGGGCCGGCGGGCGCGCGACCGACCCCGGACACGCCGGCGGCGCGGGAGTCGCCTCCCGCGCCGCCGGCGATCCGCCTGGTCAGCGACGGCTGCTGGACTTCGCGCCGTTCTTGCCGAGCGCCTTGCTGAGGTCGTCCGCCGGCCGGCCGGAGACGTCCGTGGCGCCCTCGGCGACCGAGGGAACCTTGTCGTTGGCGTGGATCACCGGCTGGGTGCCGGGGGTGGTGGTCGAGGCGCTGTCGCCACCGGCCACCGCCGAGCTGCCCGCGCCGGTGGGGCCACCGGCCGTGCCGGCGCCGCTGGACATCGTGGACGAATCGGTCACCTTGCCTCCGTTCGCCGACGGGGTCTCGACGACCAGGGTGTCCACCTCGTCGCGGACGGTCTCCACGCCCTGCGTCGGGTCGTACTCCGCCCACTCCTGCTGCTCGCGGCGGCGGCGCATGGCCATCGCGCCGGCCACGCCGGCGACCGCGCCGGCGGCCAGCAGGCCGGTCATCATCGACCCGCTCTTCTTCTGCTTCTTCTTCGCGGCCTTCAGGTTCCTGGCCTTGGCCTTCCTGCTCATCGCCGGCTGCGTGGCGGCGGCCTTCCGGCCGGTGAGGGCCTTGCCCGCCGTCTGCGCCTGGGCGTTGCGGACCGCCAGGGCCAGCGGCGCGAGCGCCGCGACCGTCGACGCGAAACCGCTGGACGCCCGGTCCCGGGCGATGACGGCCCGCGGCCCGACCGTGGCGCCGGCACCCTTCGCCGCGTACGTGGCGGCCTGCCTCAGGTGACCGATGCCCTGGTTGAGCTCAGCCTTGGCGAGCTGCCCCTGGGTCTTGCGCCGCCCGATTCCAAACACGGTCCCACCTCCTGGGAGTTGTTCCTTCGTCATCCTCCACCTTCGGATGCCTCCGCACTGCCAGATCGGGCACATGGGAGGATCCGCATGGAACTGACCAACGAGTGAGGAGTACCCGTGGCCGAGGCTGTCTACGCCACCTTGCACACCAACGCTGGCTCGATCCGGCTGGAGCTCTTCCCCAACCACGCTCCGAAGACCGTCCGCAACTTCGTCGACCTGGCGGAGGGCAACAAGGAGTACACCGACCCGCGCACGGGTCAGCCGGGCAGCGGGCCGTACTACGACGGCACCATCTCGCACCGGGTGATCAGCGGTTTCATGGTCCAGATGGGCGACCCGACCGGCACCGGCCGTGGTGGCCCGGGTTACAAGTTCGGCGACGAGTTCCACCCCGAGCTGCGCTTCGACCGGCCGTACCTGCTGGCGATGGCGAACGCCGGGCCGGGCACCAACGGCTCGCAGTTCTTCATCACGGTGTCGCCGACCCCGCACCTGAACAACCGGCACACGATCTTCGGCCAGGTCGCCGACGAGCAGTCGGCGAAGGTCGTGGACGCGATCGCGAACACCCCGACCGGCCCGAGCGACCGGCCGCTGCAGGACGTCGTGATCGAGCGGGTCGAGATCGAGCGCACCCCGGCCTGATCGCCCTGCCGAGGTACCTTTGCACGCATGACTGATCGCCCCGGGCCGGCCGGCGACGCCACCGGCGGGCCGGTGCCGACCACTCCGGTCTGCTACCGCCACCCCGACCGGGAGACGTACGTCCGCTGCACCCGCTGCGACCGGCCGATCTGTCCGGAGTGCATGCGGGAGGCCTCCGTCGGCCACCAGTGCCCGGAGTGCGTGAACGAGGGACGCCGCAGCGTGCGGCCGGCGCGCACCGCCTTCGGTGGCGGTGCCGCCGGCCGCCGCGGCCTCGTCACCCGCACCCTGATCGCGTTGAACGTGCTGGCCATGGTGCTGTCGATTCTCAGCGACCGGGGCGGCGACTCGATGGTCGGCTCCGGCCTGGGCGGGCTGCTCGGCGGGGGCACCCCGCTGACCCAGTGGGGCGCGGTGCTCGCGCAGTGGCCGCCGCAGTTCCCGGTGGAGGGCGTCGCCACCGGCGAGTGGTACCGCCTGGTCACCGCGATGTTCCTGCACTACGGCCTGGTGCACCTGCTGCTGAACATGTGGGCGCTCTGGGTGCTCGGCCGGGACCTGGAGGCCCTGCTCGGGCCGCTGCGCTTCCTCGGGCTCTACCTGGTCGCCGGCCTCGGCGGCAACGTCGCGGCCTACCTGTTCAGCGAACCGAACGCGGCGTCGGCCGGCGCGTCCACCGCGATCTTCGGGCTCTTCGCCGCGGTCTTCGTGATCATGCGGCGGCTGGGCCGGGACACCTCGGCGATCGTGCCGGTCCTGGTGATCAACCTGATCTTCACCTTCACCGTGCCGAACATCTCCATCCCGGGCCACATCGGCGGCCTGGTCACCGGCGCGGCGATGGGTTGGGTGCTGGCGTACGCGCCGCGCATGCGCCGGTCGGTCTTCCAGGCCGCCGGTACGGCGGTCGTCCTGGTGGCGCTGCTCGGCCTGGTGATCGTCCGCACCGCGATGCTGACCGGCTGAGCCGCTGCCCGATGCTCGTCGGCTGAGCCGCTGCTCAGTGGCGAGCGGCGGCCCGGACCGACCGGAGCGTCCCGGCCACCTCGTCGGGCGGGGCGCCCAGGTCGTACCGGCCGAAGAGGTGCAGCGACTCCCCGGCGTCGATCTCCAGGGTCTCGGTGGACAGCCCGAGCCGGGACCGCCGGTCCACCGTGATCGCCTCGACGGCCGGCCAGGGCAGGTGCCGCCGGCCGGCGTACCCGTGGATGACGGTGACCCCGGCCGGGTCGGCGGCGAGGCGGACCGGGGCGAGCAGGTCGCGCAGCGCCCAGCCGACCAGGCCGGCGGCGACCGCGACGGTCAGCACCGCCTGGACCCGGTCACCGTCGGCGAGCAGCAGGCCGAGCGCGACCAGCAGCACCGCGCCGACCAGCTTCACCACCGGCAGGGCCGGCGGCACCCGCCACTGGTGGGACGGGGACGATGGAGGCTGCACGGGTCCAGCATGCCAGCCGGACGCGGCCCCTGTCGGGGGCGGACGACACCGGCCGCCGGAGGACGTAGTATCGACGGCAGCCAGGTTACCGGGGAGTAGATATGAGTGACGCAGTCATTGTCGGCGCGGTACGCACCCCGGTGGGGCGGCGCAAGGGCAGCCTGTCCGCCGTGCACCCGGTCGACCTCTCGGCGCACGTGCTGCGCGCTCTCGCCGAGCGCACCGGCATCGAGCCCGGCCAGGTCGACGACGTGGTCTGGGGCTGCGTGTCCCAGGTCGGCGAGCAGTCCTGGAACATCGCCCGCAACGGCGTGCTCGCCGCCGGCTGGCCCGAGTCGGTCCCCGGCACCACCGTGGACCGGCAGTGCGGGTCCAGCCAGCAGGCGCTGCACTTCGCCGCCGCCGCGGTCGCCTCCGGCCAGGCCGACCTGGTGGTCGCCGGTGGCGTCGAGTCGATGACCCGGGTGCCGATGGGCTCCAGCGTGGCCGGCGGGATGCCCTTCAGCGACCAGCTCCGCGACCGCTACCGGGGCGTCGAGGGCTTCGCCGCGGACGAGCCGCTGCCGTTCAACCAGGGCGTGGGCGCCGAGCTGATCGCCGCACGCTGGCGCTTCTCCCGTACCCAGCTCGACGAGTTCGCGCTGGCCAGCCACGAGAAGGCGGCCGCCGCGCAGGACGCCGGCGCGTTCGACCCCGAGCTGGCCCCGGTGGCGCTCGCCGACGGCGGCAAGTTCGCCGCCGACGAGGGCATCCGCCGGGACACCTCACTGGAGAAGCTCGGCGAGCTGAAGACCCCGTTCCGCGCCGACGGCGTGGTCACCGCCGGGTCCGCGTCGCAGATCTCCGACGGCGCGGCCGCGCTCGCCGTCACCACCAGCGAGTGGGCCAGCCGGCACGGCCTGCGACCGCTGGCCCGCATCCACACCGCCGTGGTCGCCGCCGACGACCCGGTCACCATGCTCACCGCGCCGATCCCGGCCACCGCGAAGGCGCTGCGCCGCGCGGGGCTGGGCATCGAGGAGATCGGGGTGTACGAGGTGAACGAGGCGTTCGCCCCGGTGCCGCTGGCCTGGCTGGCCGAGACCGAGGCGGACCCGGACCGGCTCAACCCGCGCGGTGGCGCGATCGCCCTCGGTCACCCGCTCGGCGCCAGCGGCGCCCGGATCATGACCACCATGCTGCAGCACATGCGCGACAACGGCATCCGGTACGGCCTGCAGACCATGTGCGAGGGCGGCGGCATGGCCAACGCCACCATCGTCGAGCTGCTCTGACGGCGCCGACCACGACGGGTCGTCGCCGGGGGCGGGCGGAATACGCGTGACTCCGCCACCGGCGACGGCCTAGATTTCGCGGCGTGACCGAGATCTCGACGCCGCGGACCGACTGGGCCGACCCGCACTGGCAGGCGACCGCCCTTCAGTGGGTGGCCGACCGGCTCGGCAGGAGCGGTCGCCGGGTGACCGGCCCGGTCGAACCCCGGGTGCGGCCCTGGTCGCTGGTCTGGCGGGTGCCCACCGACAGCGGGGACGTCTGGTTCAAGGCCAACAACCCGGGCACCCGGCACGAGGCGGGGCTCCTGGCCGAGCTGGCCCGGCTCACCCCGGACCGGGTGCTCCACCCGATCGCCGTGGACACCGGGCGCGGCTGGTCCCTGCTGCCCGACGGCGGCCCGAGCCTGCGGGACACACTCGCCGCCGAGCCGGACCTGTCCCGCTGGGAGCGGCTGCTGCCCGGGTACGCGGCCCTCCAGCTCACCGTCGCGCCGCACGCGCAGCGGCTGCTCGCCCTCGGGGTGCCCGACCACCGGCCGGCGGGGCTGCCGGAACGGTTCGAGGTGCTGCTGGACGACGACGAGGCGCTGCTGCTCGGCGCGGAGAACGGGATGGACCCGGAACTGCACCAGCGGCTGCGGGCGTACCGGGGGGAGTTCGAGGCGCTCTGCGGGCGGCTGGCGGACTTCGGGGTGCCGGCGAGCATCCAGCACGACGACCTGCACGACGGCAACGTCTTCGTCGCCGCCGACGGGTACCGCTTCTTCGACTGGGGGGACGCCTCCGTCGCCCACCCCTTCGGCACGCTGCTGGTGACGCTGCGCTCCGTGGCGTACGCCGGCGAACTGTCCGCCGACGACCCGGCGCTGCTGCGGCTGCGCGACGCGTACCTGGAGGCGTGGACCGACCGGTACGACCGGGCGGCGCTGCGCGAGGCCGCCGAGCTGGCGATGCGGGTGACCACGGTCAGCCGGGCGCTGTCCTGGCAGCGCGCCCTGGTCACCCCCGACCCGGCCCGCGCCGAGTACGCCGAGGCGGTGCCCGGCTGGCTCGGGGAGCTCTTCGCCCCGCTGCCGGTCTGACCGTCCGCTGCCCGGCGCGCGGGACTGATGTCCCGGCAGGCTCCGGAATGGACGCCGACGGGGTGGACAGCACGCCGTGGGCCAGGCAGGATTCCCCCCGGTCGGTGTTGAGCGCGTGTCCACGCCCGCTCCGCCGTCCGACGACCTTCACCAGAACGGGGAATCCGTGACGATCACCTCCACTCCGTCGGCTCTGCGTCGGGCCGCCCGTCGAATGCTCACCGCCGCCGTGGCCGGGATGCTTCTCGCGACCGCGGCGGTCGCCACACCGAGCGAACCGGCGCAGGCCGCCGGCTACAACGGACCGCACCCGGGCACCTTCACCGGGCTGGGCTTCGACGCCTGCACCGCGCCGTCGGACGCCCAGATGACCGCCTGGCTGCAGTCGCCGTACCGGGCGGTCGGTGTCTACATCGGCGGGGTCAACCGGGGCTGCACCCAGCCCAACCTGACCCGGGAGTGGGTGGCGAGCCAGCGGGCGAAGGGTTGGCGGCTCTTCCCGCTCTACGTCGGCCTCCAGGCGCCCTGCACGACCTACCTGCGGCGGATCGACCCGGCGCAGGCGGCGGCCCAGGGTCGGGCGGCGGCCGACGACGCGGCGACGAACGCCCGCAACCTCGGCATCGTCCTGCAGAGCACCATCATCCTGGACATCGAGTACTACAACGCGGGCGACGCCGCCTGCTCGGCCGCGGTGCTCTCGTTCAGCAGCGCGTGGAGCGCCCGCCTGCACGACCACGGCTATCTCTCCGGTCTCTACACCAGCAGCGGCGGGGGCGGTCTCCAGGACCACGTGGCCGCCTACGGGAAGCCGGGACACGTGTCTCCCGACCTGCTGGACTTCGCCAACTGGGACGGCGTGAAGACGGTGTCCCACCCCACCATCCCGGCGACGTACTGGGTGAAGCGGCGGATGAAGCAGTACCAGGGCGACCACGACGAGACGTGGGGCGGCGTCACGATCAACATCGACAGCAACTACCTCGACCTGGAGCTGCCACCGACGCGGTACCGGTCCGGTGTGGTGACGCCGACCCGCTGACCCGAGCCCTCCAGCCACCCGACGACGGAGCGGCCGCCGACGGGGTGGACAGCCACTGGGCTGTCCACCCCGGTCGGTGTCGAGCGCTTGTCCACGCCCGCTCCGCCGTCCGACGACCCTCACCAGAACGGGGAACCCGTGACGATCACCTCCGCTCCGTCGGGTCTGCGGCGGGCCGCCCACCGGCTGCTGACCGCCGCCGTGGCCGGGATGCTCCTCGCCACCGCCGGGGTTGCCGCCACCGACCGCCCGGCTCGGGCCGCCGGCTACACCGGGCCGCACCCGGGCACCTTCACCGGGCTGGGCTTCGACACCTGCGCCGCGCCCTCCGGCGCCCAGATGACGGCCTGGCTCCAGTCGCCGTACCGGGCGATCGGGATCTACATCGGCGGGGTCAACCGGGGCTGCGCGCAGGTGAACCTCACCAGGGAGTGGGTGGCCAACCAGCAGGCCAAAGGCTGGCGGTTCTTCCCGCTCTACGTCGGCCTCCAGGCGCCGTGCTCGACGTACCAGCGGCGGATCGACCCGGCGCAGGCGGCGGCGCAGGGGCGGGCGGCGGCCGACGACGCGGTGACCAAGGCCCGGGGCCTCGGCCTCCCGGTGCAGAGCACGATCATCCTGGACATGGAGCGCTACCCCTCGGGCGACGCCACCTGCTCGACCGCGGTCCTGAAGTTCACCAGCGCGTGGACCGCCCGCCTGCACGACCACGGCTACCTGTCCGGCCTCTACACCAACACCCGGTCCGCCGGTCTCCCGGACCACGTCGGCGCCTACTCCCAGCCCGGTCACATCCGACCGGACGTGCTGGACTTCGCCAACTGGGACGGCGTGCAGACGACGTCGGACCCGGCCATCCCGGCGAACCACTGGGTGCCGAAGCGGCGGATGAAGCAGTACCAGGGCGACCACCACGAAACCTGGGGCGGTGTCCGGCTCAACATCGACAGCAACTACCTCGACCTCGAGGTGCCGATGACCCGGTACCGGTCGGCGACGGTGACGCCGACCCGGCCCAGTTCCCGCGCCGCCGGGTTCGGTCCGTTCCGCATGACCCGCTCGACCCGCTGACCCGAGCCGTTCTCGCGTCTGTCGCTCCGATGACGGACAGGCGGTGCGACAGGGGGTCGTGGAACTTCCAAAAGTCGGCAGTGACCCACATCACCCCAGGTCACGGCTCGTTGGGCAGGTCATGGACGTCTTCTCCCGAACGTTCCTCCCGGCCGCCGCCGAGACCGGCCTGGCGGTCCAGACCGTGAGCCGGCACATGCCGATCTTCCGGCAGTGCGTGGGCTCCGGCGACGCCACCATCCTGGTCGCCCGGTGCGGTCGCCCCGACCGGCCGGTGGCCGGCGAATACCTTCTCCTGCTCACCCACCGCCGGATGGTGGTCACCCAGCAGACCCGGGTGCTGCACCGGCTCCGCCTGCACCTCAACACCGAGCTGCGCGAGCTGAGCAACGTCACCTGGAGCCCGGACCCGCGCTCCCAGTCGGTCGACCTGGCCGCCACCGCGATCGACGGCGTCCGCGAGCGGTTCGTCATCCACACCCAGCACCCGAAGCAGGTGTGGCAGCTCGACACGCTGCTCAACCACGCGTTCCGTACCCGGCTGCGCACGCCGAAGGAGCGGGTCGTCGCCACCATCGGCGAGGTGCCCGCCACCACCGGTGGCCCGGCGCTGCGGCCCGTGCCGGCCCGCTGACCGCATCCTTACCTGACCCGAACACAGCCGTACGTCGCCGGTGACCGCCGGTCGGTCATCATGGGCCGGTGACCGTCGACGCCCCGCAGCGCGGACTCGTCCTCGTGGTGGAGGACGAGCCGGCCATCGCCGACCTGGTCCGGCTCTACCTGGTCCGGGACGGCTTCGGCGTGCACCTGGAACGGGACGGCACGGCCGGCCTGGCCGCCGCCCGCCGGCTGCGCCCGGTGGCCTGCGTACTCGACATCACGCTGCCCGGCCTGGCCGGCACGGAGATCTGCCGCCGGCTGCGCGAGGCCGGCGACTGGACGCCGGTCATCTTCCTCACCGCCCGCGACGACGAGGTCGACCGGATCGTGGGGCTGGAACTCGGCGCGGACGACTACGTCACCAAGCCGTTCAGTCCCCGCGAACTCGTCGCCCGGGTCCGCGCGGTGCTGCGCCGCACGGCCGGCGCGCCCGAGGGGGTGGAGCGTGCCCGGACGGTCGGTGCGGTCACCCTCGACCCGGCCCGCCGCACGGTCACCGCCGGCGGCGCCCCGGTCCAGCTCACCTCCACCGAGTTCGACCTGCTCGCCCACCTGATGGCCCGACCGGGCCGGGTCTTCACCCGGGAGGAACTGCTGGCCGGGGTCTGGGGGTACGCGGCGCACGCCGGCACCCGCACCGTCGACGTGCACGTGGCGCAGGTTCGGGCCAAGCTCGGCGCGGCCAGCGTGATCCGCACCCACCGCGGCGTCGGGTACGCGGCCGATGGCTGACCCCGGCCGACCGCGCCCCGACCGGCCGCACGAGCCCACCGTGGCGCTGCCGGTGCTCGGGCCCCGGCCCGCACCCACACCCCGGCGTCGCCGGATCACCGACACCCTCACCGCCCGCGCGGTCCTGGTCACCTGCGCGGTGGCGCTGGTCTCCGTGCTGGTCACCGCCCTGGTCGCGGTCCCCCTCGCGGTACGCGGCGCGGAGCGCCGCGACCAGGCGGCGCTCGCCGCGCAGGCCCGCCTCGCCGCCGACGTGCTGCGGGTACGCCCGGTGCGGCAGCGGGACGCCGCCGGCGACCGGCTCATCCGCCAGCTCCGCCAGCAGGAGATCGAGGTGTACGTCGTGCGCGCCGGCACGGTCGACCGCCCCGGGCTGCCCAGGCAGGTGGTGAACCGGATCTCCGCCGGCAAGGACGTCTCCGGTCGCCGGCTGGTCGACGGCCGGCGCGCCCTGGTGGAGGGGCGGGCCCTGCCCGACGGGGACGGCGTGGTGCTGACCCGCGCCACGACCAGCGGCCCCTGGCGGGGAGTGCTGCGCAGTCTCTGGCTGCCGCTGCTCGCCGGGCTCGCCGCCGGGGTCGCCGCCGGACTGCTCCTCGCCCGCCGGCTGGCCCGGCCGATCCGGCACGCCGCCGACGCCGCCGCCCGGCTGCGCGCCGGCGACCGGGCGGTACGCGTACCGGTGGAGCCGCCGGACGAGGTCGCCGACCTGGCGTACGCGCTGAACGGGCTGGCCGCCGCGCTGGCCACCAGCGAGGGACGGCAACGGGAGTTCCTGCTCTCCGTCTCGCACGAGCTGCGCACCCCGTTGACCGCGATCCGGGGCTGGGCCGAGGCGCTGGCCGACGGGGTGATCGGCGCGGACGAGGCGCCGGGCACCGGGCGGACCATGCTGGCCGAGGCGGAGCACCTGGACCGGCTGGTCAGCGACCTGCTGGCGCTGGCCCGGCTGGAGGCGGCGGACTTTCCGCTGGAACCGGTCCCGGTCGACCTCACCCGGCTGGCCGCCGACGCCGAACGCACCTGGTCGGACCGGTGCGCGGCGGTCGGCGTGCCGTTCCGCCTGGAGGCGCCGGACAAGCCGGTGCCCGCGTACACCGATCCGGGACGCATCCGGCAGGTGGTGGACGGGCTGCTGGAGAACGCGCTGCGGGTCGTACCCCCGGGGGCGCCGGTGGTGCTCGCGGTCCGGCCGGCGGGCGCGGACCCGGCGGCCGGCGGGGTGATGGAGGTCCGCGACGGCGGGCCCGGCTTCACCGACGACGACCTGGCGGTGGCCTTCGAGCGCGGGGCGCTGCACCAGCGCTACCGGGGGGTGCGCAAGGTGGGCAGCGGACTCGGGCTGGCGCTCGCCGCCGGCCTGGTCCGCCGGCTGGGCGGCGAGATCGCCGCCGGGCACGCCGCCGAGGGCGGGGCGGCGTTCACCGTCCGGCTGCCCGCCCATCCTTACCTGACCCGAACATCGGCCTGACGCGGCGCCCATCGGGCCGCGCGACGCTGGAAGCACCACGGACGAGAGGGAGTGTCATGGCACGTCAGGGATTCGCCGTCGCCACCACGTCGCTGCTCGCGGCGGTTGCGCTGGGCCTCACCGGCTGCGGCCCGGCCCAGGTCGCCGACGGTACGGCGCAGCAGGCCGCGGTCGACGTCGCCGCGGCGATGGGCGTGGAGGGACAGGCGCTCGCCGCCATGGGCTTCGACCCGACCGAGCTGGAGCTGGTGGCCGCTCCCGCGCCGTCGGCCTCCGGATCGGCCGAGGCGGAGGCCGGCCCGAAGGGCAAGCGCGGTGAGCGGGCCGAGGAGTGGCGCAAGCGCCGCCAGGCCCGGGTGCTGCTGCGGAAGAACACCCTGCACGGTGAGGCCGTCGTGCAGACCAAGGACGGTGGCACCAAGACCGTCGTGGTGCAGCGCGGCGAGGTCACCGCGGTCGACGGTGACTCGGTGACCGTCAAGTCCACCGACGGCTTCACCCTGACCTGGACGTTCGGCGACAAGCTCCGGGTGATCGAGCGGCGTACGACGATCCAGTCGAGCGACGTCAAGGTCGGCACGAGGATCGGGGTCGCCGGCGCCAAGGACGGCGACGCCACCGTCGCCCGCCTGATCGTGGTGCCGTTCAAGCAGCAGTAGTTCGGGCGACCCGGGACGGAGCCGGCGCGGACCACCGCGCCGGCTCCGCGCGGTCAGTAGACCCGGGACCCGATGAAGTCGTCGTGCCCGTACCCGACGGGATTGGCGAACGACCGGGACTCGAAGGACCACTGCTGCCGGCTGCTGGTGGAGCAGCCGGCCAGCCGCAGCCGCGGGGTGCCCAGCCACGGGTTGTCGAACGCCACGCAGAGGTTGGTCGCGCCGGCCGGCGTGAGCTGGTTGCCGGCGAAGACGAACTTCTGGTTGGCGCCGCCGTGGCAGTCATGGATGTTGACCGCGGTGCCGGCGGTCAGCGAGCCGCCCGCCACGTCCAGACAGCGGTCGTGCGACAGCTCCGAGTGCAGCGACCGGCGGGCCGGGTCGTACCAGAAGCCCTGGTTACGGCCGCCGTGGCAGCCGTACGACTGCTGGACGGTGCCGTTGCGCGAGTCGTACCCCCTGCCGTCCACGCAGGTGCCGGTGGCGGCGTTGCGCAGCTGCTTGAACTCCAGCAGCCCGGGCTGGAGCACGCTGGTGCCGGTGCTGGCCGGGTCGACGCAGGTGGCCCGCTGGAGGCCTGCGTTCCAGAACTGGGTGATGCACTGGGCGAACATGCCGTGCCCGCGGATGTTGGGGTGGAACGACTGCCGGGCGGCGTTCTCGTCCCAGATCCCCACCTCGATGTAGAGGCCGCGGACCGAGGTGTTGTCGGTGCAGACCTCGTGGCCGTGGAAGAGCCGGCTGGCGTCGAGGTAGCGGGTGCCGGTGTTGGTGGCTGCCGCCCGCAGCGCCGACTCGAACAGCGGTACCGCCTTGTTCCGCGCGAACGCGGCGTCGGCCAGGTAGAGCAGGCAGCCGCCCGCGTACCAGCCGGGGAAGTTCGGGTTGTCCTCCACGTCCGGGCTGCCCGGGCTCGGGTACGACATCAGCACCAGCTCGTAGTCCGACCCCAGGTAGCCGGCGTCGGTCATGGTCCGCCGGATGTCGGTGAGCGCGTCCTCGACGGCCCGACGGCTGCCGTCGGTGCGGATGGTCCACTGGTCGGTGTAGGTCGGGTAGCAGGGGCCCTGGAAGAAGACCCGGCGGATGGTGCAGTCGGTGGCCACCGGACCGAACTGGATGGTGCCGTCGCCGTTCGCGCCGACCACCACCCAGATCAACCTGACGTGCGTGTTGCGCGCCTTGATGGCCAGGTAGTCACCCTGGTTGAGCTCGTTGTGCTGGGTGGGCCCGCCCCGGATCAGGTTCCACGGCGTGGCGCCGGAGCAGGCGATGTTGTACTTCTCGTCGGCGGCTATGCCGGTGCGGAACACCGCCTGGTCGTACGAGCGGTCGCACCAGTTGCCGTTCTGGTGGGTGCCGGGCACGTAGTTGCCGACACCCTCGCCGGAGATCTCGCTGTCGCCCATGGTTACCAGGGCGGTGCGGCGCTGCTCGAGCGGGCGGATCGCTGGTGCGCCGTAGAGCGCGGTGGCCTCGGCGGCGCGGATCGCTTCGAGGTTCGTCGGGAGTGGCTGAGTTGTCGGACGGTCGGCGGCGGCTGCGGGGGAGGCCGGCCCGAGGAGCAGGGGCAGGACGAGCGCGGCGGCGGAGACGACGGTCAGTGCCCGTCGGATCCCCGGTGCGCGCCTGGTGGGGGTGCCAAGCATCGACGCACTCCTTTCGGCTCGATCGCGGGGTGTCGATCGAGTTACCGGACGGTAACGCAGGCGATGCACGGATGTGAATATGTCTCGGAAAGGTTTCCGCCATCTGCGCGGCTGGGCGGGCGCGGTGGTGGGGCGGTCAGCGGCCGGGCGGCAGGGCGTAGCCGACGTAGCCGCGGAACTCCAGCGTCCAGCCCGCCGGCACCAGCTTGGCGCACGCCGTACGACTGCCGGTGCAGACGATCGCGTCCACCGAGGCCGGGTCGGCCGGCGGCCGCTCGGGCAGCACCGACTGCAACGCCACCAGCTCCGGCGAGCGGCCCTCCCCGTCGCGCAGCAGCAGCCACCAGGGGTACTCCCAGTTGTCGTTCTGCTGCACCAGGCCGACCCGGCGGGCGTCGCTCGCCCGTACCGCCGCCGCGGCCCAGCGGAACTCCTCGGCCCACTGCGGCCGGCGCAGGAAGCGGGTGTCCCACTCGGAGGTGGTGAAGACCGAGCCGGCACCGACCAGCCGGCGCGGGAAGCCGTACGACAGGGCCAGCACGCCGGCCAGCGCGGAGGCGGCCAGCATGCTCACCACCAGCCCGGCCGCCACCGACCGCCGCCCGGGGCCGAGCCGGCGCCGCAGCAGCGCGTCCAGCCAGAGCCCGGCCAGCGGCACGGCGGCCACCAGCGCGTAGAGCAGCAGCCGGTTCCCCCAGGGCTGCCACTTGATCGTCGCGGTGTGCAGCCCGACGGCCACCACCACCGCGACCGCGTACGCCCGCAGGGCCGCCGGCCCGGTCGGGCTGATCCGGGCCGGCCGGGCCAGCGCGAACACCGCTCCCAGCAGCGCCAGCGTGCCGGCCAGCGGGAACGCCACCCGGTCCTCGTCCGGGTACCAGGCCGGCACCGGGAACACCTCCCGGCCGAAGGTGATCGCGCGGTCCTGCGGATCGACGCCGATCGCCCGCGAGCCGTCCGCGATCGCCCCGGCCGTGCCGGCGCGCAGCGGCGCGAGCGGGGTGTCGAACGCGGTGTGACCGATCCGCAGCGCGTTGACCAGGATCGACGCCGGGTCGTGCCGTTCCATCGGGATGGACTCGCGGAGCCGGGGCGGGCCGAGCGGGTGACCGAACTCGACGGTCACCCGGGCCAGGAACGGGCCCACCACCGCCGCGGCCACCAGCAGCACCAGCAGCGATCCGGCGACCGTCCGCACCACCCCGGCGGCGCCACGACCCTGCCCGGCAGACCCCGCACCGCCCGACGCCGAGCCCGTCGGCGTCGAGCCCGCCAAGCCCGATCCCGCCGGCACCGAGCTGGCCAACCCGGAGCCCGCCAACTCCGAGCCCGCCAAGCCCGCCGGCACCGGGCTGGTCGACGCCGAGCCCGCGCCGCCCGTCTCCGAGACTGGAACCACGTCCGCCGACGCCGGGCGGAACGCCAACCGGAGCTGGGCGACCCCCCAGAGCACCAGCAGCGGGCCGACCGCGAGCAGGCCGCTGGTCTTGGTCAGCGCGGTCAGGCCGGTGGCCGCGCCGAGCGCCAGCAGGCTCGCGACGTCCGCGCGGCGACGCAGCCCGTCGAGCGCCAGCGTTCCGGCGCAGCCGGCCCAGGCGGCGGCCACCAGGTCGGTCTGGGTGCTGGTCGCCTGGAGCGCCACCATCGGCGTGGTGGCCAGCAGGAACGCGGTGAGCAGCTGGGCCCGCCGCCCGCCGCCGAGCTGCGCGACGACCCGGGTCGCCACCACCAGGCAGCCCAGCGCGGCGGCCCACTGCACCAGGTTGTGCAGCGCGTCACCACCGGTCAGCAGGCGCAGGTGCAGCAGCAGATACTCCGCACCCGGCGGAATGGTCACCTGCCGGTGGATCGCGGTGGGCCAGAAGTCCAGGCTGCCCTGGGCGACCCAGTGCTCCACCTTGGGCAGGTGGTAGGTCTGCGAGTCGAAGTTGTTGGGCTCGGCGAGCAGCGCGACGAGCAGCTCCACCAGCACCAGCCCGGCGACCGTGCCGGCCAGCAGCCGCTCGCCCCGGCTCGCCGTACCCCGGAAGTGGGCCAGCCGGGCCCGGACGCCGGCCAGGGCCGACGCGAGGCCGCCCGGCACGGACGCCGCGGGCGGGACAGCGCCGGGCGGGCCGGCGGGGGAGACCGGCGTGGCGGCCGGGCCGGCGCCGGACGCCGGGGCGCCGGTCGCCGCCCCGACGAGCGTCCCGGCCCGGGCGGCGGGCGCCACCGCGGCGGACGCCACGGCCGCGCGGCGCTGCCACGGGCGGGCCGCCGCCACGGTGGCGGCGAGGAACAGCAGCCAGGCCACGGCGACGGCCGGCAGGGTCAGCGCGCGCAGCGCGCCCAGCAGTTCCACGGTGAGGACGGCGAAGACGCCGGTCAGCAGCGCGGCGCGGACCACGGCCAGGCGCAGCGGGGCGACCGCGTCCGGGCGGCGGCTCCGCAACACCCAGGTGAGCACCACGAACGTGGCGACGGGCGCCACTACGACCATCCAGCCGGCTGCCGACATGGGCGGAAGTTAACACCATGTTCCTGAAGGGTGGGTGCCCCCTGGCCGTGGTGGCGGCCTCCCTGGCGCTGAGCAGCCAGGCTAGGCTAGGGCCGACTTACTGTCGCCACCGTGGAGATCCCCGTGAAGCTCTCGATCCTCATGCCGGTCTACAACGAGGAAGAACGCATCGCGGATGCCCTCAAGCAGGCATTGGCGGTCGATTACCCGTGCGAGATCGAGCTGGTCGTGGTCGACGACGGCAGCCGGGACGGCACCGGTGAGATCCTCGGCCGGGCCGACGACGCCCGGCTGCGGGTCATCACCCACCAGCGCAACGCGGGCAAGGGCGCGGCCATCAAGACGGCCGTGGACAGCGCCGAGGGTGAGTACATGGTCATCCTCGACGCCGACCTGGAGTACGACCCGCAGGACATCCCGCGCCTGCTCGACCCGGTGCTCGACGGCCGTGCCACGGTGGTCTACGGCAATCGCACCTTCGGCAGCCACAGTGCCTACAGCTTCTGGTACGTGATGGGCAACAAGGGCGTCACGATGGCCGCCAACGTGCTGTTCAACTCCTACATCGGCGACCTGGAGACCTGCTTCAAGCTGATGCCGGTCGAGCTCTACCGCTCCCTCGACGTCCGGTCCCGCGGCTTCGGCATGGAGGCGGAGGTGACCGGCAAGCTGCTGCGCCGCCGCATCCGCCCGTACGAGGTGCCGATCAGCTACCGGGCGCGCGGTCGCGAGGAGGGCAAGAAGATCACCTGGAAGGACGGCGTCGAGGCGCTCTGGATCCTCGGCCGGGAGCGCACCCGCCGCCGTCGCGCCGGCTCAGCCCCGCGCTGACGCCGTCCGCAGGAAACCGTCGACCGACCGGCGCAGGCCGTCGGCGTCCAGCCCGTGCCAGCGGGTGTGGTCCTCCGCCGTGCCGTAGCGCCGCAGGTCCGACCGGGCCACGCCGAGGCTGAGCAGCCGGTGCGGGCGGTCGGCCAGGGCCTCCGACACCACCCGGGCCGAGGTGCCGGCCAGGTAGGGCTCGACCAGGATCACCTCCGTGCCGGCCAGTTCCCGCAGGCCGGCGGTGTCGAACGGCCGCGGCCGGTGGGTGTAGGCCACCGTCACCGGCAGGTCGGCCACCGCCGCGAGCGCCGCGTCCAGCACCGGCCCGACGGCCACCAGCAGCGCCCCGTCGGGTCCGGCGTCGCGCACCACCCGCAGCGCGCCGTCCCCGCCGTACGGGCGGCTGTTGCGCTGCGTCGACAGCCGCAGGTACGCCGAGTCCTGCCCGCACACCACGTCGCGCAGCAGCCCCGGCACCTCGTCCGGGTGGCCGGGCACGTGCACGGTCCAGCCGTGCAACGTGTCGAGCAGGCTGACGTCCGCCGGGCTGAGGTGCGTCCGGCCCGCCGCCGCCCGGTCGTACGACGCCCCGACGCTGACCAGCACCGCGCCCACCCCCTGGTGGTCGAGGTCCAGTTTGATCTGCTCGTAGGCCCGCTCGACGAGGAACGGGGCGTAGCTGTGCACGATCGGGCGTTGCCCGGTCAGCGCCAGTCCGCCGGCCACCCCCACCATCAACTGCTCCCGGATGCCGACGTTGAGGACCCGGTCCGGGTACCGGCGGGCGGCCGGGGCGAACGCGGCGGCCGAGATGTCCGCCAGCACGATGGTGGTACGCGGATCCGCCAGCAGTTCGGTCGCGCTGGCGACGAAGGTTTCCCGCATGCTCTCACTCCCCGTTCTCGACGACCGCGACGACGACGTGCGGCTGGTGCTTCTGGTGCCCGGTGAGGGCGGCGTGCAGGGCGTCGTGGTCGCGTCCGTCGACGGTGGCGGCGGTCCAGCCGTTGACGGTGAACCGGCTGGCCACCCCGCCCGGCCAGCCGTGGCTGGCGGAGCGGTTGTCCAGCACGATCGCGGTCAGGTTGGCCAGCCCGGTCGCGCCGGCGTACGCGATCGCCTCGTGGTTGGAGCCTTCATCCAGTTCGGCGTCGCCGAGCAGGACGTACACCCGGGGATCGGTGCGACCCTGGGCGCGCAGCCCCAGCGCGGTGCCCACGCCGAGCCCGAGGCCGTGGCCGAGCGAGCCGGAGCCGATCTCCACGCCGGGCACCAGCAGCCGGTCCGGGTGGTCGCCGAGGCGGCTGTCCGGGCCGCCCTGGTCGTCGAGCCAGTCGGCCGGGACGAAGCCCTTCGCGGCGAGCACCGCGTAGTAGCCGGCGACGGCGTGGCCCTTGGAGAGCAGGAAGCGGTCCCGTTCCGGGTCGTCCAGGGTCTGCGGGGTGATCCGCAGGATCCGGTCGTACAGCACCCAGAGCACGTCGACGGTCGAGTACACGTTGGGTCCGAACTCGCGGCCGGCGCGCAGCCGCTCCAGCGGTGCGGCGACCGGACCCGGTACGGGTGGGGCGGTGGCGGTCGTGGTGGTCATGCGGCTAGCCTGCAAGTTGAAGTCAACTTCAACTCAAGGCGACTGATGCACGAATCACTCACCATCGGGCAGCTCTCCACCCGCAGCGGCGTGGCCCCGTCCGCGCTGCGCTACTACGAACGGCTCGGCCTGATCCGCGCCGAACGCACCGGCGGCAACCAGCGCCGGTACCCGCGCACCGAGCTGCGCCGGGTGGCGTTCGTCCGGATCGCCCAGCAGGTCGGCATCTCGCTGGAGGAGATCCGCGAGGCGCTCGACTCGCTGCCCGCCTCCCGTAACCCCACCCCCGACGACTGGGCCGCCCTGTCCCGGGTCTGGCGGGAGCGGCTGGACGAGAAGATCCGGCTGCTCGGCAAGCTCCGCGACGAGCTGGACGGCTGCATCGGCTGCGGCTGCCTGTCGTTGCAGCGCTGCAGCCTCTACAACCCGGGCGACTCGCTCGCCGGTGAGGGGCCCGGCGCCCGGCTGGTGCTGCCGCGACCGGGAAAGGGTGCCGTCACGGCGCCGTGAGCAGCACCTTGCCCACGTGGTCGTTCGACTCGACCAGCCGGTGCGCCTGCGCCGCCTCGGTCATCGGCAGCCGCCGGTCCACGATCGGCCGGATCCTGCCGGCCTCCACCAGCGGCCAGACCTGCTCCCGGACGCCCCGCACGATCTCCGCCTTGTCGTCCAGCGGGCGGGAGCGCAGCGCGGTCGCGGCCACCGAGGCCCGCTTGGCCAGCAGCGCACCCAGGTCCAGCTCGGCCTTGCGGCCGCCCTGCATGCCGATCACCACCAGCCGACCGCCGTCGGCCAGCGCCGCCACGTTCCGGCCCAGGTAGGAGGCGCCCATGATGTCGAGGATGACGTCCGCGCCGCGACCGTCGGTGGCCCGGCGGGCCTCCGCCACGAAGTCCTGCTCCCGGTAGTCGATCGTGTGCGCGGCGCCCAGCTCCCGCAGCCGGTCGTGCTTGGCCGCACGGGCGGTCACCGCCACGGTCGCGCCGAGCGCCACCCCGAGCTGGACGGCGAAGGTGCCGATCCCGCTGCCACCGCCGTGCACCAGCAGCGTCTCGCCCCTGCCGAGCCGGGCCAGCCGCACCACGTTCGACCAGACCGTGCAGGCCACCTCCGGCAGCGCCGCCGCGTCGACCAGGTCCACCCCGGCCGGCACCGGCAGCAGCTGCCCGGCCGGCACGGCCACCCGCTCCGCATACCCGCCGCCGGCCAGCAGCGCGCAGACCTCCTGGCCGACCTCCCACCCGGTCACGCCCGGGCCGACCGCGCCGACCACCCCCGAGCACTCCAAACCGGGGTACGCGGGCGCGCCCGGCGGCGGCGGGTAGTGCCCCTGCCGTTGCAGCAGGTCGGCCCGGTTGACCGCGCTGGCCCGCACGTCGACGACCACCTCACCCGGGCCGGGCTCCGGGTCGGGCACCTCCGCCCAGACGAGTGCCTCGGGTCCGCCGGGTTCCGGGATCGTGATCGCGTGCATGGCCCAGTCTTACCCGATCCGCCCCTCGCCGGACGCCCGGGCCCGGATCTCGTCCACCGTCCGCGCCGAGCGGGACGGTTGTCGGGCCAGCTCCAGCCACTGTGGACGCCGCCGGCCGCCGCGATCGCGCTGAACAGGACGATCGTCGGTGTCTCTCACATCGGGGCATTCTCGCAATAGGGGTGGGAGGCCCGTTCCCGCTTGCGGCGTCCGTGGCAGACTAGGCACCGGCCGTACACCCGAGGGTGACGGTCCGGGAGGGTTCGCCTAGTGGCCGATGGCGCTGGTCTTGAAAACCGGTAGGGCGGCAACGTCCTCGTGGGTTCGAATCCCACACCCTCCGCCCCTCGGAACGACAGAAACTCCCCCTGACCAGCGCAAACGCCGGTCAGGGGGCTGCGGGCATGGCCGCTCGGTCCGATCCAGCATGATTGTCGCCGTGCGCTACTTGATCTCTCACCCCGACGCATTGGCCGAGCTTGGCGACCTGGACGTCGCGCTCTACGACGGCACTCGACCCGTGCCCGCGAAGCTGGACGACGTCGAGTTCTACGCGGTCCCGTACGGGGTCATTGATCCGCGCTTCTGCGAGCCGATCGCCCGGATGCCCCGGCTCAAGGTGGTGCAGACGGTGACCGCCGGTTACGACCATGTCCTGCCGTACCTGCGGCCCGGCCTGACGCTGGCCAACGGCCGGGGCGTGCACGACGCGGCCACCGCCGAGCTGGCCGTGGCGCTCACGCTTGCCGCCCGGCGCCGGCTGCCGGACTTCGTCCGGGCGGGAGGCGAGGGTCGCTGGGCCTCGGGTTGGTCGACCGGGCTGGCTGACGCCCGGGTGCTGATCGTCGGGTACGGCTCGATCGGCGCCGCCATCGAGCGCCGGCTCGCCGGGTTCGAGGTGGACATCAGCCGGGTGGCACGGAACGCCCGCCCCGGCGTACGGCCGGTTTCCGAACTTCCGGAGCTGTTGCCACGAGCGGATGTCGTCATCCTGGCCACGCCGCTGACCCCGGAGACCGAGGGCCTGGTTAACAAGGATTTCCTCGCCAGGATGGCCGACGGCGCCCTGCTGGTGAACGTGTCACGGGGGCGGGTGGTGGACACCGAGGCGCTGCTCGCCGAGCTCGGCGCGGGCCGGCTGCACGCTGCCCTGGACGTCACCGAACCCGAGCCGCTGCCCGCCGACCACCCGCTGTGGTCCGCACCGAACGTCCTGATCAGCCCGCACGTCGGCGGCCTGACCGCCGCGTTGGCGCCCCGGGCCCGCCGGCTGCTGGTCGACCAGGTCCGGCGGTACGCGGCGGGCGAGCCGCTCGCGAATGTGGTTGTCGGGCCGTAACTCCGTGTGCCGCATTTCGTGTCGCAGGGTGGGTGCGATCTGGACACGGCGTGGCTTTCGGTTCGTTCGGGCGCGGCGGCGGGGTAAGAAGGGCGGAGGACATCACGCGCACCGGAAGGACCCCCGATGACCCTGGAACGACCGATCGCCCCGGACCCGTACGAGCTGCTGCCGACCGTCTCGTCGTTCAACCTGACCAGTGACGACGTGCACAACGGCGAGCCGATGGACGCGCGGTACGCGCACGGCAGCGCCGGCGGCGAGAACGTCTCCCCGCACCTGGCCTGGTCGGACTTCCCGGCCGAGACGAAGAGCTTCGTGGTCACCTGCTTCGACCCGGACGCCCCGACCGGCAGCGGCTTCTGGCACTGGGTGCTGGTGAACCTGCCGGCGTCGGTGACCGAGCTGCCCACCGGGGCGAAGGAGGCTGACCTCGGCGGCGCGTTCAGCGTCCGCAACGACTACGGCGACACCGGCTACGGCGGCGCCGCCCCGCCGCCCGGGGACCGCCCGCACCGGTACGTCTTCGCGGTGCACGCGCTGGACGTCGAGCGCCTCGACGTCGGTCCCACCGCCAGCCCCGCCTACGTCGGCTTCAACCTGGCCTTCCACACCCTGGCCCGGGCGGTCATCCGCCCGACGTACCAGATCAAGGAGTGACCCGGGGCCTTCCGATGCCGTGGGTGGCCTCCCCCGATATCGGCGGGAGGCCACCCACGGATTGCCGGATTGCCGGCCCCCGACCAGGTCGGGCCGGCGGCCGGGGTCAGGCCGGGACGCGGGCGACGGCGAAGACGGACTGGCCGAACGGGGGGCGGATCCGCTGCTCGGCGGCCTTGGTCGCCGGCAGCACCAGGGTGTCGTAGACCTTGACCATCGGGCCCTCCTTCGGCATCAGCCGGAAGACCTTGGTGGCCATGAAGTACCCGATCAGGCCGAGCGCGTTGGCGTAGTGCATGGTCTCGACCGTCAGCCCCGCCTCGGTCATGGCCGCCGCCAGGGTCTTCTTCGTGTAGCGGCGCACGTGCCCGGTGGCGATGTCGGCCGGGCTCATCGCGAACTGGAAGGCCGGCACGATGATGATCACCGCACCGCCGGGCCGGACCAGGTCGCGCATGCTGCGCAGCGCGCCGACGTGGTCCTCGATGTGCTCCAGCACGTTGTACGAGACGGCCGCGCTGTAGTCGCCGCGCTCGGGGTGCGGCAGCAGCATCTGCCGTACCTCGATGGTGGGCTCGTCGGCCAGCCGCTCCTTGAGCTGGACCAGTCGGTCCGGGTCGGCCTCGGTGGCGGTGAAGCGGGGGACGTGCTGCGACCACTCGAGCGCGTAGTCGCCGAGGCCGCTGCCGATCTCGATGGGGTTGTCGCCGAGGTGGGGCACGGCCAGCTCGACGAACCAGCTCCGGTGGTTGACCGCCGTCGCGAGGCCCTCCAGGACCTCGGACTGGACGCGCTGATCCCCAGTGATTTCTGCCATGCGTCGATTCCTCACGATATGACTCGACCCGCGCCTGGACCGACAGAGTGAATCATCCGCGTCAGCCGCGGAGGAAACGGGGCACCGTGGTGGCCGAAATGCGGTCGGGTTTGGGCACGTGATCGGGGGTCGGCGAACCCGGCACATAGTACGCAGTCCTCCGAAACATGTCACGTCACCGCCATAAGCCAACTACGCTCCGAATTGTCATGACTACTCCCGATTCGGACCCCGGGGTCGAGCGACCCGGCGTCGGGGGCGCCGAGGGCGGCGACGACCACGGCGTACGTTGGCGGGAGGGCTGGCGGCGGGACGTAGCCGCGATGCTCAGCTTCGTGCTGCTGGCACTCTGGGTGACCCTGCGACTCTGGACGGGCCCCGGCGGTGGGCTGCGGGACAACCGGTCCGACCAGTCGCAGTTCGAGTGGATGATGGCCCACGGCGCCCGGGTCGTGACCGAATTCGCCTACCCGTTCGCCTCGGACCGGATGAACGTGCCCGACGGTGTGAACCTTATGGCCAATACCTCCGTATTGTCCATTTCAATACCAATGACGCCGGTCACGGTTCTCTTCGGGCCGCAGTGGTCCTTTCTGCTCTTTCTCACCCTGGGAATGGCCGCCACCGGGACCGCCTGGTACTTCTTCCTCTCCCGGGTGGTGACCCGGTCCCGGGGCCCGGCGTGGCTGGGCGCCGCGTTCTGCGCGTTCGCCCCGGCGATGGTGTCGCACGCCAACGCCCACCCGAACATCGTGTCGCAGTTCGTCGTCCCGCTGATCGCCTGGCGGACCCTGCGGCTCGCCGAGGCCGGCCGGTGGCTGCGCAACGGCCTCCTGCTCGGCCTGCTGATCGTCTGGCAGGCCTTCCTCAACCTCGAGATCCTGCTGATGACCGCGATCGCGCTGGGCGTGGTGGTGGCCGCGCTCGCCATCGGCCGGCCCGAGCTGCGCCGCGGCACGCGGACCTTCCTGGCCGGGCTCGGGGTCGCCGCCGTCCTGTCCGCCGTGCTGCTGGCGTACCCGCTCTACGTGCAGCTCTTCGGCCCCGGCTCGTACCACGGGCTGTCCCGGCTGATCCGGGGCTACCGCACCGACCTGGCCGCCTTCGTGGCGTACTCGCGCGAGTCGCTGGCCGGTGACGCCCGCTCCGCCAGGCCGCTGGCCAAGAACGCGACCGAGGAGAACGCCTTCTTCGGCTGGCCGCTGGTGGTCCTCACCGTCGCCCTGGTCTGGTGGTTGCGGCGCAGCGCACTGGTGCTCGGCCTGGCGGTGCTCGCCGTGCTCTTCGCGGTGCTCTCGCTCGGCCGGGAGATCCAGCTCAACGGCCGGGACACCGGCGTGCCCGCCCCGTGGGCGCTGCTGGAGGACCTGCCGCTGCTGCACTCCGTGGTGCCCACCCGCTGGTCGCTGGCGGTCACGCCGGTCGTCGGGGTGCTGCTCGCGCTCGGCGCCGAACACGCCCGCCAACTGGCCCGCCGGTATCCGGGCACGCGGACGCAGATCCGGTTCGCCACCGTCACCGTCCTGGTCATGGCCCTGCTGCCGAACGTGCCCACCCCGCTGCCCGTCACCCGGCTCGACCCGACCCCGGCGTTCGTCACGTCCGGCCAGTGGCGCCCGTACGTCGCCGGCGGACGCAGCATCGTCACCCTGCCGCTGCCCGACAACACCTACGCGGACCCGCTGCGCTGGTCGTCCCGGACCCGGCTGGAGATGCCGATCGCCCGCGGCTACTTCCTCGCGCCCGACACCCGGCCGTCGGCGCCCGAGCCGGACGTCGCCCTCTTCACCGCGCCGTTCCGCCGGACCAGCAACTACTTCGGTCACGTCGCCCGGACCGGGGTGATTCCGCCGATCACCCGGCAGGACCGGGCCGCGGCGGTGGACGACCTGCGCTACTGGCGGGCCGGGGCGGTGGTCCTCGGCCCGCACCGCAACGCCGACGCGCTGCGCTGGGCGATGACCGAGCTGACCGGGATCACCCCCAGCTTCACCGGCGGGGTGTGGCTCTGGGACGTCCGGCCGCTGACCGGGTAGGCGTGGTCAGGACGGGCGGACGCAGCAGCCCTGGCAGATCTTGGGCTTCGGCAGGGTGAAGGCCAGGCAGCAGGTCCGGCGCTGCACCGTCGGCTCGCCGGTCGGACCGGGCACCAGTTCCACCAGGTCGGCCAGGTCGAGCGCGTCGAGCAGGGTGGCGATGCTGCGGACCGAGGAGCCGGGAAGGGTGTCCGCCGCGCGCAGGATCCCGTGGGCGATGCCGGAGGCGACCGAGCCGAGCAGCGTACGGGCGCCGACCCGGACCTCCGTCTGGATCGCGGCGATCATCGGGGCGAGGTGGGCGTCGAGCAGCGAGGCGCGGAGCACGCGGAGCAGTTCGGCCTCGTCGGCGACCACCCGCACCTCGGGGTGGCCGGCGAGCGCCAGCGGGTCGTGCGGCAGCACGGCGACCGCGGTCGAGCCGCGCAGGCCCATGGTGAGCAGCTGGTGGTGGTCCTCGAAGTGGATCAGCACGTCGGCCGGGTCGAGCAGCGGCACCCGACGGGCCGAGGCCCAGCCGAGCACCACCGGCAGGGCCGACCAGTAGCTGTAGGACTTCCAGGCCAGCGCGGCGCAGGCGTGCGGGGTGCCACCCCAGCGGCGGGACGCGGCGGCGAGGAACTCGGGGAGGCGGGTGCCGTCGATCAGGCCGGTCGCCGGGCTCCAGCCGGCCTCGTCGACGACCAGCAGGCCCGGTGCGAGCCCGGGCAGGTCGTCGGTGCCGAACATGGCTCGGAGGGTGGCGGTCACCGGGGCGAGCGGCGGGGCGAGCTCGCACCCTGGCATCACCGCTGTCACCTGGTCCGTCCCCTTGTCCGAAGTGCTGTCCGTCCAGCTAAGGCTAGCCTAACCACAGCCTTCCGTATAAGGGAAGCCTCACCAAAGGCGGACCGAGAGGCCCGGGTCACTCCATCGACGGCGCTGGCGACGGACCGGCCCGGGCTCCGCGTACTACCCGGTGCGTGAAGGTGGAAACGCGCGTGGTGTCAAGCCAAATGTCGACAAAGCGCCAGTTCAGGTGCGGCCGGGGTGGTCGAACGTGAAGACTTGTCGTCCCGGCCGTGAGGAAGCTGATGACGACCTCCCCCCTGGAGCGGGCCGCCGAGTCCTTCGCCGCGGAGCTCGCCCGGCACCGGACGGGGCGAGGACTCTCCAAGAAGCAACTCGCCACGCTCATGGGCTTCGACCCGTCCTACGTCAGCCACGTCGAGGGACGCCGGCACCGGCCCACCGAGGACTTCGCCCGCCGCGCCGAGGCCGTCCTCGACGCCAGCGGCGCGATCTGGCAACGCTTCCGGGAGTACGACCAGCTCCGCCAGGCCCGTCCCGTCCCGGCGCACCGCGAGCTGCCACCGCCCGGGCAGTGGCTGCCCCCGGGCAGCGGCCTGGTCGTCGAGCGGGAGACCGCCACCCTCACCCACACCGACGAGGGCTACCACTGCGTGGTGCGCCGCCAGCTGCACAACGTCGGCACCGAACCGGTGACCCGCCACCTCGTCCGGGTCGCCGTCGACCGCTACCCCGACGACCCGGGCCGCTCCAACCGGCACCACCGGGAGCACCCGCTCACCTTCGCCGAGCTGCGGCTGCGGGCGCACCGGGAGGACGGTGGCAGCCGCGAGCCGATGCACTGGCGGGCCAAGCACGACCGGGACGCGTACAAGGAGATCTGGCTGCTCTTCGAGAACGGTGACGGGCCGTTCCCGCTGCACCCGGGTGAACGGGTCGAGGTCGAGTACGCGTACCACGTCGGCCGGGAGAAGTGGGGCCCCTGGTTCCAGCGCGCCGTCCGCCTGCCCACCCGGCACCTGGCCGTCCGGCTGGACCTGCCGGTGGCGCCCGACCCCCGCGTCTGGGGGGTGGAGACCTCCCTCTCCGCCGACGAGGGCCCGCTGCGTACCCCGATCCGCCGGCACGACCGCGGTGACCGCGCGATCTTCGACTGGGCGACCGACGACCCGCCGCTCAACTCCCGCTACCGCCTCCAGTGGCGGTTCCGGGGCGAACCGGCCGACGCGGAACGGGCCACGGCGCCCGGTCGGGCCGGCGACCGGCTGCGCGCCCTCGGCGTGCTGCCCCACGACGCCGACCTGCTGCGCCGGCCCGCCCGACCGTTCGACCTGCCCGGCGACGAGACCGCCGCCCGGGAGGTGGTCGACCGGCTCACCGCGCTGCTGACCCGGGTCGACGAGCTGCACCCGTTCAGCGCCGGCATGGGGCTGGCCGCCCCGCAGGTCGGGGTGGACGCGGCGGCGGCCGTGGTCCGCCCCGCCGACCGGTCCGCCGCGCCGGTGGTGCTGCTCAACCCCCGAGTGGTAGACGCCAGCCCCGACACCGACGAGCAGTACGAGGGCTGCCTCTCCTTCGCCGACCACCGCGGTCTGGTGCCCCGGCCGCTGCGCATCGACGTGGAGCACGCCCGCTGGGACGGCAGCCGGATCATCACCTCGTTCGCGTACGGGATGGCCCGGCTGGTGGCGCACGAGGTCGACCACCTCCAGGGGCGGCTCTACACCGACCGGATGGCGCCGGGCGTGCCGCTGGTGCCGGTCGAGGAATATCGGGAGACCGGCCCCTGACAGCGTCCGGGGGCACGTGCGGGACGCCGTCAGGGGCCGGGCGGGGACCGAGCCGCGTGCCCCAGGGGGCGGGGGCACGCGACCCGGTTTTTCGGGGGAGGAAAGTCGTTACAGGTTGCCGAAGGTGTCGTACCGGATGTTCGGCGGCGGCACCTCGTCCTCGGCGAGCGCCCGCAGGGTGGCCCGGACCATCGGGGCCGAGCCGGAGACGTAGCAGTCGTGCGTCGTCCACGGGCCGTACCGGGTGACCACGTCGGAGATCTCCCCGTGCTCGCCGTCGAAGTCCGGGTCGTCACTGCACGCCGGCGTCACCGACAGCCACGGGTGCGCGGCCACCAGCTCCTCCAGGCCCGCCAGGCCGTACAGGTCGTCGGCGTGCCGGGCGCCGTAGAACACGTGCACCCAGCGGGTCCGGTTCCAATTGGTCAGCTCCTCCACCAGCGCCTTCACCGGGGCCAGGCCGACCCCGCCGGCCACGCAGAGGATGTCCCGGGTCGACTCGCGGTCCAGCGTCATCGAGCCCATGGGCGCGGCCAGCCGGAGCAGCTCGCCCGGTCTGGTCCGCCGGACCAGCGCGCCGGAGAGCCAGCCCGCCCCGGCCGGCGTACGGATGTGGAACTCCAGCAGGTTGTCGACGTTCGGGGCGTTCGCCACCGAGTACGTCCGCCACACCCGCGGGAGGTGCCGGGGCGCCTCGATGCTGACGTACTGCCCGGCCTTCCAGCGCAGCGGATGCTGGAGGGCGCGGACGGTCAGCACCGCCGTGTCCGGCCCGTGCCGCTCGTGGGTCAGCACCTCGCCGTGCCAGAACGGCGGATCGTCGTCCGCCGCCGCGCCGGCCTGCATCTTCTCGCTGATCGCCGCGTACGCGTCCCGCCAGGCCTGGTCGTACTCCAGGTTCCAGCCGTCGCCGGCGGTGCTGCGCAGCGCGTCCAGCAGCGCGACGCCCATCGTCTCGTAGTGCGCGGCGGTCGCGTGGTACTTGCGATGGTCGCGGCCGAGTGAGCGCAGGTACTCGTCGAAGCTCTCCGGGTCGTCCACCACCTGGGTCGCGGTGACGATGGCGTCCACCAGCCGGTCACGCTGGGCAGCCATCTGCACCGGGAAGAGCTTGCGGAGGTCCGGGTCGAGGAGGAACAGCCGGGCGTAGAAGTGACCAATCAGCCGGTCCCGGTCCTCCTCGACCAGGATCCAGCTCTCCTTCAGTAGCCGTGCGAAGTTGTCCACGGGACGCGCTCCTCCTCCTGACGGCGGATCGGGCCCGCATAGAATGTCCACGCAGTGTGCGCACCGGTCGCACAGAATGTGCGATCGCCCGACTCGGCCGGGACGCCGGTGCCGCCGGCCCCCGCCGTCGGGCACAGTGGTGCGGTGACCGTTGAGGAGCTCACCCGCCCGGTGTCGCGCCGGGTCCTCGGCACCGAGACCGTGCTGGTCCTCGGCCTGTCCCTCGGCAAGTCGGCCGTCTACGCGCTGGTGTCGATCGCCGCCGCGCTGAGCGCCGCCGGGCCGCTCTCCGCACAGACCGCCGCCCTGAACCGGTCCGCCTCGCCCCGGCCCTGGCTGGACCTGACGTACCAACTGCTCGGCATCGCCTTCGCGCTGCTGCCGGTGCTGCTCGCCGTACACCTGCTGGCGCGGGACCCCGGCGACCCGGCGCGGACGCTCGGGGTTGACCTGTCGCGGCCCGGGTCCGACCTGGCCCGGGGTGCCGGCCTCGCGGCGCTGATCGGCCTGCCCGGCCTGGCGCTGTTCTGGGCGGCCGCGCAGCTCGGGATCAACGCCACCCTGGTCCCCGCCGGCCTGCCCGACCTGTGGTGGGCGGTGCCGGTGCTGATCCTCGCCGCCGTCCAGAACGCCGTGCTGGAGGAGGTGATCGTGGTCGGCTACCTGGTCACCCGGCTGCGCCAGCTTCAGTGGCGATTCGCGGCGATCATCGGGGCGAGCGCGCTGCTGCGCGGCTCCTACCACCTCTACCAGGGCTTCGGCGCGTTCGTCGGGAACGCGGTGATGGGCGTCGTGTTCAGTCTCTTCTACCTGCGCACCCGGCGGGTGATGCCGCTGATCGTGGCGCACACCCTGCTCGACGTGGTCGCCTTCGTCGGCTACGCGTCGCTGCCCAGGGAGTGGTTCAGCTGGCTCTGACCGGCCGGTAGGCGGCCACCGCGCGCGCCGCCAGCCGCTCGGCGGCGGCCGCGTCACCCGCCGCGGCGGCGAGCACCGCCGCCCCCGGCAGCAGCCGGGACGCCAGCCGCAGCACCGCCCAACCGCCCGCCTGCACGGCCAACGGCGCCGCCAACCGCCAGGCGGCCTCCGCCGCGCGCGGCCACGGCCGGTCCCCCGGCCCGTCCGCCGCCCGCGCCGCCGCCAGCGCGGTACGCGCGCTCGCCGCGTCGGGGTGCACCTGGGTCAGCACCAGCAGCTCCACCGCCCGCTCCGCGTCCAGCGGGTCCCGGCCGTACGCCGCCGCCACGTGCAGCACCAGGCCGGCCTGACTCCAGAGCACCGCCGCCAGTTCTGCCACCGGCGCGAACAGCCCGGCCACCGCCGCCGCCGCGCCACCGGCCCCGGCCACCCGCACGAACCGCCGGCTGGCCAGCCGGGCCAGCCCGTCCGGCCCGGCGTCCGGGTACGTCGCCCGCAGCCGCTGCGCCCAGTCGTGGGCGCGCGGCCCGATCCCCGCCACGGCGGCCAGGGCGAGCAGTTCCGGTGCGAAGCCGGGATGCTCCAGCAGCCGGCTCCGGATCTCCGCCAGGTCCAGTTCCCGGGTACGCACCGGAGCCGCCGGCTGCTGCTCGGTCCTGATCGCGAGGTCAGGTGCCGGCCGGGCCCTGCCCGGTCCGGGTGCGGTGTCGCCGGTGTCGGCGGTCGGCGTGGGGGCGTCCGGCGTGGTTTTGATCTGCTCGACCGTCGTCGGGGCTGGCCCGGGCGTCGCCTTCTTCGGTGTCCCCTTCTTCGGTGGGGTCGCCTTCTTGGGCGTGGCCGTCTTTCTCGGCGCGGCGGTGCGGCTCTCGCCCGAGGTGGTCGTCCGGCTTCGGGGCCGCGTGGCGGCGCGGCTCTGTTCGGGGACGGTCGTCTGGCTGTCGTTCTCCGCGGCCATCGAGCTCTCGCCCGGTGTGCCCGTGCGGGAGGTGGTTTCCCTGCGAGGGGTGGCCTTCCTCGGGGTCTTCCGCCTCGTCGGTGAGGCAGGGGTCTTCGGCTGTGCGTCGTCGGGCTCTGCCGCCGAGACTGGGGGCGTCGTGCCGGAACTCACCGGACCGGTCGGCTCGGCCGCGCCCGGGGTGACCGGGGCAACAGTCGTCTGTCGCCCCGGGGGTGCCTGTCGGGCTGTCGAGGTGCTCCGCTTCCGGGCGCGGTCCGCCGCTGGTGTGACGGCGGTCACCTGCGGGGCGATCTCCTGCTCACCTGCCCCGTCGGCCGCCGTGCCGCCGCTGGGGCTCGCACCGGCTCCCTCTCGACCGGCAGGTACGTCGGCCGGGTCGGTCCCGCCGGGCTCGATCGGGGTGCCGGCGCTACCCGATGCCTTCCTGGCGGGCCGTGGCTGGCGGGGCAGCGGCTGATCGGGAGTGGGTGGCCGGAACAGGACCGCGGGCGCGGCCTTCGCTGGGCGGCGCTTCCCCGGCGCGGCGTCCGTACCCTCGTCCTGGCCCGGCCCGGCCGCCTTCGGTGGGACCGGGGGTGGGGTGAAGGTGGCCTTCGGAGAGCGCCGGCGGGCCCCCTCGGCGGGCTCGCGGCGGGGCGGATCGCTCGGCGTCTGCTCCTGCATGTCGATGGAGCGTAGTCGCGAATGTGACGGCGCACACGATGAAAACACCTCGCTGCGGTAGTCGCTTTGCCCCCGGTGGGGGCGGACCTGTATCCTCGGGCGCGGTGGTCTGCAGGGGCCACCAGGGAGACTTCGCCTAGTCTGGTCTATGGCGCCGCACTGCTAATGCGGTTGGGGTTTTAAAGCCCCTCCCGGGTTCGAATCCCGGAGTCTCCGCGCGGAAGCCGGGTGTGTAGACTGGCCAGGCACCGAGCGCCCGTAGCTCAACGGATAGAGCATCTGACTACGGATCAGAAGGTTAGGGGTTCGAGTCCCTTCGGGCGCACAGCAGGTCAAAGGTCGGTTTCCCATCACGGGAGACCGGCCTTTGATCTTTCTGACCCCCACGGCTGACCCCTACGCCTACGCGTCGAAGAGGAAGCCGAGCCGGTCGACCGCGTCCTGCTGCACCCGGCGCGTCGCCTCCACGTAGATCGACTTGGTGACGGTGGGGGAGCTGTGCCCGAGCACGTCCTGAATCCGTTCGAGCGGCACGCCCTGGTCGTAAAGCAGCGTCGCTCACGAATGGCGCAGGTCATGCACCCACCGTCGGCGTCCAGGGGCAACAAGATCTTTTCGGCCACTACTCACCCCGTCCGGCGGACCGTTCCACTCGCGCGAGGACTCCCGGAGCCGAAAACATCTTGCCGCTGATCCCTGGACCCCGCCGCCGTCTCGGCTGGTCTCGGCATCTATCGGGTGAGGGGGAGGAATGGCGAGTCACACCTCATCACAGCGAACAGCTCGACCTTGCTCCGGGGCATGCTGCCGCTCCCTCAGACAAGCTCCTCGTGAAGGAATCGCGCTCAGCGCTTCGTCTCGTACCTGGTCAGGATCACGCCGCCGGGAAACGTCCGCGTCTCCACCAGGTTCAGGTTCACCCAGCCGTCCAGCGCACTGAAGAACGGTGTGCCGCCGCCCACGAGGACCGGATGGGTGACGATCTCGTACTCGTCGATCAGCCCGGCCCGCATGACCGCCCCGGCGAGCGTTGCGCCACCGATCCTCATCGGCCCGCCGTCCTCGGCCTTGAGCCGGGTGATCTCGGCGATCGCGTCGCCGGTGACCAGGCGAGTGTTCCAGTCGACCTTGTCGATCGTTGAGGAGAACACCACCTTCGGCGTGTCCCGCCAGTTCCGCGCGAACTCGATCTGCGCCGGGGTGGCGCCCGGCTGCTGGTCGCCGGTCGGCCAGTAGGCGCTCATGGTCTCCCATAGTTGGCGCCCATACAGAAACAGGCTGATCACCCGCTCCTGATCGAGCCACCACTGGAACAGCTCATCGCTCGGCCGGCTCCAGCCGAGGTCGTCGCCGGGCGCGGAAATGTAGCCGTCCAGGGTCAGGTTCATGCCGTAGATCAGTTTCCGCATAGCGCCATGCCTTCCGTCAGTCGGTCTCGGAAGACTAGACCAGTCGAGCGGAGGAAACTGATCGGTGCGCACTCTGTTCATACGGACCGGCTCCTGACCCCCGCTCAAGACTTCCAAGCCGCTCGTCCCGTACACCTTGATTCGTGCCATTAGCGTGCCATTAGGGCGGGTAAACCACGGTCACTCGCGGGCATTGGTCGAGGCACTTACCCGCGGCGAAGATGCCTTCATGATGGCTTCGCTCGATTTCCCAAGCTGCCAGTCTCTGACCCCAGCCTGACCCCAGCACGACGCCCACAGCCGCCACCGGATGAACGCCGGCCACGAGCCAGCGGGCAGGCGAGGCGGGTAGCAGCGGATGCGGAACGCTCCTACGGATCAGAAGGTTAGGATTTCGAGGCCCTTCGGGCGCATAGAGCAGGAAGAAGCCCTCGACCAGCCGAAACGGCAGGGTTGAGGGCCTTTTCGTGTCCGCCAGAATCAGGCTTCGACCGGACGTGGGAGCCACGCTGGGAGCCACCGGCTGCCTCACTGCCCGAACAGCGCACGGGACATGGCCGCGGCAGCAGAGCGGCGATCGCCTTCCATCAGGTGCATAGACGTCCTTGACGATCGCGATCGACGTATGCCCGAGGACTTCCGACACCAGATGCAACGGGGTGCCCTGGGCAAGCATGAGCGACGCACCAAAATGGCGAAGTTCGTGCGGATGCAGTGCCCGAGCCCGGCCCGCTTGCACAGCGGGCGAAAACCGGTGGGAGAAGTTGCCCGGGTCGAGCGGCGTACCGACCTCGCTGGGGAAGGCGAGGCCGTGATCCTGCCACGCCTCACCGGCAGCCAACCGTTCCTCCGCCTGCCGAGCCCGATGCCGACGCAGCAGTTCCACCAGCTGGGGCGTGAGGTACAGCGTTCGCCGGGAGCGTCGCGTCTTGAGAAGGCGAGCCGGTAGCCGGCGATCCTGCCACCGTGGCCAGCGCGTACTGAAGGGGTGCAGCGACGCCGACGGGTTTCACCTAGGCCACAGCACGGCGGCACCTAGGCCGTCCCGGAAGGGCATGCGGGATTGCTCGTATGGCTTCCGACGCCGGAAAGGCGTCCTACGCTCTGGACAGTTGGGGGCACGTGCCCCTGCTGACCTGGCGCACGTTCGGGCAGCGCCTTCACCGAACTTGCCCCTCGCGAGGCAGGAGCCGGGGCATGCCATTTGTCCGCGGTAGGAGGGCGGAGACCACCCGCTCGACCTCAAAGGAGTTCAAAGCAGAAGGGAAGCCTGCGTGGCCGTCAAGACGGAAGCGCGAACGGGCGCCGCAGAAGTGCGCCCATTCAATATCAAGGTCCCCGAGGCGGACCTTGAAGATCTGCGCGCGCGGATCAGGGCCACGCGCTGGCCCGAAAAGGAGACCGTCGACGATGAATCGCAGGGCGTGCCGCTCGCGCTCATGCAGGACCTCGCTCGCTACTGGGCGAACGACTACGACTGGCGCAAGTGCGAGGCGCGGCTGAAGGCCCTCCCCAACTTCGTCACCGAGATCGACGGTCTGGAAATCCACTTCATCCACGTTCGCTCGAAGCACGAGGACGCGCTCCCGATCGTCGTCTGCCACGGCTGGCCCGGGTCGATCATCGAGCAACTGAAGCTCATCGGCCCGCTCACGGATCCGACGGCGCACGGCGCGAGCGCGTCGGATGCCTTCCACGTCGTGATCCCGTCGATGCCCGGATACGGGTTCTCCGGCCAGCCGAACACGACCGGCTGGGATCCCGTGCACATCGGGAAGGCCTACGTCGAGCTCATGAAGCGGCTCGGGTACACACGGTTCGTCGCGCAGGGCGGCGACTGGGGCGCGATCGTCGTCGACGCGATGGCCGGCGGCCGCGCCGACCCGGCGGCCGCCGAGCCGGCGCCACCGGAGCTGATCGGCATCCACACCAACATGCCCGGCGCGGTTCCGCCGAAGCTCTTCCTCGCGGCCTTTGCCGGCAGCCCGGCGCCGGACGGTCTCTCCGACGAGGAGCGGAACACGTACGAGCAGCTGCTCGGGTTCTTTGGGACGCACGTGGCGTACGGGTTGATCATGGGGACGCGCCCGCAGACGCTCTACGGACTGGCGGACTCACCCATCGATCTCGCCGCGTTCATGCTCGACCACGGCGACGGGGCCGGTCAGCCCGGCATCGTTCAGCAGGTCCTCGAGGGACGTCTGCAGAAGCCGAGCGACCTCACGCGCGACGACATCCTGGACAACATCACGCTCTTCTGGCTGACCAACAGCGGGGTGTCCTCGGCGCGGCTGTACTGGGAGAGCAAGCTCCCCTTCTTCGCTGTGAAGGGCGTGACGGTCCCGGTCGGCGTGAGCATCTTCCCCGACGAGATCTACCGGGTTCCGCGCAGCTGGGCGGAGCGGGCGTACCCCAACCTCGTTTACTACAACCAGCACGACAGGGGCGGGCACTTCGCAGCCTGGGAGCAACCGCAGCTGCTCTCGGAAGACGTCCGCGTGACGTTCCGATCGCTGCGCTAGCTAATGATCGAAGAGGACGGATGAGCGACGTACGGCCATACGACCCTTTCGCAATGTCCGGGCTCAGGCGGTCTGGCTTGGGAGCCACGCGTGGGAGCCACCGGGGCGAACGGAGCCGGACGAGTCCGGACCGATCCAGTCGCCAGAGCGCGGCGACCAGGGCGACGCGGACGTTGCCGATCGACTGGAGGGGCGTCTCTTCGTGCGCCCACGGGCGCGCGACCGCCGCTGACGCTTGTTGATAGTCACGGAGAGTCGCCAGAGGCTGCCTCTGGCGATGGTTGACCCAACACGGGCGGCCGGCTCGGCCTTGGGGCGAATCCCCGCCGAGGCGGCCGCCGGAAGGAAGCCCGCCGACGGCAAAGACCACGCAGCTACGGGTGTTTGCCGAGGTGGGAGCGCGTTACGCCAACGGCCCTTATCGGCGGTGTCCGGCAAGCCACAATTGTCGTATCAGCCGGTCCACAGATGACCGGAGCCGGCGCTCGGGTCCCCGGCCGGGGGGCTCGTCGAGGGTCATGAATCGCACCCGGCATCCGTCACGGGAGGTCGACATGAGCACCCTGCAGGAAGATCAAAACGGCGCAACGGACGTCGTCAAGGAGCCGAATACGCTCATGAAACTCGAGGTCGTCGTCATCCCTGTGGCTGACGTCGATCGCGCCCTGCGCTTCTACCAGGGCTTGGGGTGGCGGCTCGATGCGGACTACGAGGCCGGCCCGAAGTTCAGGATCGTGCAACTGACGCCGCCGGGGTCAGCATGCTCGATCCACCTCGGCCGCGGGCTCACCCCCGCGGCGCCTGGCACTGCCCAGGGCACCTACCTCGTGGTCTCCGACATCGATCAAGCCCGCGTCGACCTGATCAGCAGGGGCGTGGAGGTGAGCGAGGTCTACCACAACGTCTACGACACCGGCGACCAAGAACGGGTGGACGGCCCCGCCCCAGACCGTCGCAGCTACGCCTCATTCGCCTCGTTCAGCGACCCGGACGGCAACGGGTGGCTGCTGCAGGAGGTCAAGGAGCGGCAACCCGGACGGTGACGAGTCCGCACGACCGGGGAGGTGTCGACCGATGGACGCTGAAGATCTTGCCCAGCTCTCTGACCCAGCCTGACCCCAGCACGACGCCAACCGCCGTCACCGGATGGGCGCAGATCATCGAGGGAGATCGACCCTGAGGGGGTTTTCGTGCCATTTGGTGGCATGCCCATCCCCGGGAATCAGGCTCGCGCCGCCAGCCGGCCGGCCGCCGACAACCGCCGGATCACGGCTCGGTGCGGAACAGCGTGACTGGTATGACCGCCCACGCCGGTGGTGGTGACGGCGGTGAAGAGCGAGTTGAGTAGCGCTTCCTCCACCGCGTCCATGACGGCGGCGAAGACGGGGTTGATCTTTCCGTCGGGGATCGGTGACTGGTCCGGTTGTGCGGTGCTGAACGCGATCGCGTAGTCGCCGCTGGCGTTGCTGTAGGACGCCCCGACCCGGCCCATCGCGAAGACCGCCCGTCGGGCGAGCCGCCCGAGCTGTCGCGCGTCCAGGGGTACGTCGGTGGCCACCACGATCATGCACGAGTTGCCGGGTGGTTCGATTCGGTCGGCGTCCGGGATCAGCTCGTCGGCCGGCAGCGGGACGCCGAGGGCGGTCAGCACTCCGCCGAAGTTTGACTGGACGAGGGCGCCGACCGTCACCGCACGGTCGGCCACCCGCACCGTCCTGGACGACGTGCCGATGCCGGCCTTGAAGCCCAGGGCCGTGGTGCCGGTGCCGGCTCCGACGCAGCCCTCCGCCGGCGATTCGTCGGACGCCTGGGCGATGGCGGCCAGCACGTGTTCCCTGGTGATCGGGCGGCGGCGGATGTCCGAAAGGTGGCCGTCGTTGGTTTCGCCTACCAGCGGGTTGAACGACAGGCCGTCCGGCCGGCGGTCCATCAGGTAACCCAGCAGCCCGTCCGCGGCCCGGAAGACGGACAGCGTGGCGGTCAGGACGATCGGTGACTCCAGTACGCCGAGTTCGTCCACCTGGGTTGAGCCGACGAGTTTCCCGTGGCCGTTGCCGGAGTACAGGGCGGCCGGCAGAGTCCACCGCCCGGGGCTGAGTTGGCTCGGTACGACGGCGGTGACACCGGTGTGCAGGTCGGCGCCGTCGTCGATGGTGGTGTGCCCGACCAGGATCCCGGGGACGTCGGTGATCGCGTTGTGCCGCCCGGTGGGCAGCGGCCCAACGACGATCCCGAGGTCGCGGGCGCGGCGGCTGACCTGGTTCATGATGCTCCTGTCGTCGTTGTTACGGTGCCCGAGATGCAAGCATCGTTGCGGAACCTGGCCGGCCGGGTGTGGTGGTATCCCCACGACGAGGACCACGACAACATCCAGGGTGGGGTCGCGGTCATCGCGGACGAGTCGGGCAGCGTGCTGGTCGACGCCGGCAACAGCCCGGCGGCCGCCCGGCGGATCCGTGCGGCGATCGAGGCGGCCGGGCTGCCGGCACCACGTCGGCTGGTCTACACCCATCACCACTGGGACCACGTCTGGGGGGCGTGCGCCTGGCCGGACGTGGAGGTCATCGGCCACCGGACCGGGGCCCGCATCCTCGAGGCGGAGGCCCGACGCCCGTGGGGGCACCGGTATCTGCGCGAGGAGGTGGCCGCCAATCCCCTGCTCGGACCGAGCTTCCGGGCCCGGGGCTGGGCGATGGTCTCCTGGGAGGGTTTCGCCGTCGTGCCGCCGCACACCGAGTTCGACGACGTGCTGGCCCTGCCGGGCGGGATCGAGGTGCGCCACGTCGGTGGCCGGCACGCCGAGGACTCGACCGTGGTGGCGGTGCCGGACTCCGGTGTGCTGTTGCTCGGCGACTGTTTCTATCCGCCGCCGTACCACCTGCGGCAGCCGGGTGACACGTACGACGGGGAGCTGGTCCGGTCGCTGCTCGACGAGAAGGCGTTCGGGACCTTCGACTGGTACGTCGACAGCCACAGTCATCCGCGCACCGGGCAGGAGGTCCGGGAACTGCTCGCCTCCTTCTCCGGCTGACCTGAGGAGGAGGAAAGGTCCCGCCGGACGGCGGTCGAACTGCCCCGTCACCGCCAGGGCGTCCACAGCTCACCCGGCACAGCCGACCTCGATACAGGGCTAGGGAAGGTCGCCGTTACCACCCAGGTTGGCGATCATGCGGCGCAGGACGTTGAGAGCCGCGACGTACTCGACGGTTTCGATGCCTTCGTGCATCTGCTCGTGAGCCCGTGCGTTTCGTGCCTTGGCGCGGAGCCGCCCCGCCTCGCCCGTTTCGGTGAGCGTCAAGGTTCCCGCGTTCTCCTTCATCCAGCCACGAGCGATCAGGTCGTTGAACACCTCGTCGAAATCGATACCGAGGTCATCGAACGGAGCGAGCCGTTCGGCGAGGTCGGTGCGGCTCCAGGTGCCGGGGGAGCCAGCGACATGGTTGAGCGTCCACCAGTGCGGCTGAGCGAGGTCTTCCACAGCGAGCTCCGCCCGAATGCGTCCGACCACTCTGCGGTATGCCTCCCCGCTCCAGTAGCCGATGGGCTGGGAGGCGAGCTTGTCTTGGGAGTACTCCTTCAAAACCACGCTCATAGCTCCTTTGACCAGTTCCATAGACCTCGCCACGGTAAAAGTTCAAGGCAGCTTGAGGTCAAGCCTGAGGTCAAGCCGGACTTGTTGATGAGCCCCCTCTTGTGGGCGCCGGCAGACCTCCGTCACCCTTCCGACCCAGATGCGGCGTCGCACCCAGCGTGGATGGCGGCCCGATCAAAGTCAGTGCGACCAGGAACAGCGCCACAGGTTCGGCGCCGCCGCTGGCGCCTACGGATGGTTCAGGGCAGCGGGATCCACATGCTCGCCAAACGGCTCGATGGATCCATCCCAACCGTTCCAACCCTGTTGGGTGATCTGCCCGTTACCGTAGGTGTAGGACCAGCGGGAACCGTCTTCGCCCTCAATATGGACGATTCCCGAGCGAACGAACGGCGCAATCGCGACGTAGAAGGCCGTAGCCTGATCCGACCACTTGGGGTCTCCCTCGTCGTCGTGACCAAACTCGATCCAGTCCCCGTCACGAGTGATCGAGGCTGCCGCCGCCCACACTATGTCGGCCAGCGTGTCGCCTGACGGAAACACATTCGGGTCGAACCAACCATCGCGTACCGCCATCGCGGCCTTCACAGCGGCGACGGCAGCGACCTCGTCCGACTCCGAGAGGTTCAGACGGCCTGAAGGCTCCACGTTGTATCCCACCTGCGCACCCTACGGCGTAAGTTCCGTCAACTTCCATCGGTGGGAGTCGGTTGACCACGACGCCGCGCCTTCCGTCCGCGAGTCGTCGCCGGCGACTCCATCGGCCGGGGGCGAAGTGACAAGGAGTCGTACGTTGATTTACGTCCGTGAGTTCTGTTGGCGCGACTACGACGATGTCGCCGCGCTGTGGGCCGCGACGGGGCGGGACGTGCTGCCTCGTGACGAACTGACGGCCAAGCTCACCCGAGACCCGCAGCTGTTCCTGGTCGCCGAGCTGAACGGTGCCGTTGCGGGCGTGGTCCTGGGTACCTACGACGGGCGCCGCGGCTGGGTCCTGCGCCTGGCCGTGGACCCGGCCCACCGCCGGCAGGGCATCGCCACCATGTTGGTCGGTGAGCTCGAAGCACGGTTCACCGCGTTGGGATGTCCGCGGGTGAACCTTCTCGTCATGCCGGACAGCACGGCGGCGCTCAGGTTCTGGCAGACACTCGGGTATCTGCCCATGCCCGACGTGCTGTGTACCAAGCCCATGGGCGATACGTCGAGACAGCCGCTCGGGTAGCCACACGTCTCTCCCGACCAGGGACAGCGATTGGGGGTCCGGCCGTCCGGCCGGACCCCCTTCCATCGACAGCCCAGAAGACGGTTTAGGAACGGATTCCCTGAGTGGTGACGAAGTAGGGGTCGACGCTCACCTGGATCTGCAGATCGACCTGGAACCGCCGTTCCCAGGCGACCGCCGCCCGTCCCTCATGGGTCACCGCGACTGTCGGATCGACACCGATCGCCACGATCACCTCTGTGGTGCCGAAGGTGCCCGACCGGGTCACGCGACGTGCCTCCACGCTGCCGACCGAGTTGTTGAGGCCCTTCCCCTGCCAGACCACGATGCCGTCACCGTCGTCGTCGAGGCGGACCGAGTGCAGGCGGCCGAAGGTCGACAGCAGCACCGGCTGCCCCACCGTTTGCGCCGGACTGATGGCGACGGCATACAGGTGCCCGGTGGAGAACAGGTCCCAGGTCAGCAGCATGTCGCCGTCGAGGTCGCCGGCGACCGAGTGGTTCACCACGTCCGTGTGCAGTGCGGGGGTGAGCTGACGGACGTTGCCGACGGTTCCGTCGCGGGCCACCCAGCGACCCCAGACCGACGTGCTCTGGCCCTGGTCGCTCCGGTGGCGCCAGGTTACGAGTGCGTCGCCGTCCCGGTCCACCGTCACCTTGGCGGTGAAGTGACGGTCGATCGGCGAGAGGGGCGCGGACACGGTCTTGAGCTCACTGATGGTCCCATCAGCGCCGAGGGTGCGGGCCTGCACGACGTTGTCGTTGGCCCAGGCGAGGACGGCGTCGCCTTCGCGGTCGTACGCCACCGCCGGCGGTTCCGCAGCCGCCGGAGTCGACGCCAGCACGACAGCGGGCGACAGCGTCCCGCTGCTGCTGTACCGGCGCATCATCGGGAAGACAGCGCCGGTGTCGTGCCGCTCGGCCCAGGTCACCACGGCGTCGCCGTCCGAGTCGATCGCCACGTGGGTGCCGTGGGCCTGCATCCCGCCCGCCGAGACCGTGATGACCGGTCCGAGAATGCCACTCTTGGAAATTCTCCGCGCATAGATGCTGTTGTCGACGCCGTTGTACGCGCGCCACGCCACGATCGCGTCGCCGTCGCCGTCGTCATCGACCGCGACCTGCGGGCTGTGCGGGGCCTGGCCGGCCGGGGACAGGGGGGTCGTGGTGCCCCACCGGCCGTTGTAGCTGCGGGATTTGAACTCGACGAACCGCGGGTGCGGATAGTTGTGGGATTCCCGCACCCAGACGAAGAGCGCGTCGCCCTGCCGGTCGTAGGCCTGTTGCTGATCGTAGGAGTCGTACCCCGCCGGTGATATAGAAAGGGGTTGGCTGAACGCGGCCGAGGCGGGTGCCGGTACCGAGACGACGCCGGCGAGTGAGAGCGCGAGCGCGATGATCGCGACGGATCGTCGCGTCCTTGGGCGGGCCATCGTTGAGGCCTCCGAACGTTCCGAGGTTACGCGGTGACTTCCGGTTGTCTGATTGGTCGACGCCGGCCATGAATCGCGCGGGTCAATTCCCCGCCGCCGCCGGGCGCGACCCGTCGGAGCATAGTGGATGCCGCGGAGAAGTGTTGTCCCTACGTTATTGCGGAGCGGATACCGGGCACCTCGAGCGTCAACAACCACCAATTCCTGCCGTCACCACTGCCGCAGAAAGGCCAGTGCCGATGACATTCGGTAAACCAGCACCACCCACCCGGAGCCGGCCCGGGTCAGGCCACGCTGGTCCGTACGCCGGGGACCTGTCGGCGCTCCTGCTTGGCCGTGTACATCGCGGCGTCCGCCCGCTGGATCAACTGCTCACCGTTCTCGGTGCGGTCGTTGCAGACCATGCCGATGCTCGCTCCGATCACGACCGGTTCACCGTCGACCGTGAACGGCTCGCGGAAGGCCGTCTCGATGCGCAGGCACAGCTCCGTCGCGTCGTAGCGCTCCATGTCGACGCAGAGGACGACGAACTCGTCGCCGCCGAATCGGCTCACCGTGTCGCCCGGGCGCAGGCAACGGCCCAGCCGCTCGGCCACCTGGATCAGTAGTTGATCGCCACCGGTGTGGCCGTACCGGTCGTTCACGGCCTTGAACCCGTCCAGATCGCAGAAGAGCACGACCACCGGGCGACCGCCCGCGAGCGCGGCGTCCAACCGGTTGGCGAACTCGTGACGGTTCGGCAGGTTGGTGACGGGGTCGAAGCTCGCCTGGTACCGGAGGACCCGCATCCGCTCCGACCACACGCCCCAGATCCGGAGCATGACCAGCGGGGTCACCGCGGCCGTACTGACGGCCAGCAGGGCCGTGTCGACGTCCCGGCCGGACAGCTCACTGGCCCCGCCCACGGCGGGCATGGCGCACAGCGCGAGCCCGAGGAAGACCAGCCGCCCCTTGCTCAGGTCGTCCTTCGGCGCCGGACCGGGCTGGAGCAGGCGTACCACCGATCGGGCGAGCCCGCACAACCCGACCGCCGTGTAGCCGGCGAGGTAGATCATGTCCGTGTACGCGGGCCGGGAACCGGATCCCGGTACGACCACCAGCGCGACGGTGATCACCCCGGCCAGCGAGAAGCCCATCGCCGCGACCAGGAACCACAGCGCCGAAATGAACTCCCTGGCCGTGAGCAGCAGCCGGGTCAGGCAACCGAAGATGCCGGTCAGCATGAAGACCGTCACGCACGTCGCGATCTGCGACACCTGCGCGGCGGCGACCTCCCGCAGCTGCGGCAGCAGCAGGAAACTCCAGATCACACCGCCGACCGCCATCGCCACGATGGTGCTGTCGATCAACCCGCCGACGTCGTCACGACCGCGCCGCGCGACGATCGTGATCGCCCCGGAGAACATAAAGACCTGGGCCAGCGCCGCGAAGATCGCGGCGATCGTGCCGTCGCCGCTCGGCAACCCCATCGCGAAGACGTACCAGTACCAGGCCACGTTGCCGGCGTTGAAGCTGACCAGCGCGGCGAGCAGGAACCAGATGGGCTTGCGGCTGTCGGTGGGTGTCCGGTTCAGCCCGACCACGACGGCGGGGACCGTCGCGAACGACAGGACGAGGTAGTCGACCATCCGCTGCGCGTCGGACAGGTACGGATAGACCGCGATGCCGGTCAGGCAGAGCGTCAGGTAGGCGAGGCTCAGGCCGAGACCGCCCGGCACCGAGTGCAGGCCGCGATACCGGCCGATCGGGCGGGCTTCCCAGTCGACCCCGTCGAACACGCTCACGGCCAACACGGTAAGGCGGTGATCGACGGCCGCCAAACACCGGTATCGCCACACCGACGCGAGTCCACCCTTCGCCGAATGAACCGTCCACCTCCACCGTCCCGACCAGCGGGATTGACGGATGGCGGCCCCGCATCCGGCGGGATACGGTGCGCGGGACGGACGGTGCGAGCGGATCGCCGTCGATGCGCCGGCCGCTCCCGGCCCCGTACGGTGAGGACGAGGTGACGGGTTCCACCGATGACAGCCGCCCCGGGTGGGACGCGCTGCCCGACCGGGACGACGCCCTGAACCCCGCCGGCCTGTGTCCGCGCTGTGGCCGGTCGACGACCGACTACGTCTGCCTGCACTGCGCCGCCGAGCACGACCTCCGCGCTGCCTCGCTGGTCCGCCGGTTCGTCGAGGTTCCCGACCGGTACTCCGAGGAGCCGGCGCCGTCGCCCGCTCCCGAGCCGTACGACGAGCCGACGCCGGTCGTGCACCCGCCCGCTTCGGCGCCGAAGTGGACGCGGGCGCCGGAGGCCGGGCCGACCCCGGCCGGAGCAGGCGGTGCGCGGCGAGGGGCGCCGGCTGTCCGTACCCGTCACCCGCTCGGTCCCACCGGACGGGGACCACGGGGGATGCTCGCGGCCGTGGCGATCGCCGTCGGGGCGATCCTGCTCGCCACGGTGGTCGGGATCGTGGGCGCCGTGGTGACCGGCCCGGGTGACGGGGGAAGATCGGGCGTGAAGGCGACTCCGAGCCGTTAGGCCGGGCCCGGGATGGACCCCCGGGAATTCGACCTGCACGGTGTGGGGGCCGGGGCAGAATCGCGGTGCATGAGAGACCGACCGGCCGGCCTGACCGAAGCGGAGTTGATCGCCGCCCTGACCGGAGGCTGGGGCATCGAGGTCGACTCGGCCGGGTACCTCCCGGTGGGCGCGGGCAGCTACCACTGGTCGACGGTCGACCGGCGCGGGACAGCGTGGTTCGTCAAGGTCGACGACCTCGGGTTCGACGCCGCCGGGCGGGACGAGACGTTCGACCGGCTCGGTCGGTCGTACGGCAGCGCGCTGGCCCTGCGCCGGGACACCGTGCGGATCGCCCCGGCCGAACGGGATCTGTGGATGCTCACGGGCGCCCTCGCCCGGATGGTCGGCGAGGACCCGGTCGGCGACGACGAGGAAATCCTCGCGCGCTACGCGCAGGCCACCGGCCGGACCGTCAGGCCAGCTGTTCTCGACCTCTACCCACTGTGGTGGAAGCTCGCCGACATCGCCGGCTACGTCGGCGAGTTGCGCCGACCGCACGGCACCGGCGAGGACATCACCGCGTCCCTGACGTACCTGACCGGTTATCTCGAACCGAGCCCGGACTGACCTGCGGTCCGGCGACGGCCGTGCGCACCCGCCTGCCAGGACCGTCTGGGGCCGGTGGCGCCGATGCCCACGGCGGGAAACCGTCGAGCCGTCGGTGGCAGGATGGGGCGCCATGCAGCGCTTTCGATCCTCGGACGGCACGGAACTGGCCTACCGGCGCGTCGGTTCCGGTCCACCGCTGGTCTGCGTCCCCGGCGGGCCCGGCCAGGCGGTCGAATACCTGGCCGAGCTGGGGGGCTTGAGCGCGACCAGGACGTTGATCCTGCTCGACAACCGGGGGACGGGCGCGTCGGAGGTCCCGGCCGATCCGGCGAGCTACCGCGTCGACCGGCTGGTGGACGACGTCGAGGAGCTGCGCCGCCACCTGGCACTCGACCGGATGGACCTGCTCGGGCACTCCGCGAGGCGGCATCTGCCTGCTCTACGCGGACCGGCACCCACAGCGGCTGGACCACCTCGTCCTGGTGGCCCCGTCACTGCGGGTGGTGGACATCCAGTCGGACCTTGCCGTGGCCGACGTCCTCGCCAAGCGGGCGCACGAACCCTGGTACGCCGAGGCGGTGGCCGCGCTGCACGCCGACGCCAGTACCGAAGAGGAGCAGCAGCGCTACCGCTGGCTCGCCGCCCCCCTGCTGTACGGCCGGTGGGACGCGGCGGCCCGGGCGCAGGCGTCCGCCGAGCCGGCCCAGTTCTCCGCGCCCGCCACCGAAGGCTTCTACGCCGGCTTCATCCCGGACCCGGCGCTGCCCGCCCGGCTGGCCACCCTGCCGGCGCCGACCCTGCTGGTGGCGGGCGAGTACGACATCTGGCCGACGGCCACCGCGGTGCGGGAGCTGGCCCGCCTGTTCGCCCACGCCGACGTCCTGATGCAGCCGAGGGCGGGGCACTTTCCCTGGGTCGACGACCCGGCCGCCTTCGCGCAGGCGGTCGAGAGGTTCCTGGGAGACGCTCGGTGATCAGATGACGTGCCCGGCCGGCCCGCGTGCCACGTGCCGGCCCAAGCACCGATGGGATCAGTTCACCGACGCGGGCGCGAGGTCCCGGCGGATCTGCAGGGTCATGTCGATCACCTGCCACAGCGCCTGGGGCGCCTTTCGCGCCGCTTCGCAGGTCGACCGCCCGGACCGGAAACGGCGGGGCCGCCTCGGCCCCGGAAACATCGTTGGTGGGTTCACCCGATCACGTCGCGGTACGCCGCGGCGATCCCGGCCAGGCCCCGGCCGAGTTCGGCCCCGCGTACCCCGGCGTAGCCGACGACCAGTGCCGGTGGACGGTCGTCGTCTCGCAGGGCGTAGAACCGGCCGCCCCGGACCAGCACCGACCGCCGCCGGGCGGCCTGCACCATCTCTTCCTCGGCGCACCGCCGGGGCAGCACCAGGTACGCCTGCAGTCCGCTGTCCCCGCCGAGCAGCGTGACGCCGGGCAGATGGCGGCTGATGTGCTGGCGTACCGTCTGGCGGCGCTTCTGGAACTCGGCGCGCAGCCGGCGCAGGTGCCGGTCGAAGGCGCCGGTGTCGACCAGCCGGGCGAACGCGAGCTGTTCGAGACCGGAGCAGCCGAGGTCCCAGCCGGCCCGGAGTCGCTCGATCGGCGCGGTCAGCTCGGTGGGCGTGGCGAGCCAGCCGAGCCGCAGTGCCGGGGCGAGCACCTTGCTGGCGCTGCCCGCGTAGATCACCCGGTCGGGGGCGAGGCTCTGGAGGGCCGGCATGCGCTGCGACGGCCCGGCGAACGCCGCGTCGAAGTCGTCCTCGACGATGTACCCGTCCACCGAGCGGGCCCAGTCGACCAGTTCCGCCCGGCGTTCCGGGTCGAGTGCGACCCCGGTCGGGAACTGGCTGGTCGGGGTGGTGAGCACCGCCCGGACGCCGCTGCGGGCCAGGGCGTCGACCCGGATGCCGCGTCGGTCGACGGGGATACCCACCGGGCGTAGGCCGGCGTCCGCGATGAACTTCCACTCGCCCGGGTGCCCCGGGTCCTCCACGCCCAGCGTGTCGTGGCCCCGGTCCCGCAGCACCCGGCAGAGCAGCGCGAGCCCCTGGGCGAACCCCGAGGTGATCATGAGGTGTTCGGGTCGGGTCCGGACTCCGCGTACGCGACCCAGGTAGCCGGCGAGCGTGTGCCGGGCCACCGGCAGCCCGGACGGCGGCGCGTAGCCCAGCTCCCGCTGGCCGGCGGCGCTGACCACAGAGCTGACGCAGCGGATCCACTCCTGGCGCGGGAAGGCGGACACGTCGGAGCCGCCGGTGCGCAGGTCCCGGAGGGCCCTCGCGGGGGCCGGGTCCTCCGGGGTGAGCGCCGAGCCGACCTCGGTGCGGGCCGTCGCCGCGACGGAGGTGCCGGAGCCCCGCTGGGAGAGCAGGTAGCCCTCGGCGCCGAGCTGCTCGTACGCCTCGACCACCACACTCCGGGACACGCCGAGGTCGGCGGCGAGCTGCCGGCTCGACGGGACGCGGGTGCCGGGGAGCAGCGCCCCCTCCTCGATCTGCCGGCGTAACGCGTCCCGGAGCTGCACCGCCAATGTCACGCGGGAATCGCCATCTATTGACAAATTTAGATGCAACACCAAGTGGTCCTCTCCGCAGTCCTTGAAGTGGTATGGACAAGGCGACCTGCACTTGGCGAAAGTGTTTCCCGGACGCGCAACAACCCGACGGCCGGCGAATCGGGGCGCATGTTCCGAGGTCGTCCAATGCGGACGCCTCCGGATGCCCTGTCGCGTCGGCGTACGGGTGGGTGTGCGAGTCCTTTCGGACGGGGGGAGGTCCGACCTGCTGCTTCGGGCGGCGGGACCGTTGCCGATGGCGGCACGGGAGTCGGGCTGTTCAGAGGGGGTTCCACAGTGTCCTCATTGTCAACCGAGGTAGCCGCACGTCCCGGGTATTCCCATTCCCTGGCGGATCGGCACCCGCCCCTGGCGGGCACTATTCCGATTAGCGTGACATCTGTCACACTGCCATCGATCAATCCGTTGTCGCTCTACACGGCGCTCGCCGAAAACCGCGCCGCGGACGACATCTACCTCTTCGAGAGCCTGGACGGCCCGGCCCGGGACCGGCATGCCGCAGCGGTGGGCTGGGGACGTCTCGCCGAGTTGCGGGTCATCGCCGACCGGTTCGAACTGACCGCCGCCGGTCCGCTCGGCGACGCCCTCGCCGTCGTGGTCACGGCCGTCCTGGGCGAGCCCGTCCGGCGCCAGGGCGACACCCACGGCTGGGCGGTGCCGGGGCCCGCGCAGGTGTGGGCCGCGCTGCGGGCGGTGCAGCGGTCGTTCGCCGTCGAGACCACCGTGTCCGCCGACAGCTTCGCCTTCGGCTTCCTCACCACCCTGGCGTACGAGGCCGCGCGGGACATGGACGAGCTCTCCGTCGACCGGGCGGTCGACGACGTCCCCCGCTGCACGCTCGCACTCTTCCGGCACACCGCCTGGTGGGACCTGCGCTCCGGCACCGTCCAGCAGCTCTCCGCCGGCGGCCCGCACCTGCCGACCGAGCCCGCGCTCGCGGTGGCCGACCTGGTGGCCGGGCTCCCCGAGGACCACCGGGACGTGCCGGTCGCCCCGCCGCCGACCCTCGTGCGGGACAACCTCGACGAGGAGACCTTCGCGGCCCGGGTGAAGCAGTGCCTGCGACACATCGAGGTCGGTGACAGCTACCAGATCCAGATCGGCCACCGGATCGACGTCGAGACCGACCTCACCCCGCTCCAGGTCTACCGGCGGCTGCGCCACCGCAACCCCTCGCCGTACATGTATCTGGTGCCGTGGGCGGGCCGTACCGTCATCGGGGCGAGCCCGGAGCTGTTCCTCCGGATCGACCACGGGCGGGTGTCGATGCGTCCGATCGCCGGCACCGCGGCCCGGGCGGCCGATCCGGAGACCGACCGCCGGCGGGTGGCGGAGCTGCTGGCCAGCGAGAAGGAACGGGCCGAGCACGTCATGCTCGTCGACCTGTGCCGCAACGACATCGGCCGGGTCTGCGAGCCGGGGACGCTCTCGGTCGACGCGATGCTCGACGTCGAACCGTTCGCGTACGTGCACCACCTGGTCTCCACCGTCTCCGGTCGACTCGCCGACGACGCCGACGTGTGGGCGGCCATCTGCGCCGCCTTTCCGGCCGGCACCATGACCGGGGCCCCGAAGCTGCGGGCGATGGAGATCATCGACGGCCTGGAGGACGAGCCCCGGGGCATCTACGCGGGGTCGCTCGGCCTGGTCGACGTGCGCGGCTTCGCGGTGCTCGCGCTCTGCATCCGCACCGCCGTCCACGATGGTCGCCGATACCGCACCCAGGCCTCCGCCGGGGTGGTCGCCGACTCGACGCCCGCAGCCGAGTGGCGGGAGACGCTGGCCAAGATGAGCGCCACCTACTGGGCCCTGACCGGTGAGGAGCTGCTGCCGTGAAGGTCCTGCTCGTCGACGCGTACGACAGCTTCACCCACATCATCGACCAGTACCTGCGCACCCTCGGCGCCCGTACCGTGGTGGTCCGCTCCCGGTCCCGGACGGACGAGGAACTCGCCACGCTGCGGCCGGACGCGGTGGTGCTCGGCCCCGGCCCGGGGCACCCCGCCGAGTCCGGGCACGTCGAGCTGGTGCATGCCTTCGCCGGCCGGGTTCCGTTGCTCGGCGTCTGCCTCGGCCACCAGGCGATCGGGCTGGCCTACGGCGGGACGATCGCGGTCGCCCGGCACCTGATGCACGGCAAGACCAGCCTGGTCGAGCACGACGGCCGAGGGGTCTTCTCCGGGGCGGTCGCCCCGCTGACCGTCACCCGCTACCACTCGCTCATCGTCGACGAACCGGTGCCGCCCGCGCTGGAGGTCACGGCCCGGGCGTCCGACGACGGGTACGTGATGGGCGTCCGGCACCGCTCCCTCGCCGTGGAGGGGGTCCAGTTCCACCCGGAGAGCGTGATGACCGAGGACGGGCTGCGCCTGTTCGACAACTTCCTGCGCGGCGCCCCGACGGCGCTGCCCGTCGCCGGTTGACCGGCACACGGGGGATCGGCATGCCTGACCACTCAGCCCCGCTCGCCGTGGTGACCGGTGGCGCGGGCGGGATCGGCCGTGCCGTCACGGCCGCCCTCGCCGGCGCCGGGCACCGGGTGCTCAGCGTCGACGTCGAACAGTCCGCCGACCCCTCGGCCCACGCCGCGCTGGTCGCCGACGTGGCCGTGCCGGGCCAGGTGGAGCAGCTCTTCGGGCGGATCCACGAGCGGTACGGGCTGCCCGACGTGCTGGTGAACAACGCCGGCATCTACCACGCCCGGAACTTCCTCGACTACGACCCGACCACGTACGCGCAGGTGCTCGACGTCAACCTGGGCGCCGCGTTCTTCTGCACCCAGGCGTACGCCCGCGCCCTGGTCGCCGCCGGCCGGCCCGGCAGCGTGGTCAACGTCGCCTCGATCAGCGGGCAGTCCGGCAGCCCGGACGCCGCGTACGGCGCCTCGAAGGGCGCGGTCATCGCGCTCACCCGCAGCCTCGGCCGGGCGCTGTCCGGGCATGGCATCCGGGTCAACGCGGTCGCACCCGGGCTGGTCGACACCCCGATGGCCGCCCGGATCCCGGCCGGCCGGCGCGACGACTACCGGGCCCGGATCCCGCTGGGCCGGTTCGGCGAGCCGGTCGAGATCGCCGCGGCCGTCGCCTGGCTGGCCGGCCCGGACAGCAGCTACGTCACCGCCACCGTGCTGGACGTCAACGGCGGCCTGCACTGACCTGCGCCACGGCCCGCCGCGACCGCACCGCGGCGGCCACCCCTGGAGAGGACCCTGACCATGTGGCTTCCGACCACCGGACCGGCGGCCGACTTCGCCGCCGACTACCTGACCCTGCACCGCGCCTTCTACGCCCGCACCCTCGCCGCCGCCGACCTCGACGCCTGGCGGGAACGGCAGTTGCGGGTGGTGCTCGACCAGGTGTCCGGGAACTCGCCGTTCTACGCCCGCCACCTGGCCGGCGTCGACCTGTCCGCGGTCACCCCGCAGACCCTGGACCGGTTGCCGTTCACCACGAAGACGCACCTGCGCGAGGAGATGCTCGACGTGTTGAGCCGGCCGCTGGCCGACGCGGTCTTCTTCTACGAGACGACCGGCACCACCGGCCGCGCCACCCCGTGCCCCCGGGACGGGCGCGAGGTGGTGGCCAGCAACGCCCACGTCACCGAGTCCTGGGCGTCGATCTTCCGGCACCACTTCGGCGACCACGCCCCCCGGATCGGGCTGATGGGGCCGACCGAGGTGCACTCGTTCGGGGACACCCTCGGTGACGTCGCCCGCAACGTCGGCTCGATGAACGCGAAGATCTGGCCGTACTCCCCGGTGATCGGGTTCGCCAAGGCGTTGCAGCTCATGAAGGACCTCGAACTGGAGGTCATCTGCTGCACCCCGGGTGTCGCGCTGATGCTGGCCAAGGCGGCCGAGCACCACGGCTACCGGTTGCGCGAGGACTTCGCCGTCAAGCTGCTCTTCGTCACCGGGGAAATGTGCACCCCGGCGCTGGCCCGCAACCTGGAGACCGTCTGGGGCGCCGACGTCTACAACATCCTGTACGGCTCGCAGGAGGCGTTCGTCATCGCCACCGCCTGCCGTAACAAGCGGATGCACCTCTCCCAGACCAACTACCTCATCGAGGTGGTCGACCCCGAGACGGGCGAGTCGCACGGCCCGCGCGGCAGCGGCGAGCTCACCGTCACCATGCTGATCGACGGGGTGAAGCCACTGATCCGCTACCGGACCGGCGACGCGGTGATCGTGGAAGAGCCCGACTGCGACTGCGAGATGGCCGGCGACCTGGTGCGGATCGTCGGCCGCACCCTCGACCGGATCGAGCTGGGCGGCCGGCGCTTCACCGCCGGGCAGATCGAGACCGCCGCGCTCGACGGGGTCACCGGCTCGGCCGGCTACCAGGTGGTGATCGACCACGAGCCGTCCGGCGGCGACCGGTTGACCGTACGCCTGGAGCTGCTCAAGGACCTGGTCGACGACCCGGCCGGGGTGGCCGCCGGGGTCCGCGAGCGGGCCGCCGCGACGCTCGGCATACCGGTCGAGGTGGAGCTGAGCGACGGGCTGGATCCGATCGTGAGCACCGGCGCGTTCGTGAGCTGGAAGGCCGCCCGGATCGTGGACCGGCGGGTCGACGCCGACCACGAGACCCGGGTCGCGCAGCGGATGGCGGGCAACCGTGGCTACACGACCTGACACCGTGGCCGAGCCCCCTGCCGCCCCGCTGCCGGGACCGCTCACCGAGGCGTACGGGCAGCGGTGGCGGCGGCTGGTGGACCGGTGGGCGAGACGGCCCGGCACGGTGCTGGGCACCCTCGGCCCGCCCGGTACGTCCAGCCACCTCGCCGCCACGTTTCTCGCCGAGCGGCACGGACTGCGGATCGCACTGTCCGACACCTTCGACGCGGTGCTCGCCGCGCTGGTGGAGCAGCGGGTGGACCAGGCCCTGGTGCCGAGCGCGTACCAGGGGCTCACCCGCTTCCACTGGCACCGGGACCTGCGGCTGGAGGCGTACTTCGCGCAGGCCACCCCGGAGTACGGCATCGCGGCCCGGGCGGACCCCGAGCCGGACGGGCCCGTCGGCGAGGTCAGCGTGGCCGCCCTCTGGGAGGTCCGGCGGATCTTCGCCGACCTCGCGCCCGCGCCGTTGCGGGACCGTCCGGTCCGCTGGGTCGACGCCGACTCCACCCAGCACGCCGCCGAGATCCTCGCCGCCGGCGGAGCCGACCTGGCGGTGACCAACGCCCCCGGGGTACGCCGGCACGCGCTGCGCTGGCTGGCCAGCCGCCCGGGCGCCGAGATCGTGTGGACCCTCTTCGGCCACCGCTGATCCCACCGTCGGCTCGTCCCGCACCAACCCCGAGAGAACCGGAGCGACCCCCGTGTCCCGACGAACGCTGCTGCACCGCGCCACCGTCCAGGAAGGACTGGGCCTGGCCTCCCGCCCGCACCACAGCGTGCTGCTCGCCGGCGAGCGCATCGTCGCGGTGCTGCCCGACGCGCAGGCTCCCGTGCACGACCCGGAGGTGGAGGTCCTCGACCTCGACGGCCGGACGGTGATGCCGGGCATGACGCTCGGCCACACCCACATCGCCTACCTGAACGTGCTCGACGGCCGGGAGACCCTGTTCAAGCACACCGTCCCCGAGGTCGCCCTGGGCGCCGCCGCCAACGCGGCCGCCATGCTCAAGCTGGGCTACACCGCCTTCGTCGGCGCCGGCTCGGTGGCTGGCATCGACATGGCGTTGCGCCGGGCGATCGACGCCGGGCGGCTGCCCGGCCCGCGGATCACCCCGTGCAGCCGGGACCTGATGGTCTCCGGCCCGCCCGAGCGCCGCAACCCGGCGGTCAAGCAGCGGATCCCCAGCGACCTGATGCGTCTCGCCGACACGCCGGAGGAACTGGTCGAGTACGTCGACACCGAGGTGGCCCAGGGCGCGGAGATCATCAAGGTCTTCTCCACGGGCGACGACACCTTCCCCAACGGGCGCTCGCACGAGCTGCTCTTCACTGCGGAGGAGCTGGTCGTCGCCGCCCGGGCGGCACACGAGCGGGGGGTCCGGATCCGGGCGCACTCGCGCGGGCTGGCCGGTATCCGCAACGCCATCGCCGCCGGCGTCGACGTCATCGACCACGCCACGTACGCCGACGACGCGGCGCTGGAGGCGATCGCCGAGCGGGGCATCTTCGTGGTGCCGAGCCTGCACCAGCCGCACCGGCTGCTCACCACCGGCACCCGGTACGGCAAGACCCCGGAGTACCTGGAGACGCTGGAGTTCACCGCCGAGGTCGAGAACACCCTGCGGATCCTGCCGCTGATGGTGGAGCTGGGCATCCCGATCGTCGCCGGTGACGACTTCGGCTTCGCCTGGACGCCGCACGGCCGGTACGCCGAGGAACTGGAGACGTACGTGACCATGGCCGGCATCCCCGCACCCGTGGTGCTGACCTGGGCCACCGCCAACGGCGCGCGGCTCGCCGGCCGGGGCGACGACGCCGGCACCGTCCAGCCGGGGCGCCTCGCCGACCTGGTGGTCACCGACGGCGACCCCGCCGAGGACATCACCGTGCTGGGCCGGCCCGAGGCGATCGAGCTGGTGCTGCTCGGCGGTCGGGTGGTCGCCGGGGACGCCGGCCGGTACCGCGCCCCGCAGCCCGTGGCGGTGGCGTGATGCGGCGGGTGGTGCCGGTCGTCCCGCTGCTCGCGGTCGGTGCCTTCGCCATCGGCACCGACACCTTCGTGGTGGCCGGGGTGCTCCCCGAGGTGGCCCGGACGCTGGGGGTCAGCGTCGCCTCGGCCGGCTGGGTGAGCACCGTCTTCGCCCTCGCGTACGCCGTCGCCGCGCCGGTGCTCGGCGCGCTGACCGGCCGGCTCGAACGGCGAACCGTGCTGGTGATCTCGCTGGTCGGCTTCACCCTGGGCAACGTCGCCTCGGCGCTCGCCCCCGACCTGCCCCTGCTGCTGCTCGCCCGGGTCCTCACCGCGGTCAGCGCGGCGCTCTACGTTCCCGCCGCCTCCGCCTCGGCCGCCGCGCTCGCCCCGCCCGAGCGCCGGGGCCGGGCGATGGCGGTGGTGCTGGGCGGGTTGTCCGCGGCCACCGTGGTCGGCGTGCCGTTCGGCACCTGGGTCGCCGCGGACCTGCAGTGGCGGGTCACCTTCTGGCTGCTCGCCGCCGTCGGCGCGGCCTGCGCGGTGGCGGTGGCGGTCGGCCTGCCGGCGCTGCGGCTGCCGTCCGGGCCGGGGCTGGCCGTCCGGCTCGCCCCGGTACGCGAGACCCGGGTCGGGCTGGCCGTGCTCACCACCACGCTCTTCATGACCGGCGGCTACCTGGCGCTGACCTACGTCGGGGCGCTGCTGGCCCCGGCGACCGACGGCGACGGCACGGTGGTGGCGGTGCTGCTGCTGGTCTTCGGCGTACCGGCGGTGGCCGGGACCGTGCTGGGAGGCCGGGCCACCGACCGGTGGGGCGCCCTGCCGGTGCTGCTGGTCGCGGTGGCCGGGTTGGCCGTGGTGCTGGCCACCCTGCCACTGACCCGGCAGGCACTGGTGCCGGCCGGGCTGGCGATGGCCGTCTGGGGCGTCACCGCGATGGCCACCCAACCGGCCCAGCAGCACCGGCTCTTCGCGATCGCGCCGGGCTCCGGGCCGCTGCTGCTGTCGCTGAACTCGTCGGCCACCTTCGTCGGCATCGCCCTCGGCGGCTTCCTCGGCAACAGGCTGCTCCGGCACGGCGGCGCCGACGCGCTCGACCTGCTCGGACCGGTCGGCGCGGCGCTCTGCGTGCTGGCGCTGTGCACCGCGCTGCTCGGCGCCCGGACCGGAAACCGGCCGGACCGCACTGTCGGTGCCGCCGGGGAACCGGCCCGACCGGCTCCCGACGGGGCCGCCACCGGCGCGTCACCCCGCTGACCGCTCGGAATTGGCCTCACCGGATCCGCCGGGATTGGCCACAACCGGTCAGCCGCCCGCTGCATACGGTCGAGCTGACCGTCCGACGACCGATGAGGAACACGATGACCCAGCTCAGCGACGGTGCCGACCGGCTCGCCGTCCGCGTCGACGACCGGGTGCTGACCGCCGTACCGGACTACATCCTCGGCCTGATCGCCGTACCGGCGGTGGAGGTCGTGCCGGAGCACCCGGTGGTGGCCGCCCTGCTGACCGCCGCCGAGGACGCGCTGCACACCGCAGGCCTGGACAAGGCGGGCGTGGCGGAGCTGCCCGGCATCGCCGCGTGGCGGGCGGCGTACCGGGCGGTGGGGGTGAACCCCAACCGGTTCCCGTGCGCCGCCGAGTCGATCGCCCGACGGGTGGCCAAGGGTGACCGGCTGCCCCGGATCAACTCCCTGGTCGACCTCTGCAACAGCATCTCGCTCGGGTCGGCGCTGCCGGTGGCCTCCTGCGCGGTCGCCGGCATCGCCGACCTCGTCGTCCGGCCGGCCGACGGCACCGAGACGTACCTGCCGCTCGGGGCGCCGGACGAGCCGGAACGCCCCGAGCCGGGCGAGGTCGTCTACGCGGACGCGGACGGGCGGGCGCACTCGCGGCGGTGGAACTGGCGGCAGGGCCACCTGATCCGTACCGACCTGGGCCGGCGCCGGCTGCTGCTCACCGTCGAGGCGGCCCACCCGGGCGGTCGGGCGGACGTCGAGGCCGCGCTGGCCCGGCTCACCGCCGCGCTCGACGAGCTGACCGGTGCGGCGTCGCTGGCCACCGCCCGCCAGCAGTTGGTGCTCGACCGGGCGGCCGCCACGGGCGTCCTGTTCACCGCCCCGGTCGGCGACCCGTCCCCCGGCGAGCTGGGCGGCGTGTCGCTCAGCCCCGCCGGCAGCCTCGGAAGGACCCGTCCGTGAACCGCTCGATCCTGGTCGTCTACCGACCGGCGGCCGGCCGCTACGCCACTCAGTTCCGCAGCGTGGTCGCCGCGGCGGCTGAGCTGGGCGTCGCCGCCGTCGCGTTGATTCCCACCGGCCAGCCGGCCGCCGAGGTCGCCGGACTGCCCTGCTACCGGGCGGACCTCGACGACCCCGAGGCCGTCCGGTCCGTGGTGGCGGAGATCGTCGCCGCGCACCCGGTCGAACGGATCTTCCCGCTCTTCGAGGGGGACGTCCTGACCGCCGCGCGCTGCCGGCGAGACCACGGCATCCCGGGCCTCGACCCGGAGCAGGCGCTGACCTTCCGGGACAAGAACGTGATGCACCGCCGGGCCACCGAGCTGGGTGTGCCGGTCGCCCGCTCGTGCCGCCCCGACACCGTCGGTGCGGTGGCCGAGTTCGCCGCCGAGGTGGGGTACCCGGTGGTGGTCAAGCCGTACGCCGGCTGGGCCTGCGGGGACACCCACCGGGTCGACTCGGCCGAGGACCTGGACCGGGTGTGGCCGCTGGTCGCCGACGCCCGGCACGACTACCGGGTGGAGGAGTACGTCCGGGGCGTCGAGTATCACGTCGACTCCCTGCTGTGCGACGGCGAGGTGGTCTTCGAGCAGCTCTCCCGGTACACGTACTCGATCCTGGAGTTCCGGGACGAGCCCGGCGGCACGGTCTCCCGCAAGCACGACCTCACCCCGGCCGAGCGCCGCATCCTGGCGGCCAACGGCACCGTGCTGCGCGGCTTCGGGATGCGGACCGGCGTCGCCCACGTGGAGTTCTTCCTCCGCGACGACGGCGAGGTGGTGTTCGGCGAGGCGGCGGCCCGGGCCGGTGGTGGCTCGATCGTCCCCGCCATCCAGGCCGGGCGGGGGATCAACCTGGCGGGCGAGTGGTGCCGCCTGGAGCTCGACCCCGGGCACGTGCCGGCCGCCACGCTCGGCCCGGAGATCGGCACCGAGTACCTGTGCTCCGACCGGTACGGCCGGATCACCGCGATCACGACCGCCGAGGAGCTTCGGGCGCTCGACTCGGTGCTCGACGCCGACGTGTGGAAGAGCGTCGGCGACGTGCTCGCCCCACCGACCGCCTCCAACGACGTCCTCGGCTGGTACGTCTGCGAGGGGCGGGACTTCGACGACGTGCGCGCCCGGTTCAAGACCGTCCGGGACTCCTTCCAGGTCCGCACCGCACCGGTGGACGTCGCGCCGGCGGGGGCCGCCGATCCGGCCGGGACCGACACCCCCGGGAGTGCCGGGCCGGCCTGACCCGGCCGGTCCCGCGTACGCCCCACCACCCTGGAAGGAGACCGACGCTGTGTGGCTGAACCGCTTCAAGGCCCTGCCGCGCCCGCTGCGGCTGCTGGTCCTGGCGTCCTTCATCAACCGCGCGGGGATGTTCGTCTTCCCCCTGCTCGCGGTCTACCTGGTGCAGAGCCGGCACCTGGGTGTCGGTGAGGCCGGGGTGCTCATCTCCGTCGGCAGCACCGGCCTGCTCGTCGGGAGCCTGCTCAGCGGCCCGGTCTGCGGACGGGCCGGCCGGCGGGCCGCGCTGGTGTCCAGCCTGCTGCTCAACGCGGCCGGCTACCTCGGCCTGGCCGTGCTCGACGGGCCACCGTGGACGTACGCGGCCATGCTCTTCGTCGCGCTGGTCGGGATGGGGATGTTCGCCCCGGCGGCGAACACACTGATCGCCGACCTCGCCGAACCCGACCAGCGGCCGTTCGCGTACACGGTCAGCTACATCGCCAACAACCTCGGCATGGGGGTCGGCCCGCTGCTCGGCGGTCTGGCGGCCGCGTACTCCTACCAGCTGATGTTTGCCGGCGACATCCTGCTCGGCCTGATCGCGGCGGCCACCATCCGGATCTGCGTACCGGCGGACACCCGGCGCGGGGCGGCCGTGCCGACCGCGACCACCCGGCGGGCCGGACTGCTGCGGGACTTCGACGTGGCGGTGCTGGTGCTGGTCTCGTTCTGCTACGTCGCACCGCTGATCGGCCTGGAATACACGCTGCCCCTCGCGGTCACCACCGTGCTGCACTCCTCGGTCGCCGTGGTGGGCGCCGTCTACACGATCAACAGTCTGGTCGTGGTGAGCGTCGGCATGCTGATCGAGAAGCGGATCAAGGCGTACCCGACCCGGACCCTCCTGATCACGGCCGGTCTGCTCTGGTCGACCGGCATGGCGATCCTGGTGGTCGGCTTCTCCCTGCCCGCCGTGCTGCTCTCCACCGCGGTCTGGACCGTCGGGGAGATCATCGCCTCGGTGGTGGTGCCCACGTACATCGCCGACCACGTGGAGGCGCGGCGGGTCGGCGGCTTCATGGCCCTCAACGGTTTCGTGCTCAGCGCCGCCCGGCTCGTCGTACCGATGGGCCTCGGCTTCGTGTGGCAGGGCCACGGGCACCGTCCCGTCCTCCTGCTCCTCCTGCTGACACCGGTGGTCGGTGTCGTCGCCTTCGCAGCGCTGCGGGTGCGACCCACGGCCCGGCCGCTGCCGGCCGCGGTCGAACCGGCCACCGCCCGTCCCTGATCCGTCCACCCCTCACCGAAAGAGACCGATGACCGCGACGAAGTTCGTCCTGCCCGACAGCGACATCCCGACCACCTGGTACAACGTGGTTCCCGACCTGCCCAAGGGGCTGCCCCCGATGCTCCATCCGGGCACCCGGGAACCGATCACCGAAGCCGACCTCGAACCGCTCTTCGCGGCCGGGCTGATCGCCCAGGAGTTCTCCACCGAGCGGGACGTCGACATCCCCGGGCCGGTGCTCGACATCTACCGGCAGTGGCGGCCGAGCCCGCTGGTCCGGGCCCGCCGGCTGGAGCAGACCCTCGACACCCCGGCCCGCATCTACTTCAAGTACGAGGGGGTCAGCCCCGCCGGGAGCCACAAGCCGAACACCGCCGTGCCGCAGGCCTACTACAGCAAGCAGGACGGCGTGACCCGGCTGACCACCGAGACCGGCGCCGGGCAGTGGGGCAGCTCGCTGTCGATGGCGTGCGCCTACTTCGACCTCGAGTGCGAGGTCTTCATGGTCCGGGTCAGCTACGACCAGAAGCCGTACCGGCGGGGCCTGATGGAGACGTTCGGCGCGTCGGTCACCGCGAGCCCGAGCACCCGTACCGAGGCCGGCCGGGCGGCGCTCGCCGCCGACCCGGACTCGACCGGCAGCCTGGGCCTGGCCATCTCCGAGGCGGTGGAGGCGGCGCTGCACAGCGGCGGCGCGGCCAAGTACGCCCTCGGCTCGGTGCTCAACCTGGTGCTGATGCACCAGACGATCATCGGCCAGGAGGCGCTGCTCCAGCTCGACATGGCCGACGACTACCCGGACATCGTGGTCGGTGCGGCCGGCGGCGGCTCCAACTTCGCCGGGCTGGCCCTGCCGATCCTGCGCCGGCAGTTCGACGGCGGCCCGACGGTTCGGTTCGTCGCCGTCGAGCCGGCCTCCTGCCCGTCCCTGACCGAGGGCAGCTACGACTACGACTTCGGCGACACCGCCGGCCTCACCCCGCTGACCAAGATGCACACCCTCGGCCACGACTTCCGCCCGCCCGCGATCCACGCCGGCGGGCTGCGCTACCACGGCATGGCGCCGATCGTCAGCGCGCTGCGGGATCTCGACCTGATCGAGGCGCGGGCGGTGCCGCAGACGGCCTGCTTCGACGCCGGCGTGCTCTTCGCCCGCAGCGAGGGCATCGTGCCGGCGCCGGAGTCCACCCACGCCGTCCGGGTGGCGGTGGACGAGGCGCTGCGCTGCCGGGAGACGGGCGAGTCGAAGGCGATCGTCTTCTCGCTCTCCGGGCACGGCCACTTCGACATGCAGGCGTACATCGACTACTTCGCCGGAAAGCTGACGGATTGATCTCGCGGAGGTGGGCGCGGTGCGGCGCCCACCTCCCGAGCAACGGGGGGTGCCATGCACAGCGAAGCAGTGACAATCCTCGCCATCAACGGCTCCGAGCGGGCGGGCGGCAACACCGACCTCGCCGTGGAGCACGCCGGTCGCCTGATCGCGGAGCGGGGCGCGACCCTGCGCACCATCCGCCTGCGCGACCACCGGATCTCGCCGTGCAGCCCGTGCGGCGACTGCAACAGCCGTACGACGCTCTGCCAGGTGGACGACGACGTCCCCGCCCTGGTGGAGCAGATGGTCCGGGCCGACGGGCTGATCTACGCCGCCCCGGTGCACGGGTTCGGCCTGGCCCATCTGATGCAGGTCTTCATCGAGCGGGTCGGCGTCGGTTACCTGCGTTTCACCCGCCCGCTGGCCGACAAGGTCGGCGGCATCATCGTCACCGGACGGCGGTACAGCGACTCCTCGGTGCACAACCAGATCGTGAACAACCTGCTGCTCAACCGGATGATCCTGGTCGGCAGCGGCTTTCCCGTCCTGTTGCGCAACACCACCGGCACGCCCGGTCTCACCGACACCGAGGGTGTCGACGCGCTGGAGCGGATGGTGCACCGGATGCTCGACATGGTGCAGCTGCTCAAGCGGCACCAGCGTGTCGCGGGCGGTCCGGTGCTGCCGGAGCGCGACCGCAACGAGCGCATTCCGCGACCTCGCCGCAGCGAATCCGTCCCGAACAGAGGAGATACCGAAAATGTCCACTGAACAGGTCGCCCCGCCGGTCGGCATCGACTTCCCCGGGGCCGAGTGGGAGAAGTGGAACAAGCCGGGCGCGGAGGGTCGCGTCAAGATCGCGTACGTCGGGGGCCGCCGGCTCCGCCTGCTGGAGCTGCCCCCCGGCTTCGACGAGCACGAGTGGTGCCTGCGCGGCCACACCGGCTACGTCCTGCAGGGCGAGTTCACCATCCACTTCAAGGACCGGTCGGTGCCCTGCCGCCCCGGCATGGGCTTCCTCATCCCCGACGACGAGGAGCACCGGTCGCAGGGCAGCCACGGCGAGCCCACCGTCGTCTTCGTGATCGACGAGGTTCCCCAGCCGTGAGCGACCAGCACCGGGTCGTGGCGCCGGCCGGCTCCATGCCGGCCGGCGCCGCCGACGGCCCGACTCGGATCGCCGCGCTCCGGGCCCGGATCGACGGGCTCGACCAGCGCATCGTCGAGTTGCTGGCGGAGCGCACCCGGGTGGTCCGGGAGCTGACCGTCCACAAGGCGGACGAGGCCGCCGTGCGGTCGCCGGACCGGGTCCGCCAGGTCCTCGACCGGGTCCACGACCTCGCCGAACGGCACGGCATGCCGCCGGCGGTCGCGGTCGCCACCTACCGCGCCCTGATCGAGGAGCTCACCCGGATGCAGCTCGACATGATGGACACCCGGCGCGCCGAGCCGGCGGCGGGGGAGCGATGACCGCCCGCCCGCCGGTCGACCTGCGGCACGCCCTGGCCACCCTCGACCCGCTGCCGGGCGAACTGGTCCGGGTCAGCGCGGAACTACCCGCCAGGTACGGCGTTTCCGCCCACTACGCCCGCTGGGCCGGGGCGCCCGCGGCGCCGCCCACCGGACCTGGTCCGGCGGTGCTCTTCGACCGGGTACGGCCCGACCACGGCCCGACCCGGGCCGTGCTGATGGGCCTCTACGGCACCCGTCGGCGGGCCGCCGGCCTGCTCGGCTGCACCCCGGCCGAGCTGCCGCGGCGGCTCCTCGCGGCGGTGGCCGCGCCGCGCCCGCCGGTGCCCGCCACCGACCCGGCCCGCTGGCCGCGCGGCACGCTCCCGCTCGACCTGACCGCGCTGCCGGTGCCGGTCCTCACCGAGGAGGACGCCGGGCCCTACCTGACCCTGGGGGCGGTGCTCGCCACCGACCCGGAAACCGGGGTCCGCAACCTGTCCGTGCACCGGATGTGCGTCCAGGGCCCCGACACGCTGACCATCTGGATGGTCCCCGGACGCGACCTCGAACTCGCCCACCAGGCCGCCCTGCGCCAGGGCCGTCCGCTGCCGGTGGCGATCCACCTCGGGCTCGGCCCGGCGGTGCTGTTGTCGTCCTGCTGCCCGACGTCGCTGGTGCCGCCCAGCGTCGACGAGCTGGCGGTGGCCGGCGCGCTCGCCGGGCAACCGGTGGAGCTGCTGCCGTGCCGGACGGTCGACGCCGAGTTCATCGCGCACGCCGAGTACGTGCTGGAGGGTGAGCTGCTCGCCGAGCGGGCGCCGGAGAGTCGGCACGGCGAGGTGGCCACCCCGGAGTTCCTCGGCTACCAGGGCCGGGCGCACCCGTCGCTGCCGCTGGTCCGGGTCACCGCCGTCACCGCCCGGGAGAGCCCGATCCTCCAGGCGGTCTCCGGCCCCGGGCACGAACAGTCGGTGCTGCTCGGCTTCGGCATGGAGGCCGCGGTGCTGGACCTGCTGAACCGCCGGGGCACCCCGGTACGGGCGGTGAACTGCCACACCGCCGGCGGCGGCCAGCTGATGGTGGTGCTCCAGTGGCCGGCGAAGCGCGATCCCGGGGACGACGCGGCGGTACGCGCGTCCGCCGAGGCGGTGCTGGAGGAGTTCCGGATGGCGAAGCTGGTGCTCTGCGTCGACGAGGACGTCGACGTGGAGTCGGACCAGGACCTGTGGTGGGCGATGGTGACCCGGTTCCAGGCCGACCAGGACCTGCGCGTGCTGCCGGACCGGGAGGGTTTCCCGCTCGATCCGAGCCAGCACACCGGCTACTCCCGGGCGATCTCCGCCGACGGGCGGACCGCGAAGGCCGTCTTCGACTGCACCGTGCCGTACGCGCAGCGGAGTCGGTTCCGCCGGCCCCGGTTCACCGAGCCGTCGCTTCCCGTACCGCGGCGGCCAGGAGCGCCACTCCCTGGGTGATCCGGGCGGTGGGCAGCGCCGCGTACCCGATGAGGAAGGTCGGTTCGGTCGGCGGCCCGGTCACGTAGTAGCCCGAGGCCGGGTAGACCCGGACGCCCCGGGTGGCCGCGGCGCGCACGATCTCCGCCTCGTCGGTGTCGGGCGCGCCGCCGAGGGTGACCAGCACGTGCAGCCCGGCCGCCGCGCCGGAGATCCGCACCCCGGCGCCGAAGTGCTCGTAGAGCGCCTCCAACAGTCGGGCGCGGCGTTGCCGGTAGAGGCGATCCATCCGGCCGATGTGCCGGGCGTACGCGCCGGAGGCGATGAACTCGGCCAGCGCCTCCTGGGGCACTGTCGTGGTCAGCCGGTCGGTGATCCACTTGATCCCGAGGAAGGGCCGGACCAGGTGCGGCGGCAGCACCGTGTACCCGATCCGCAGCGACGGGAAGAGGGTCTTGCTGAAGCTGCCGACGTACGCCACGTCAGCGTCCTGCGGGTCGGCGGCCAGCGCCGGCAGCCGCTCGGCGGCGAAGGTGAACTCGTTGTGGTAATCGTCCTCCAGCACCGTCGCCCGCTGCTCCCGGGCCCACCGCAGCAGCGCCCGCCGCCGCCGTTCGGACATGATGAACCCGGTCGGGAACTGGTGCGACGGGGTGACGTAGATCAGGCGTACCCGGGCCGGGTCGTGACCGTGGGCGCGGACCAACTGCTCGATGTCGTCGACCCGCAACCCCTCCGCGTCGACCGGCACCGGCACCACCGCGGCCCGGGAGTAGCCGAAGATCTGCCGCAGCACGGTGTGGCTCGGATCCTCGATCACCACCACGTCGTCCGGGCCGACCAGCAGCCGGACCAGGATGTCCATCGCCTGGGTGGCGCCGCTGGTGACCAGCGTGTGCTCCCGGGCGGCGTCGAACGCCCGGCTGCGCCGCAGCAGCGCGGTGATCTGGGCGCGCAGCGCCGGGGAACCCTCGGCCGGGCCGTACCCCAGTGCGGTGACGTCGGCCCGGCTGAGCGCCTCGGCCAGCGACTGTCGCCATCGGGTGACCGGGAAGCTGGCCAGCGCCGGGGTGCCGTGCCGGAAGTCGTACGCCCCGCCCGGTTGCTGCATCGGGGCCGGCTCCCACGGCTTCCACAGCGGACTGCCGTCGTCGGTGGGCAACGGCGGCTCGGGGCGTAGCGGGGCCCGGGCGGGCCGCCCGGCGGGCGGCGCCGGCTCGGGCAGGGTGGCGCCGACCCGCGTGCCGGATCCCCGCCGGGACGTCAGCACCCCGTTGGCCCGCAGCAGCTCGTACGCGCGGGTGACCACCGTGCGGGAGACGCCGAGCTGGTGCGCCAGCTCACGGCTGGGCGGCACCGGGTCGCCGGGGCGCAGCCGACCGGCCCGGACGGACCCGCTGATCTGCTCGCAGAGCTGCTGCTGCAACGGAATCGTGCTGTCGCGGTCAAGCACGATCAGAAGCTGGGACGAACCCACCCGCGCACGCTCCCCCGATCGACGCCGCTCCGAGTCTAGCCGCGCGCCACCCGGTCACATCCGCTCGACGGTCCGGATGCCGAGCAGGTGCAGCCCCTGCCGCAGCGTCCGGGCGGTGAGGTCGGCGAGCACCAGCCGGCTCTCCCGCAGCTCGCCGGAGGCGCGCAGCACCGGGCAGCGCTCGTAGAAGGCGCTGAACGTGCTGGCCAGCCGGTGCAGGTAGCCGGCCAGGTGGTGGAACTCCAGGGTCCGCTCCACCTCGGCGACCACCCCGGCGAAGCCGAGCAGCTCGAACGCCAGCGCCCGCTCCGCCGGTTCGGTGAGCAGGACCTCCGCGTCCGGCCGCGCGTCCGTCCCGGCCCGCCGGAACACCGACCGGATCCGCGAGTACGCGTACTGGAGGTAGGGCGCGGTGTTGCCGTCCAGGGAGAGCATCCGCTCCCAGTCCAGCACGTAGTCCCGGGCCCGGTCGGTGGCCAGGTCGGCGTACTTGATCGCGCCGATGCCGACGGCCCGGCCGATCTCGGCGGCGGCCTCGGCGTCCAGCTCGGGGTTCTTGGCCCGGGCCAGCTCGGTGGCCCGGGCGACCGCCTCCTCCAGCAGCCCGACCAGCTTCACCGAGCCGCCGGCCCGGCTGCGCAGCATCCGCCCGTCGGAGCCGAGGATCGAGCCGAAGCCGAGGTGCACGGCCCGGGTCGGCGGGCGCAGCCACCCGGCGGCCTCGGCGACGGCGAAGACCATCGCGAAGTGCTGCCGCTGGGGCAGGCCGACGACGTAGAGCAGCCGGGTCGCGCCGAGGTCGTCGGTCCGGTGCCGCAGCGCCGCCAGGTCGGTGGCCGGGTAGCCGTAACCGCCGTCACCCTTGCGCACGATCAGCGGCAACGGCTCTCCGTCCCGGCCGGTGAACCCGGGCGGGAAGACGCAGTCCGCGCCGTCGCTCGGGCGCAGCAGCCCGAGCCGGTCCAGCTCGTCGACGACCCCGCCCAGCCGGTCGTTGTAGGCGCTCTCGCCCCGGAAGTCGTCCCGGGTCAGCGTCACGTCGAGCAGCTCGTACACGGTCAGGAAGTACCGCTCGGACTGATCCACCAGCAGCCGCCACAGCCGCAGCGTCCGCTCGTCGCCGCCCTGCAACGCGACCACCCGCTGCCGCGACCGCTCCCGGAACGCCTCGTCGGCGTCGAACTTCACCCGGGCCGCCTTGTAGAACGAGTCGAGGTCGCCCATCGACAGCTCCTGCGTCGCCTCGGCCTCCCCGAGGTCGACCAGGTGCTCGATCAGCATTCCGAACGGGGTGCCCCAGTCCCCCAGGTGGTTGACCCGAACCACCCGGTTCCCGAGCCAGTCGAGCAGCCGGACCGCGGCGTCGCCGATGACCGTGGAGCGCAGATGCCCCACGTGCATCTCCTTGGCCACGTTCGGCGCCGAGTAGTCGACCACCACGGTCTCCGGCGCGGGCGCCACCGGCACGCCGAGCCGGTCGTCGCCGGCCAGCCCGGAGACCAGCGCGGCCAGCGTCCGGTCGGCCACCGTCAGGTTGAGGAAGCCCGGCCCGGAGACCTCGGCGGTCGCGCAGAAGTCGTCCAGCTCCGCCTGGTCCAGCACCGCCGCGGCGATGTCGCGCGGCGGGCGTCCGAGCCGCCGGGCCAGCGCCAGCGCCGCGTCGGACTGGAAGTCCGCGCGCGGGGAGCGCCGCACCAGGGGGTCGACCGGGCCGCCGGCCACGGTCGCGAACGCCGGCGCCAGCCGGTCGGTGAGCAGCCTTTCAAGATCCATGGGTACGCCGATCTCGCTCGGATCCACGCGGTCACGCGGATCTGGACACGGGAGAATGCGGGCGGACCGAGGACGAGCGGCGATGACCGGCGGCTCGATCCGCCGGTCGCAGGGAAAAGGTCAGCGCGGGCGGGCGACGGATCGCCGGCGTCGCTCCGCACCGACCTGGACGTCACAGGACGGTCCGGTGGTGTGGGCAGGCGCGCTGGTCATGTCGGAGAGCCTAGCGGGCCGGCCGGCGGCGCGTACACCGCATTCCCCGGCCGGCCCGGTGGCCGTACCGTCGCCGTCAGGCAGTGGCCGCGGCCTTGCGGGCGCGCTCGGCCCGGCGCCGCACCTGCTGGTACGCCCCGGTCAGCCCCATCGCCCGGCGGACCTCGACCACGGTCCGGCGGACCTGCTCACGGGTCCGCTCGGTGCCGTCCACGATCAGCTGGTCGACCAGGCCGGCGTCGGCCTCGATCCGGGCGCGACGCTCCCGGATCGGGTCGAGGAACCGGTTCAGCGCCGCCACCAGGGCCTCCTTGACCTCGACGTCGCCGACCCGACCGGCCCGGTAGCGGTCCTTGAGCTCCCCCACCGCCGCGCGGTCCGGGTTGAACACGTCGTGGTACGCGAAGACCGGGTTGCCCTCGACGGTGCCCGGCACGTCGGCGCGGACCCGGTTCGGGTCGGTGTACATGGCCATCACCTTGCGGCGCACGGTCGCCGCGTCGTCGGCGATCGCGATGGCGTTTCCCCTGCTCTTGCTCATCTTTCCCTGGCCGTCGGTGCCGACCAGGGTGGGCGTGTCGGAGGCGACCAGCTCCGGTACGGGAAAGACCTCGCCGTACAGGTGGTTGAAGCGGCGGGCGATCTCGCGGGTCACCTCGACGTGCGCCGCGTTGTCCTTGCCGACCGGCACCACCTGCGCCTTGACGGAGAGGATGTCGGCGGCCTGGAGGACGGGATAACCCAGCAGCCCGTACGGGATTTCCGCCCGGCCGGCGTCCCTGGCCATTTCCCGCACCGACGGCACCCGTTCCAGGCGCGGCACGGTCACCAGGTTCTGGAACAGCGTGTTCAGGTCCCCGACCTCGGGGATGGCGGACTGGAGGTAGAACGTGGCCCGGGCCGGGTCGACCCCGCACGCCAGGACGTCGGTGACCATCTCCCGGGCGTTGCGGGACACCTGGGCGATGTCCTCGCGGCGGTGGCGGGTGGTCAGCATGTGCAGGTCGGCGATGATGAAGTAGCTCTCGTACCGGTGGTGCAGCGCCACCCGGTTCGCGATGCTGCCGACGTAGTGACCGAGGTGCAGCCGCCCGGTGGGACGGTCCCCGGTGAGCATCCGTGCAACGGACATGGTGATGGGCCTTTCGTGCCGAGGATTGACGGGACGCGCACACGCGCGCGATCGACCCGGGGCGTGGTCGCCTGAGGGTCGGTGGGGTCGGCTCGTCAGAGCACGAACCGCCATCGCGCGCCGGCGCGGAACCGCAACCCACCGGCACGAAGCACGTCGAGGATCCGCTCCCGGCCGTCGCCGGGGCCGCTCGGAAAGGACGGCAGGAGGTCACGCGGGAGGCCGTCGACGGCCTCCGGCGCGAGGATGACCGGCCGGACCATGTGTCCACGGTAACCGCACCGACGCGGATCGTGGGGCCCGGCCGATCGGGTCAGCCCCTGCGGTAGCTCTCCTCGTAGTAGCTGCCCACCCGGCGGCGGTAGTCCGGCTCGCCGAACGCGTCCGGGTCGAAGGCCGGCGACTCCTTGACCTGCTCCCGGGTGCGGTCGACGTGCACCACCCGCTCCAGGTGGTCGACCCGGGCGATCGTGCCCACCGGCAGCAGCACCTTGCGGCCGAAGATCCACGGCCCGGTGTCCACCACCAGGTAGCGGGCGTCGGCGTCGTCGCTGGCCTCGTCGATCGCGCCGATCCGGCCGTCGGTCGCCTCGACCCGGTAGCCCACCAGGTCCACCGGGGTCCCCGGGCCGGGAGCGTCGGGCCCGTCGTGCTCGGTCCGCCGCCGGGGCTCCTCGCCCGGAGCCGCCCGGTCGTACCCGCCGGCGAGCGCCGCCGGATCGCACCAGGTCCACGGGTTGAACGGCTGCATCTGCGGACACCTCCGATTCGTCGTCGTCCACCTCCGAAGTGCCCCGTCCGCGCGCGCGGGAAACGGTACGGCAATTCTTCGTTCACGCGAATGCGCGCGGTGCGAAGTACTTCATATTCGGCGAGCGTCTATTGCTTCCGCCGTCGAACCGCTGGTCAGCGATGCTGTGATCGTTTCCACGCACACCCGGCGGGGTGGGGCAGTGTCCACTTGGCACATTTGTCCGGCGAGTGCCGCCGACGATTCTGGTCCGGCATCCGGCAGCACCGAGAAAGGGGACGCAGATGTTTCGCACCATTCGGCGTATCGGAATCGTGACGGCCCTGGCGGTGGGTCTCGCCGGGGCCGGCGGGGCGTCGGCGCAGGCGGCGGTCAACCCGTACACCGCGCAGTCGCTCTGCGGTCTCGGCTACACCCAGATCGACCAGGACCCCATCCGCAACCAGACGACCGGGACCCGGCTCGGCACCGTGCACCTGCTCTACAACCCGATGACCGGGTACGGCTGCACGGTGACGGTGAAGGCGGCGTACGTCGGCATGCTGACCCGTACCCAGGTCTACCTCGCCGCCCAGTACCTGCCCACCCGGACCGACGACGGCAACCGGCTGTACGCGGCCGGCCCCGCCCGGGCGTACGTCCGCGGTGGTTGCATCATCTGGGGCGCGCTGATGGCCGACCCGGACGGCACCGTGCACCACCACGACCGGGCGAACCCGGCGATCGGCGGCATCGGCACCTGCTTCTGACCGCTCCCGGTCCCCGGGTCCGTGCTCGTCGCGGGCTCCGGGGACCGAGCGGCCGGTGGGCGGCACACTGAGCTGCGGGTACCGGTCGGCCGGGCGTCGTCCGCTGGCATACTGGCCAGCCATGGTGCTCTCCCGTGGCTGGTCCGTCTTCCTCGTCGCGGTCGGGGTGTGGAGCTGGGTGATCTGGCCCCGGTTCGCGGTCGCCATCTGGAACGACCCGCGCGCCTGGTCGACCGGCACGGTCGGCGACGGCACACCGACCGGCTTCCTCTGGGTGCACGCAGCGCTGATCGCCACGTCGCTGGCGATCGGCACCACCGTCGGCGTGCTCGGCGTACGCGGCTGGCTCGCCACCCGCCGGCGGTCCGCCTGACCCGCCCGCCGGGACGCCGCGCTGGGACATGCCGAGCTGGAGCCGCGTCGCGCCGGTCCCCTCGATCACCCGCGATGTCGAGCCTTCGGCGGCGCCCCGGAATCTTCCGTCCACCCCGTGTGTTGCTACCCCTGTCGGCGGGACCTCGACCTCCGGCGGGCTGGCGCGAAACGCCTGACCTGCGGGGATAGTTGAGGGAAGATGATGTGACGGGGGACGCTACCCCCGGATTTGACGATCAAACCCGCAGACGCGTAACTTTCTCTCTGCCAGCGCGGAACGGACGAAACAGGGCGAAAGACCTGGAGGCCGGAGCGCGGGAATGAGCTCCCGGCAACGAGGGTTGTACTCCTCGGAACCTGGGACCGGGCGGTGCCCCGAAGACGCTGCGAGGCGGATTTGGCGAGGCGGAACCGACCGGGTAAGGTTGTCGACCGGCAGGGCACCGGGCGAGCTTGCGGGAAACCGCAGCGGCCGGCCTGCCAAATCCGATGATCAAGCGCTGCGGGTGACCGCTGCGCGGGGTCGTGGGCGCCAACCCGTACGAAGCGTGATGGACCGGGACACACCGGTTGACACGGGGAAGACGGTGAGGTAACGTAGTAAAAGTGCCCGGCGCGAGAGCGGCGGTCACGACAGAGCGAGAATGCCCCGGGTCGGGGGTCCTCTTCGGGGGGTTTCCGGGCGGTGTGTGGTTGTTCTTTGAGAACTCAACAGGGTGCTTGAAAAGCCAGTGCCAA
>NZ_JARXXY010000016.1:0-162733 GCF_029893845.1 Micromonospora sp. A200 | reverse complement strand
ACCCCCCGGATCATGCATACGACAGGGGCGGTAAGTCATACCAGGCCGGGCGACCGAGAGTCCCCGGCTGGGGACGATCAAAAAGGTAACGGGGGCGGATGGGGCGACGACGGCGGCGGCCGGCGAGCAGATGCTCGCCGGCCGCCGTCAGGGTCGAACCGGGCTGATCACCCCGGAGGGGATCAGAACGCCTCCTCCGGGAGGTCCATGATCTCCAGGTCGGCGCCCTCGATGATCCGCCGGTCGGCGCCGATGCGGGGCAGCACCTCGCGGGCGAAGAACCGGGCGGCGGCCACCTTGCCGGTGTAGAACGCCTTGTCGGCGGCGGAGACCTCGCCGGCCAGGGCCCGCAGGGCCACGTCCGCCTGCTTCTGCAGCAGCCAGCCGACGACCAGGTCGCCGATGGCCAGCAGGAAGCGGCGGCTGCCCAGGCCGACCTTGTAGAGGCTGCGGGTGTCGCCGCCCTGCGCCTCGCCGAGCCAGCCGGTCATCACGCCGAGCATGGTCTGGATCTCGGCGAGCGCCTTGCCCAGCGCCTGCCGCTCCTCCTTGAGCTGACCGTTGCCGCCCTCGGTGGCGATGAACTCCTGGATCTCGCCGGCGACCGCCATCAGGGCCTTGCCGTTGTCCCGGACGATCTTCCGGAAGATGAGGTCGAGGCTCTGGATCGCGGTGGTGCCCTCGTACAGGGTGTCGATCTTGGCGTCGCGGACGTACTGCTCCAGCGGGTAGTCCTGGAGGAAGCCGGAGCCGCCGAAGGTCTGCAGCGACTCGTGGCCCAGCAGCTCGTACGCGCGCTCCGAGCCGACGCCCTTGACCAGCGGGAGGAGCAGGTCATTGACCCGCTTGGCCAGCTTGGTGGCCTTCTCGTCGCCGGCCGCCTCGGCGATGGCGACCTTGTCCTGCCAGCTGGCGGTGTAGCAGACCAGCGCGCGCAGGCCCTCGGCGTACGACTTCTGCAGCAGCAGCGAGCGACGCACGTCCGGGTGGTGGGTGATGGTCACCCGCGGGGCGGTCTTGTCGGCCTGCTGGATCAGGTCGGCGCCCTGCACCCGGTTCTTGGCGTACTCCAGGGCGTTCAGGTAGCCGGTGGAGAGGGTGGCGATCGCCTTGGTGCCGACCATCATCCGGGCGTACTCGATGATCATGAACATCTGCCGGATGCCGTCGTGCTTCTCGCCCAGCAGCCAACCCTTGGCCGGCACGCCGTGCTCGCCGAAGGTCACCTCGCAGGTGTTGGAGACCTTCAGGCCCATCTTGTGCTCGACGTTGGTGGCGAAGACGCCGTTGCGCTCGCCCAGCTCGCCGGTGGTCTCGTCGAAGTGGTACTTCGGCACCACGAAGAGCGACAGGCCCTTGGTACCCGGGCCGCCGACGCCCTCGACGCCGACCGGACGGGCCAGGACGTAGTGGACGATGTTGTCGCTCAGGTCGTGCTCACCCGAGGTGATGAAGCGCTTGACGCCCTCGATGTGCCAGGAGCCGTCGGGCTGCTGGATCGCGCGGGTCCGACCGGCGCCCACGTCCGAGCCGGCGTCCGGCTCGGTGAGCACCATCGTGGAGCCCCACTGCTTGTCGATGAAGAGCCGCGCCCACTTCTTCTGCTGCTCGGTGCCCTCGACGTGCAGCACGTGCGCGAAGGACGGGCCGGAGGCGTACATCCAGATCGGCGCGTTCGCGCCGAGCACCAGCTCGGCGAGGGACCACCAGAGCGCCCGCGGGGCGTTGGTGCCGCCGAGGGAGTCGGGGAGGTCCAGCCGCCAGAACTCGGAGTCCATGAACGCCTGGTACGACTTCTTGAACGACTCCGGCAGCGGCGCGGTGTGCGTGGCCGGGTCGAAGACCGGCGGGTTGCGGTCGCTGTCCGTGTAGCTGGCCGCGAGGTCCTCACGGGCCAGGCGGTCGACCTCGGAGAGGAAGCTGCGGGCGGTGTCGACGTCCAGGTCCGAGTACGGCGCCTGGCCGAACGTCCGGTCCGCCCCGAAGACCTCGAACAGGTTGAACTCGAGGTCCCGAAGGTTGCTCTTGTAGTGGGTCATGCTCGCTGGCCCCGCTTCCGGACAGGTTACCGATCAGTAACCCCGACTGTATTACTCACCGGTAGCCTGCGACAAGCCAATGGGGGAAGTGACGGCGATTACACACCTGCGGTTCAGCTCTCGTTCGGCCCGTGGCAGGACGGCGCAGGGGCGCGCGCCGGCTCACGCCTCCGCCGCGCCGACCTCCCAGCTCGGCACCGGGACGGTCGCCCCGGTGCGCGGGCCGGTGTACTCCATCAGGACCAGGGCGATGTCGTCATCCAGCCGCCCGTGCACCCACTCCACCAGCGCGGTCTCCAGCGAGGCGAGACCGTCGCCGACCGTGCCGTGCCCGAGCAGCCGCCAGGCCCGGTCGGCGGTCGGGAAGAACTCACCGTCACGCCGGGCCTCACCGAGCCCGTCGGTGAAGAGCAGCAGCCGGTCGCCGGGCTCCAGGCGTTCCACCCGGGGGCGCACCACCGGCATGAACCCCAGCGGCGGGGCGGGCGCCGGCGGCTCCAGCGGGATCACCGCGCCCCGACGCAGCAGCAGCGGTGACGGGTGGCCGCAGTTGACAATGGTCAACGTGCCGCCCCGCTCCTCCACCACGGCCGCCGTGACGAAGTCCTCGTCGCCCACGTTGCGGGCCACCGCCCGGTCCAGATCGGCCACCACCGCGCGCAGGTCGGCCCGCTCGTACGCGACGTGCCGGTAGGAGCCCAGCACGATGCTCGCCAGCCGGACCGCGTCCAGCCCCTTGCCCCGGACGTCCCCGATGATCATGCGGACGCCGTACGGGGTGTCGATGGCCTCGTAGAGGTCGCCGCCGATCTCGGCGGTGGCCGTCGAGGAGATGTACCGGGCGGCCACCGCGAGGGTGCCCACCTGCGGCCCGAGCGGTCGCAACACCGCCTGCTGGGCGACCGACGCCAGCTTCGACAACTCGGCGATCTGCTCGCCCTGCCGCTGCCGAAGCGCCGCCACCGCCGCCGCGATCCCGCTGGCGAAGGCGATCCCGGCGAGGTCGACGGCGGTGACCAGCGACGGGGTGGGTTCGGTCAGCGCGAAGCTGGCCCCGAGCACCGCGGCGACCAGGCCGATCCCGAGCACCACCCGCCAGGAGGCGAACGCGGCGGCCAGGATGGGGGCGGCCATCATCAGCGCCACGTAGTGCGCCGCCCGGCCGTCGGCCAACTCCACCGCCGAGATGATCGTGAGCAGGCCGAGGGCCGCGCCGACGCCGGCGCGGGATCCGGGACTCAGCGGGCCGCGGCCCAACTGGAAGGCATGCGTGCGTACGAGGGACAGCATGCCTGATGGACGTGAACCGGTGAATGAACCTGACCCCTCGACCGAGGGTGTTCCGACCGGCCGGACGGTCACGACGAGCCGATCGCCGTCAGCCGAGGACCTCGTACTTCACCGTCAGCTCACCCAGGCTCACCGAAGCGATGCTCTCGAACGCGGCGCGGGACAGGTCGAGGCAGCGCCCCTCGATGAACGGGCCACGGTCGTTGATGCGGACGGTCACCGACTTGCCGTTGTCCGGGTTGGTGACCCGGACCCGGGTGTTGAAGGGCAGCGTCTTGTGCGCGGCGGTCAGCGCGTCCGGGTTGAAGGTCTCGCCGTTGGCCGTCAACTGGCCCTCGTCGTAGAAGGACGCGCCGCACGAGCCGCTGTCCACCACGGTGCTCTTCGGGGCGGCCTTCTTCGTCGTCGCGCTCGGCTTCGGCGTGGCGGTGCGGGTCCTGGCCCGGGAGGCCACCTGGGCGGACCGGGTGGCCTTCGGGCTGGCCGTGACGGTCGGCGACGGGCTGGCGGTGGAGGACGCGGTGGCGCTCGGCGAGGTGGTGGCGCTGGGGCTGACCGCGGCCGGCGCGGTGTCGGCGACGACGGGGGCCGCCGCCTCGCCCGAGGTCAGCTGCACGGCGCCGACGGTGCCACCGACGGCGAGCACGACACCCACGGCGGCGGTGGCGGCGATGCCGGCCGGCGAGGAGAACATGCGGGTACGGGAGTGCCTACCAGCCACCGGACCGGTCCTTTCGTCAGCTGAACAAACCGGGTCGGACCGTAACGAGAGAAGCACTTCGGAAGTCAACGTGATCATGGTGGTATGGTCCGAATTGCAGCGATACGTATAGCCGATCATCCGACGGCGCGGGGGCCGGACGGGCCAGCGCCGCGCGGCGTAGCAGCGATGGGTGAGGATGGACGGATGGCCGATGAGCTGCGCCGGCGTCTGATCGAGCTGTTCCGCTGGGTCGATCCGGGGCCGGGCAGCAGCCACCTGGTCAGCGACGTCTCCGGCTGGTGGCGCGACCCGCAGGTGCTGGCCGGGCTCGGGCCGGCCCTGGCCGCACCGTTCCGGGACGCCCGGCCGACGGTGGTGGTGGCCCCGGCCGTCACCGGGCTGATGCTCGGCCCGCTCACCGCCACCGCTCTCGGGGTGGGCTTCGCACCGGCACACAAACCGGGCGACGGGCGACTGCCGGCCGGGCCGCTGACCTGGTCCCGGAGCGACCCCGACTTCCGCGGCCGGCAGGTGGACCTGGCCGTGGTGGACCGGCGACTCGGCCCGGACGACCGGGTGCTGGCGGTGGACGACTGGGTTGCTACCGGGGCGCAGCTGCGGGCGATCCGGGAGATCTGCGCCGTCCGGGGCGCCACCTGGCTCGGCGCCTCGGCGGTGGTGCGGGACTGCCCGCCTGAGGTGAGCCGGGAACTCCGCCTGCACGGGCTGCTCGACGCCGCCCAACTGCCCGCTTGACCTGAAGCGCGCTTCAGGTCCCATGATCGGCGCATGGACCACGGCATCCTGGACGAGGCGTACCGACGGCTGCACCGCACCGGCCCCGAGTTCGAGGGCTGGCTCTCCAACCACGGGCCGATGGCGGTCGAGGCGCTGGTCCGGCACGGCCACGACCGCAGCGTGCACCGCTGGCTGGACGACTACCTGCGCCGGCTCGACGAACCGCCGCGCGGCCAGCACCGGATCGAGGACTGGCGGGAGGCCCTCGGCGACCCGAAGCGCGCCGGCGACTGGCTGGCCCACTTCGACCGGGAGCTGCGCGAGCGCCCCTGGCGCGAGGTGCTGGGCACCTGGTGGCCACGGCTGCTGCCCGGCATCGCGGCCGGCGCGACCCACGGCGTCATCCGGGTCGGCCACGCCGTCCGGGCGCTGCGCGAGGACGGCTCCAGCCCGGACCGGGTCGCCGAGCTCAGCCAGGCCCTCGGCTATTGGGCGGCCCGCTGGCAGCCGGTGCCGGGCCTGCGCCTCAATGCGGCGTCCCGTCCCGACGGTCCCGACGGTCCCGACGTGGCCACCGCGCTGGCCTCGGTGCCCCGGATCGACGATCGCACCGGCGGCATCCGGCAACGGCTGGCGCGGCTGTCGGGCGTACCCGGGTGGGACAGGGCGGTGGCGGCGCCGCGCCCGGCGCGGACGCCCGCCGAAGCGGAGCGGGGGCTGGTCGCGCTGGTGCACCGGGCCGCGCTGGACTACCTGCGGTACGGGCACGAGAACCCGGTGATGCTGGTGCACGCGGTGACCGCGCCCACGGCCGTGCTGCGAACCCTGCCGGCGCTCGACCCGGCGCTCTGGGCGCCGAGCCTCACCGCGGCGTGGTCGGCCACGGCAGCGGTGACGGCGGTGTACGCCCCGCCGCGCGGCACGGCGATCCCGGCCGTCACGCCCGGCACCCCGGCGGAGGTGTTCGCCCGGGCCGCCCGGCACGGCGACGCGCACGTGGTCAAGCTGGCCGACGCCGTGCTCGACGCGCACGCGGCGACCGGCGACGAGCGGGTGCTCGCCGCCGCCGGCTACGCCGGCCAGCTGATCTGAACGAACTCCTCCACGGCGGTGCAGACCCGGCCCAGCACCTCCGCCGAGCGCGCCAGCGGACCGGGCACCAGCATCCCGTGGTGGGCGTCGGGGACCTCCAGCACGTGCGGGGTGAGCCGGCGCCGATTCCCCACGACGGGAAATCGGTGCTGGGTAACGTCGGCATGATGTGGCCTCGGATCGGTGGACTGCGCACGCTCGCCCTCGGCACCCCGGGGCGGATGCGGACCAACCTCAACACCCTGGTGCTGGCCGGGGTGAAGACGGCGACCGCCACCCTGCTCACCGAGTACGCCGAGGAGGGCGAGGAACTGGAGCACACCAGCGAACGGCTCGTCCTGCTGGACGACGTCGACGCCCTCGCCGGGATCGTCGAGGTCACCGGCGTCGAGGTGGTCCGCTTCGCCGACGTCCCGTGGGACTTCGCCCGCGCCGAGGGCGAGGGCGACCGCTCGATCGAGGAGTGGCGGGCGGGGCACGCCGCCTACTGGGCGCGCGTCGGCACCCCGGTCACCGACGACACCGAGATCGCCTGCCTGCGCTTCCGGCTGGTCTCCGGGGGCGACGGCGGCGTCGCCACCGGAGACCTCAGCACCTGAGGGGGCCGGATCAGGCGGTGCGCAGCTCGGGCAGGAGGCGGGTGGCGACGTCCACCAGGACGGCCTCGTCGCCGGCGTACCAACTGCTGGCCCGGGGCCAGTGCGTGATGACGTCGGTGAAGCCGAGCGCCGCCGCCCGGGCCACCTGCTCGGCGAAGAAGTCGGCGTTGCTCAGCGAGAAGGCCGGCGCCGAGTCCAGCGACAAATAGCGGTCCACGGTGGCCGGGTCCCGACCGGCGGCGTCCAGCGTCAGGTCCAGCCGGGCGCAGACCTGCCCCACCCCGTCCCACCAGCTCGTCAGGTCGTCGCCGCCGGTGCCGGTGGTGACCCAGCCCTGCCCGAAGCGGGCCACCAGCCGCATCGACCGGGGACCGTTCGCGGCCACCACGAACGGCACCCGGGGCTGCTGCACACAGCCCGGGTTGTTGCGGGCGTCCACCGCGGCGAACCAGTCACCCCGCCAGGTGACGCCGTCCTCCCGCAACACCAGGTCGAGCAGCTCGGTGAACTCGCCGAAGCGGTCCACCCGCTGCCGGGGCGGCAGGGTCTCGCCGCCCAGCACCGCCGAGTCGAACCCGATGCCGCCCGCCCCGAGCCCGAGCAGCACCCGGCCGGCGGACACGTCGTCGAGGGCGGTGACCTGCCGGGCGAAGGCCGCCGGGTGCCGGAAGTTCGGCGAGGCGACCAGGGTGCCGAGCCGAATCCGGGAGGTCACCGTCGCGGCGGCGGTCAGGGTGGCCATGGAGTCGAACCAGGGACCGTCGACCAGATCGCGCCAGCCCAGGTGGTCGTACGTCCAGGCGTGGTCGAAGCCCCACTCGTCCGCCTGGCGCCAGCGGCGCTGCGACTCCGACCAGCGCTGGTCGGGAAGGATCACGATGCCAATCCGCATGATCGCCAGGGTACGGCCCGACCCGACCCGGGCCACCCGACACGGGTCTGTTCATACATCGATCATCTGTATATAGTCCGGCGCATGGCGGCGATGCGTGAACCGACCTTCCTGATCCTCACCGCGCTCGCCGGCGGTCCACGGCACGGCTACGGCATCGTCCAGGACGTCGCCGTCCTCTCCGAGCAGCGGGTGACCCTGCTCCCCGGCACCCTCTACACCGCGCTGGACCGGCTCACCGCCGAGGGCCTGGTGGAGCCCGACCGGGAGGAGACCGTGGACGGTCGGCGGCGCCGCTACTTCCGTCTCACCCCCGAGGGGCACGCCGCCCTCGGGGCCGAGGCCGGTCGGCTGCGCCAGCTCGCCACCGCCGCCGAGGCCCGGCTGCGGGCGTTCCGCCCCGGCACCGCCTGAACCGCCAACTCACCCGAGCCACGCAGCACCATCCCCGCCGTCCCGCCAGTCGGCGGGACCGCACCCCGCACCACCCGAGGCGAGACCGAGCCCCCGGAGGGAAGGCAATGGCATCGACCGGCGACCCGCTCGCGCGCCGCTACCGCCGCCTGCTGTGCTGCTATCCGCGCGCCTACCGGCGGGAGCGCGGCGACGAGCTGGTCGCCCTGCTGCTCGACACCGCACCGCCCGGACGGACCAGGCCACGGCTGCGGGAGGCCGTCGACCTGATCCGGAACGGGATGCGCTGCCGGCTCGGCCGACCGGCCAGCAGCACGGTCGTCGCCTGGGCGGCGCTGGCCGCGGTGGTCTGCGGGCTCTTCAGCGCGGCACTGTCCGCCCGGGTCGCCTGGGAGACCGCCCGACCGCTGCCGGGCCACGCCGAGACCGGTGCGATCTTCCGGACCGTGCTGCCCGACCGCGAACCGGACGAGATCACCACCCCGTCGAGTTTCTTCGGGTACTACACCCAGCCGCTGACGCTGCAGGCCCTGGACAACCTGCTCCTCGGCGACGGCGGGGAGTACCAGCAGACCGCTACCGGCGCCTGGGCCGCCGGCCCGCCACCCGCCCCGCCCGGGCAGACCGTCGCGGTCGCCCAGCGTCGGCTCCGGGAAGCCGGCTGGCACCTGGACGGGGTCACCGTGCAGCGCTCGGACGACTGCGCCGACAAATTCTGCGCCGCCGTCGTGCCGGTCACCTACACCACCCTCGACGCCAGCCGGGGGGACACCCTTCTCACGGTCACGGTCAACTCGCGGCCGGAGCCCGACTACCCGTACCTGTCGATCGGCCTGCGCCGCACCACGCCGCCGCTGGTCCTCCCGGCCGCGATCGGCGGCGGGCTGCTCGGCGCGCTGGCCGGCTGGCTGGTCTTCGGCTGGGCCAGCCGGCGCACCGAGACGCCCCACCCGGCCCGGGCGGTGGCGAAGGTCCTCTTCGGGGTGACGCTGCTGCTGTGGTGGCTGCCGATCCTGGTCGCCGTGCCGTCGGTGGCCAGCCACCATGGCGCGGAACAGCACCCCCAGTGGCATCCGTTCTGGGAGTGGCTGGGCCAGCCGACCTTCTCACTGTTCTTCCTGGTCGGATCGGTGAGCGCGCTGCTTGCGATCGCCCTGGCCGCCCTGCCCCGGCGGGACGTCGACCGGGTGCAGACCCTGGTCGCAGGCTGAGCCTCCGGTCAGCCCGCCGCCAGCTTGGTCAACATCCGGGGCAGGTGCGGGTCGAGGGTGGCCGGGTCCGCCGCGGCCACCTCGGCGGGCGTCCACCACCGGACGGCACGGAACTCCCCCGGGTCGGGCGTGAGCGGCTGGTCCCGACGACCCGCCAGCACGTACCAGAGGCTCACGTCGACGTGCCGGTCCTCGGGTGGGCCGACCGTCGGCGTGACGGTGAGGAAGAGCGGACGCTCACCGGGCTCCGGCGGGAAGACCGCCGGCACGCCCAGTTCCTCGACCACCTCCCGGCGTACGGTCTGCGCCGGATGTTCGCCGGGCTCCACGTGGCCGCCGGTGGGCAGCCACCGCCCGGCGTTGCGGTGGTCGACCAGCAGGACGCCACCGTCGGTGGCGTCGCGCAGCAGGAAGTACGCGACGAGGTGCGGCGACGGGGTACGGGGCTTCGCCCGCCGGAAGACGTCGTCGGTCGCCGCCAGCCAGTCGAGGCACTGCGCCCGGTGCGCCGCCTCCAGCTCGTCGAGGGGCGCGATCGACTCGACCAGCGCCCGGATCTCGTCCAGCACCCGCATGTCGGGCATCCTGCCAGTCACCCTCGGCGCACGGTGTCCGCCGCGGCGCGGACGAACTCGCGTACCCGCTCGGTGGTGTTCGTCTCCAGCCAGACCGGGCCCCGCCGGATGGGCGGCGCGTCGTGGATCGGCACGTAGGCGACGTCCGGGCGCGGGTAGTACCGCCGGGTGTGCTCGCCGACCGGCAGGACGCCACGGTCCATCGCGACCAGCGAGAGCATCTCCGAGAAGGTGTTGCCGACCGGTCCCCTCGGCACCGGACGCCCGGACGACGTGCGGTCCGGCGTGCGGTCGCGTTTGAACTCCGCCGAGGTCACCGCCGGGTACTGCACCACCGGGTGGTCGGCGAGGACCTCCAGGGAAACCGACTCCGCGCCGGCCAGCGGATGCCCGGCCGCCACCGCCAGCACCCGACCCTCCGACAGCAGCGCCGGGCCGTTGGCCATGCCGTCGAACGGGTACGCGGCGATGAGCACGTCGATCGAGCCGTCCACCAGGCTGGACCGGGAGTTCGCCAGCTGGGCCTCGTGGACGTGCACCTCGCAGTCGGGGTGCCGCTCGCGGAACAGGTTGACCGCGCGGAGCAGCACCGGCGCGGTCCACTCGCCGAGGAAGGCGACCCGCAGCTCGCCGGTGACGCCCCGCCCGGCCTCGACGGCCCGCCGGACGGCGTCCTCCATCCCGGCGACCAGCGGCCGCAGGTCGTCGGCGAGCCGGTGGCCGATCGGGGTGAGGCGGACGACCCGGCTGGTGCGCTCGAAGAGCGGCGCGCCGATCCGCCGTTCCAGCTTCTTCACCACGTGGCTGATCCGCCCGGTGGTGACCCGCAACCGCTCGGCGGTCCGCCCGAAGTGCAGCTCCTCGGCGAGGGTCAGGAAGGTCTCGACCTCGTGCCGCTCCAGCAAGCCGGGCTCCCGTCGTTGAATCCGGTTCAACGATCGTAGTCCGATCGCGGCTTGGTGGCGTTCCCCGCTCCGACCAGGCTGGAAGCCGGCAGACAAACCGCGACGCCGAGGAGTGCGCAATGAGTACGACCACCGTCACCGAATACCTCGCCGGGCTCGACGAGCCACTGCGGGAGATCGCCGCGAAGCTGCGGCCGGTCATCGAGGCGGCGCTGCCCGGCGCCACCGGCGTCGTCTGGCACGGCCACCCGGCCTGGGGTCGCGGGGACCGGCCGGGACGGGACCCGGTCTGCCTGGTCAAGGCGTACCCGTCGTACCTGACCTTCGGGCTCTGGCACGGCCAGCAGGTTGACGACCCGTCCGGCCGGCTGCTGCCGGGCGCCCGGTCGATGGCGTCGGTGAAGCTGCGGGCCGCCGACGAGGTCGACCCGGCCCTGTTCGGCGACTGGCTGCGCCAGGCGTACGCCCGGGAGGCGGCGTGAGCGCCGTACGGGTGACCGGCTTCGACCATCTGGTGCTCACCGTCGCCGACGTCGAACGCGCGCTGGGGTTCTACTGCGGACCGCTCGGCCTGGCCCCGGTACGCGTCGACGAGTGGCGGGCCGGCAAGGTGCCCTTCCCCTCGGTGCGCGTCGACACCGGAACGATCATCGACCTGGTCCACGGCCGGCGGGGATCGGCGAACGTCGACCACTTCTGCCTGGTGGTCGCGCCGCTCGACTGGCACGAAGTGATCGCCGCCGGCGTCTTCGACGTGGTGGAGGGGCCGGTGGGCCGGTTCGGCGCCCGGGGCTCGGCCACCTCGCTGTACGTCCGCGACCCGGACGGCAACGTCGTCGAGCTGCGCTGGTACCCGCATGATTGATCAGGGCCGGTCGCCCACGGGGTGGTGATCGGCGCGGTCGGGCCGCCTGAGCCGCGCCGGTCCCCCGCAACCCGCTTGCTCACCGCCACCTGGCGACGGTCGGCCAGGCAGGTGCATCGCCTCAGAGGTGCTGGACGATCTGGATCGGATTGCCGTCCGGGTCGGCGGTCCAGGCGATCAGGAGGCGATCGAGCCAGGGGTGCGGCGCGGCGAGGGCGGGAGCGCCGTCGGCGGTGAGCCGGGCCCAGGCGGCGGCGGTGTCGTCGGTCCAGAGAATCACGGCGGCCCGCTGTCCGTCGGGCACCGGGTCGAGGCCATGGTCGTTCCGGATGGAGCTGACCGATGCGATACCGATCCGGTAGCCGTCGAGCGTCAGGTCGACGTGGATCGGCTCGCCGTCGGTCGGCACCCGGAAAGTCTCGGTGAAGCCCAGCCGCGTGTAGAACGCCACGGCGCGCGGGACGTCGGCGCTGAACAGGACGACCTGCGGGGTGCGGAACATCGACACCAGCCCTCCTGCGACTAGCCGACGAAGATGCAGAACGGGTGACCGGCGAGATCGGCGTAGACGCGGAGCGGCTCGTCGGGGTCGTCGCTGCGGTCGTACCGCAGCCGACCACCGAGGCGCATGACGCGCTCGTGCTGCACCTGCAACTCCTCGACCGACGCCACGGTCAGGTCGAGGTGCAGCTGCTGCGGCACCCGGTTCTCCGGCCAGGTCGTCTCCGGCAGCTCGTCGACCTGCTGGAAGGCCAGCTGGGGAGCGCCGTCGGGGATCCTCAGCACGAGCCAGTCGCGACCACGCTCATCCGCCTGCCCCGCTTCCGGCGGCTCGTCACCAGGCCGGTAGACGAGGCCCAACAGAGCTCGGTAGAACTCCGCGAGGGACCTGGCGTCGGTGCAGTCGAGCACCACCGAACACAGCCTGGGCACGCTTTCCCGGTCGACCATATCGATCACCTCCGCCGCCATTCTGCAGGTTGCTACGGTCACTCGGGTGATCGAGGAGCTGACGCGCAGATATCTCCGAGCGGTCGATCAGGCACTTCCCGGCTACGTGCGACACCTCTACGTCGTCGGGTCCGCCGCGCTCGGTGCACCTCGCGAGGCGCATGGCCCGGGGATGCCCCGCCCGACCGGCAAGGTGACACGCGGACCGGGGCCACCTCATGGAAGCGGCCCCGGCACCGGCACTTCAGTTGAGTCGATCGGTCCAGGCAGCGCCGAGGATCACCTGGTACGCGCTGATCCGTACCGGCGAGAGGGTCAGCCGCTCGTGAGCGAGCAGTTCCCCTGTGTTGGGGTCGAAGATCAGCAGGGACTGCGCGTTGTGGTCGCGGTCGTCGAAGGTGATGGCCACGCCCTTCCGGCCGGCCCGATCGGTCACCTGACCGCGCCACCGGAACCCAGGTACGTCGGCGAGGACCCGCAGGATCTCGGCGCGGGTCCGACGCGGGACGACGTACCGCCCGTACACCGTGCTCACCTCCTTGCTGACCACGCCGGCCCCGAACCTGACCTTGAGCAGCTCCGTCAACCGGGTCCGGTCCGACGGCAGCGGCGCGAGATCCATCGGTGGCAGCGGCACGCGGGCAGGCCCGGAAGCGGCGGGTGCCGCAGCCTTGGGCTCGAGGTTGCGCTGCCAGTAGTCCCGGGACTCCTGGTCCGGATACTGCGGCTCAAGCTGGATCGTGACCTGCTCACCGGTCCCGTCGGCCGCCTGCCAGACCTTGGTCTCGTCCGCGAAGGCGACCTGGTGGCGACCGTCGGCGGACGTCATCACCGGGTCGCCCCACGTCTTCGTGTGGTGGTACATGTACCGGCCGGTGCGGTTGTCGTACTCCGCGTCGACGAGCCTGCTCGCCAACACGCGCAGCTGGCTCCCCGCATCACGGCTGCCAGAGCCGTACGCCACCGGCACGAGCACCACCCCCGGATCCGCCCCGGGCGGAGTGGCGATCTCCGAGGTGTCCGGGCTGGACGTACCGAAGGTCTGGGCGATTGCTGCGGCCCCGATCGCGACGGCCATCGTCCCGGCGGTCAGAACCAGCCTGCGGGTCGGGCGTGCCCGACGGCGATGGGCGACCGGCTCGGCGATTGCCTCTGCGCGGTTGATCAGGTCGTGTGCCGACAGCCGGGGCGGTGCGATGGTGCTGTGCCGGGCCGGGTCGATCGGCTTGAGGAGGGTGCGCGCTCGCTCTTCTCCGAACATCACAGAGCCTTTCGAGGACTGGCCAGCACCGGCTGCTGCGCCGGTGATCCTGATCGGTACGACATCGCGTCGTTGAGGCGTCTACGGGCGCGGTGCAAGCGCACTGCGGCGGTGGTGCGGGTACAGCCAAGGACCTGGGCGGCCTCGGGAACGGTCAACTCCTCCCAGCCGACCAACCGGAGGATTTCCTGATCGAGGTCGGCGAGGGTGGCCAGAGCGGCCTGGAGATCGGCTACCCCCACGGTCGCGTCGGCGCCGGACGATCCCGGTTTATGCAAGAGGCCAGCGTCGGCAATCGGTAGTACGTCGGGCGCAGCTCTCCGAGCTCGCCATTCGTTCGCAAGCAGGCGCCGAGCCACCCCGTACAGCCAGGGCAGGCTGCGGTCCGGAACGTCGCGGCGGCGCCGCCAGGCGATGACGAACACCTCCTGAGCGAGTTCAGCCGCCGCGTTCAGATCGGCAAGCCGACGCTGGCCGTACTTCACGACCGGTCCGTACTCGGCGGCGTAGACCCTGGTGAACCAATCCCCATCGCGTTTTTCCGGTGGACCCATCCAAGACTCCCGCCTGGTCGACGAACTCCCACCCTGGCTTGTGTCACCACCGGTCCGATGATTACCGCCGCCGACCCACCCCCGCACGCACCGAACGGCGGCTCGCGGCATGCCGCCGTTGGCCTGTGTCGACCCCTACGTCGGGCACGGCGCCAAGGCTCGTGGTCGTCGCGGGCTGAGAGCCTGAGTGGGTGGGACTGGACAAGGGGACCGCAGCTCGGCTCGCCGAGGCACGCCTGGCGGAATGGCGACGCCTCGGCTATGCCGAGTGGCGTGCGCTCCTCGATGACAAAGAGCTGCGCCAGGTCGTCGACCAGGACGGCCAGCGGTACAGCGTGGTCAGCTACGCCCTTGATGACGGCGACGGGCGTGTCCGCATGTCAGTAGCGGTGGACGATGGCGGCTGGTCCGCATTCGTCCCGCTGGTGCGAGGCGAGATCATGAACCCGGATGGCACCTTCCTCGCGTGACCTCTTCACTCAGTTCGTCACACCCCCCAGGCAAGCTGGCCGCTACCGATCAACACCAGTGCAGCATCGGCCTCGCAAACCTGGAGGAAACCGTGGCGGTCACCGCCGATGATCTCGACGCAGCATTGTCCAGCGTTGTTGCCAGCCTACGACCGGCGACCGATCTGGACTGGTTCGCGCGGGCGGGCAGCCTGGAGTGGGACTGCTGGCACACCGCCGAGCACATCGGTGATTGCCTGATGTCGTTCGCGGGTCAACTCGTGGCCCGGCCGGAGGAGCGGTTTGTGCGCTTCATGGCAACCGCCGACAAGGACGCTTCCCCGGAACAGGTACTGGAGTTCGCCGAGGCGGGTGGCCGTATTCTGGCAGCCACGGTACGCACGTCCGGACCGGATGTTCGGGCCTACCACCCCATGGGTCAAGCCGATCCGGAGGGCTTCGCCGCGATGGGGTGCGTGGAGACGTTGCTGCACGGCGATGACATCGCGCAGGGCTTCGGTCTCGCCATCGATCCACCACGTGACGTGTGCGCCCGGGTACTCGCTCGGCTGTTTCCGGAAGCGGCGCAGGAACTGGCCAGGGTGGACCCGTGGGCGGCGCTGCGTTGGTCCACGGGCCGGATCGAGCTGCCGGGACGTCCCCAGCTGAAGGAATGGCGCTGGCGCGGTGCTCCGCTGGGGCGAGTGATCCCATGAGACGCGATGCCATCCCGCAACCACCCACGGACCCGGTGGACTGCCGACGACCTTGGCCATCCTGCAGCTGCGCGAGGGGCCGCTCCACGGGTGCCTGGTGGAGTTCTCCCATGAGCACCAGGGCACGACACCGCGGTGGGAGTCACCGTGCCCTGTGATCCGACAGCTGATGTGCGACGCGGTTCCGTCAGGTGATGTGCGGCAGGTACCGGCGATCTAGGGGGCGGCAGGTTTGGCCGCCGACGAAACGTCCTGTCATGGCCGGACAACAGATGCCCAACCAGCGGTGTTCGTCAACGGTCTGGCTATGGTCCTCGCATGGTTATCAACCCATCCGTTGCCGTCGCTGCCGCCTTTCTCGCGGACGGACCTGCCGATGGCGTCGACCTCAGCCTGTTCGGACAGTTCGCCGGGTCGTGGGTGCTGGACTGTACGGAGTATGACCTCGACGGGTCCTCGAGTGTTCGCCGAGGTGAGTGGCACTTCGGGTACGGGTTGGGCGGGCGGGCGACCACCGATGTCTGGATCCTGCCCGAGGTCGAACACGGTGTCAGCGTGCGGTTTCCCGATCCCGCAGCCGATGCGGGCGTATGGCGCTCGACGTGGGTGGGACCGGGCCGGCGTCGCACGCACACGTTCCTGGCCTCCCGCATCGGAGGAGACATCGTGCTCGACGGCGGTGATCTGCGATGGACGTTCTCTGACATTGAGGCCGGCGAATTCCGCTGGCGTAACGAGGCACAGCAGCCCGACGGAACGTGGCGGCTGCAACAGACGTTCCGGGTCTGGCGGCAGACCTGACCTCCCGCTCGCCGTCGCTCCGGGTCACGCCTTGAACCCATCCGAATGTGCCGAAACAGGCGCTGAGGTGTCGCAGATCAGTTGGCAGACGCGTGTCGAATGGCGGGCCAAACTGCCTCTCGGTGAGCATGGCGGCCAAGGCGTACCAACTGCTGCGCGCGGTACTGATGACGGCGGCAACGCAGGTCGACCGGAAGAAGGCCAAGAAGTCGGCACGCTGGACCTGTCTTGACCGGTAGGTAAGGTCGTCCGCATGGCTGACGCTGTCGTCATTCCCGGCGCCTGGTTCGGACCGGGCGCTCCCCTGCTGATGTATGCCGGCGATGTGGCGGAGCAGCGGGGCGCAACAGTACATCGGTACTCGTGGTCCCAGGAGTTTCCGAAGCCTGATCAGCCAGAAATCGAGAGCTGGGTTGGCGGTGAGATCGTTCCACTGATCGACACCATTAGCGGTCGCCCACTGCTGATCGGCAAGTCGCTCGGCACGAACGCGGCAGCGATTGCCGCCGAAAGATCCTTGCCCGCCGTGTGGCTCACGCCCTTGCTCACCCTGCCGTGGGTGGCTGATGCGTTGGGCCGCGCAACCGCGCCGTTCCTGCTCGTGGGTGGCACTGCCGACAAGCTATGGGACGGTGACATCGCCCGCCGGCTGTCGCCCCATGTGCTAGAGGTGGAAGGTGCGGACCACGGTATGTACGTACCCGGCCCGCTTACCGAGTCGATCGCGGTGCTCAGTCACGTCGTGGTCGCCGTGGAGGAGTTCCTCGACGCTATTGGCTGGCCGAGCTAGTCACCCGGTCTCGCATCGCTGCTGTTACCCGGAAGCGGATTTGCTCGTGGGGCAGTCGTAGACCGTCCAGCCTCCCCGGACGGGAGCTCAACCGGACGGCGTGACCGAGGACCACAGGCCGAGTCCTCGCAGGCCGCGCTGATCTACCAGCACGCCTGCTGCCCCCCAACGCACCGTCAGTTTGGAAGAGCGTGCTCAAGAGGTCGTGATGCCCCAAACGCCTGCTCGCGACGGCCGGTCCGGTGCTATCTCGTGCCCGTTCGTGACCGCTGGGCCTCGCGGCTACTGGCCCGTGGACGGCCCACGACAGTCCGTCGCGTCCAGCGCTCTGACCTTGCGCTCTCACCCATGCGCCAGTCCGGTTGGCTACTGTCTTTTGGTGCCTGAACCCGACGATGCCGCAGACGGAAACCTCCAGGCGCGTTCGCGACGCCCACGAGCATGGCTGCTGTCGGTTGTCGCGGTTGCCTCCCTAGTTGGCGTGCTGATCTGGCTAGTAGACCCCTTCAAGACAGACGCCCAGCGCTACGCGTCTCAGATCAACGTCCGCGGTTACGAGCGAGTGCACGACTAATAGATTTTGGTACGGGGCCTGCGCGGGAGCGCTCCGCAGTCGCCGTCTTCGTTGGACCTCCGGATGACAATGTCCTTGCCCGCGTGTCGGGACCTGGACTCGTTGTCAACGCTGAAACAGAGGATCTGGGCTTCCGCAAGAGCGCCTTGATCGGTTACGGCAAGTGGCACGGCTGCGGCGTGCGGGTCAAGCGGTGGAAGACCAGTGCTACGCCGCCGCGACACTTCGAGCTGACGGCCGAGCACCTGGCCGCGTTCAGGGCGGGACAACTGTCGGTGCTGTCCGTATCTGTTGGATGCATTCCATAGCAGCCGAGCCGGATCTTCGCGGTTCGTGAGCTCCGGGCTGTTGAAGCGGATCTCCTCGTCGGGCAGGCGCCAGACCATCCAGCCTCCTCGGACGGGGACAAGGTGGAGCGCCGCCTCACCAGCCGAACGACGTTCGCCCCGTCCGGGGAGACTGGTAGCCCTTGTGGTGCCCGGCGAGGCGATCCGCGGCTGATCTCTGAGGAGGGTCGGGTTCGGGGCGGAGCCCGGAGGTCTTCAGAGACCTGCCAGCCGCCCGTCCGGTTCAGCCAGCCGTCCGGGCCCGCAACGCCGCGGCCGTCCGGGCGGGGTCGTAGTCCGGCCCGACCCCGTCGACGATGATCAGCGCACCACCGATGTTCCGGGTACGCAACGGCAGGATCTCCTGGTAAGCGGGCGAGTCGTACCAGGCGCGGGCGGCGTCCCTGTCAGGGAACTCGAGGATGACCACCGTGCCCGGCCAGTCGCCCTCGATCACCTCGACCTCGGGAACATGCACCCGGAACCGCCCGCCGAACGGCTCCAGGGTTGACTGGACCCGCTCCATATAGGTGAAGACTTCCTCGTTGAGCTGCGGGCTACGCAGGTGGACGAGCACGAAGGCGGGCATGCTTCCTCCACGTGGGGTGCCGTCCGCCCGGCTGAACACCGGGCCGCTGCCCTCAATCTAGCGGCTTGGTCCCGGCGCCGACCGCGTCTTGACTCAGACTCGTCCGAGCAGCATCACCAGGACCTCCCGGTCGGTGCTGGACTGGTATGCGCACTGGTGCGAGCTACGCCGGGCTCGGCCGACCGGTAGCGGCAGCTGCTCAACCACACCTGTCTGGCCGGACATGCACCCCGCACCACGCCAGCAAGCTGGCGTGCCACACCCGCCAGCCGCCGGCGTCTCGCCGAGCCTCGAACCGCCACGGGTGGGCCGTGCCGCTGAGGCTCGTCGGTCCGCTCCACCAGATCGCTCGGACATGTGCGGTCACGCTCGCACGGTCGTCGCCCTGGTCCTCGACGTGGATCGGTCCGACCTCATGGCACGGATGGGCCACGCCTCGACCCGGGCCGCGATGATCTATCAGCACACCGTCCGGGAGCGTGACGAGCACATTGCTGACGCGCTCAGCTCGCAAATCAAGCAGAGCAGGGATCGGGCACGTAGCGGGCACGGCCAGCGCAAGAAGCGGTAGCAGCGATCAAGGCCCCCGCCAGGAAACCTGTCCTGAGCTGGGGCCTCTCGTTGGAGCGGGTGACGGGAATCGAACCCGCACTGTCAGCTTGGGAAGCTGATGTTCTGCCATTGAACTACACCCGCAGGCGGCACCACTGTACCTGAGGTGACCATCGCCGTGCACCCAGGTACCCCCGGCACGCCGGCACCCTCCACCACCGTGATCGATCTTGGACCCAACGTATTCACGCAGAGCTAAAAGTTTCACAGCGGCAACATATGGCCGTTCTCAAATCTGTCGATCGGTTGTAACGTCACCCCCACGTTCTCGACCACGGCGTGACATACCCCCTGTCACGCCGCCAGAAAGAGGTGGGCCCATGGGACTCCGTCCCAACCTGCTGACCCGGCGTGCCGCCGGTGTCGCGTCGACGACCCTCGCGCTGCTGCTCAGCACCGCCGCGGTAGGCGTCGTCCCCGCTGCTTCCGCCTTCTCCGCCGCTCCGAGCGAGGTCTGCGCCGAGCCGGCCGACGTCCACTCGGACGCCCGGATCAAGAAGGGCGGGATCGCCAAGCACGAACCCAACGAGCTGACCGCCAAGCAGGTCCGCGAGCGCGAGGCCGACCTGGCCGCCGCGCTGCGCGAGCGGGCGAGCTTCCGGGCCGGCGCCCAGGCCGCCGCCCCACTGGCCAGCGTCACCATCCCGGTCGTCGTGCACGTGATCCAGCGCGACAGCACCCGCGCCGGCGGCAACATCCCGGACTCGATGATCACCTCGCAGATCAGCGTGCTGAACCAGGCCTACGCGGGTGCCACCGGCGGCGCGGCCACGGCCTTCGGCTTCCAACTGACGAAGATCAACCGGGTGACCAACCCGGCGTGGTACCCGATCGTCCAGGGCTCGTCGGCGGAGCGGTCGATGAAGACCTCCCTGCGCGAGGGCGGCAAGAACACGCTCAACGTCTACCTGGGCGAACTGAGCGACGACCTGCTCGGCTGGGCGACCTTCCCACAGCGGAAGCTGAACAGCATGGACGGCGTGGTCGTGCTGAGCGAGTCGCTGCCGGGCGGCACCGCCGCCAACTACAACCAGGGCGACACCGGCACCCACGAGGTCGGCCACTGGCTGAACCTCTACCACACCTTCCAGGGTGGATGCTCCGGCTCGGGTGACAGCGTCAGCGACACCCCGGCCGAGGCCTCGCCGGCGTTCCAGTGCCCGACCGGGCGGGACACCTGCACCACGGCCGGCCTGGACCCGATCACCAACTTCATGGACTACACCTACGACTCGTGCATGTACCAGTTCACCGCTGGTCAGGCGAGCCGCATGCTGACCGCGTGGAACGCGTACCGCGCGGCGTAACACCCCAGCAGACGCCGATGCCGGCTCCGTCGCTCCGACGGGGCCGGCATCGGCGTCTCGGCGGTCAGGCGGCGGGGCGGCGGGTGTCGAAACCGTGGCGGCCGCGGCGGGCCGGCCGCCGATCGGGTACGCCGGTAGCGTCGCCGCCGCGATGGGCGGCGACCGGATCAAGCCAGACCTGGACGGCCGAGGATCCGTGGCCCTCGCCGGGCTGGCCGAGCCCGCCCTGGTCACGGCGGGTCAGCATCGCCACGTCGACGCTGAACTCGAAGAGTCGCCAGTCGACCTGCGGCGCCGCCCGGCCGAGGCGGGCCACCCGGGCGACCCGGGCCGGGTCGGTGACCGGTTGCGCGCGACCGGCGACGTACGCCTCGTCGTCGGTCTCCTCCGGCGGGAACGAGTGCAACGCGTAGCGCCCGTCGCGTTCGAGGTCGCGCCGCTTGGGCGAGTCGACGACGAAGCAGAACAGACCCTCGTCGGTGATCACGGGGCAGACCGGGTGCACCCGGGGCCCACCGTCGGCGCGGACGGTGGCCAGGTAGCCGAAGCCCGGCCCGTACTGCTGCATGAGAAGGCGGATCCCGTCGGCGAGTCGGGGCTCGTCAGCGGCGAATTCGGACCAGGAAGCCATACGGACATCCTATCGAACATGTGTACGAACGCGTAGTCCGACACGCAGGTCACCCGGTCCGCTCGATATGGTGTGCCGATGCTGCTCTCCGACCGCGACCTGGTCTCCGAGATCAAGGCGGGCACGCTCGCGCTGGAGCCCTTCGAGCCCACGCTGGTGCAGCCGTCCAGCATCGATGTGCGGCTCGACAAGCTCTTCCGGGTCTTCAACAACCACCTGTACACGCACATCGACCCGGCGATCCAGCAGGACGAGCTCACCTCGATGGTCGAGGTGCCCGAGGGTGAGCCGTTCGTGCTGCACCCCGGCGAGTTCGTGCTCGCCTCCACGCTGGAGGTCATCTCGCTGGGCGACCAGCTCGCCGGGCGCCTGGAGGGCAAGTCCAGCCTTGGTCGGCTCGGCCTGCTCACCCACTCCACCGCCGGCTTCATCGACCCGGGCTTCTCCGGTCACGTGACGCTGGAGCTGTCGAACGTGGCGAACCTGCCGATCACGCTCTGGCCCGGGATGAAGATCGGCCAGCTCTGCATCTTCCGGCTCTCGTCGCCGGCCGAGCACCCGTACGGCTCCGCCGTCTACGGGTCGCGCTACCAGGGGCAGCGCGGGCCGACCCCGAGCCGCTCCTGGCAGAACTGGCGCACCTGGCCCACCCGCTGACGCCGGGCCGGGCCCCCGGAGCCTCCGGGAGCCCGGCGCGCGCTCAGCCCGGCCGGCCGTAGCTGTTGACCGGCCCGTCGTCGACCCGCTTCATCTTGACCGGCTGGCCCGCCTGGGAGGCGTGCACCACCCAGCCGCCGCCGACGTACATGCCGACGTGGTGCAGGTCGGCGTAGTAGAAGACCAGGTCGCCGGGGCGCAGGTCGGCGCGGCTGACCCGGGGGGTCACCTGGCGCTGCTGGCGGGCGTTGTGCGGCAGCGAGACACCGGCCTTCGCCCACGCCGCGAGCATCAGCCCGGAGCAGTCGTACGAGTTCGGGCCCTCGGCGCCCCAGACGTACGGCTTGCCGATCTGCGCGCAGGCGAACTTGACCGCCGTGCCGGCCGGGCCGCCGGGGTAGCCGGCTGGGCACGGGGCCGGGCGCAGCGCGCCCCCGCCACCGTTGCCGTACACCTTGAGCCGCAGTTTCTGCAGCCGGTCGATCTCGGCGTTGATCTGCTTCTTCTTCGCAGCCAGCTGGGCCTCGGTACGGGTCAGCTGGGCGACCATCTCGTCCAGCGGCGCCTTCTCCGCGGCCAGCTTGTCCCGCAGCTCCTTGACGACCCGCACGTCGCGCTGCTGGCGCTGGGCGAACCGGTCGAGCATTTCGAGCTGGTCGACCATTTCGGCGGGGGAGCTGCTGCCGAGCAGGGCGTTGACGGCGGAGACGTTCTCCCCCTTGTACGCCTCGGCGGCGAGGCCGGTGACCTGGTTCATCGCGAGGTCGACCTGGAGTTGCAGCGGCTCGATGCGCTTGGCCAGCGCGTCGGCCTGCCGGCGCTTGGCGGTCAGGTCCTGTCGGGTGGCGTTGTGCTGCTCGATGATCGGTTCGAGCCTGTTCCAGTCCTGGTCGATCTGCCGCTCGATCTCGGCGACCGAGGGGTCGGCGTGGGCCGCCGTGGCAGCGCCGGTCATTACGACGGCGGCACCGGCGAGGGCGGCGAGGACGGTGGTGAAGCGGGACCAGCGTGGGCGCGGCGCAGCCGTCAGCCGGGCGACCTGGGTCGACCGGTACGACGGTGGCCGCGGGGCATGGTGTGCCACCGGGCTCCGGGCTCCTTCTTCCGCGACCGCCTACCGGGTTAGCTGACGGGTTCGGGCGGGAAGGGAGCGCCCTACCGCAGTGGCTGCGGATTCACCCCGGCGTACCTGGGTCCCCGGCTCGCCCGGAGGCGACTCGGCGGTGTCGGCCACTGCCACCCGGGTTGGACGGACCTGTCGCGGCCGACGAAGGACCAGAGTAGAGACGACCGTTATCGATCCGCAACCCGCCATGCCGTGCCGGGTCCCCGAGATGCGAAACCCCCGGTCGGATGACCGGGGGTTCGCGGTGGTTCTGATCGGTCAGTACGGTCGCCGGAAGCCGGCGACCGGCATGTAGTTGATGCTGGTGACCTGGACCGGCTTACCGGTCCGGGGAGCGTGGACCATGATGTCGTTGCCCAGGTAGAGGCCCATGTGGTGCAGGTCGCTGAAGAAGAAGACCAGGTCACCGGGGCGCGCCTCGGAGCGCGGGATGGCCTTGCCCTCGTTCCACTGGGCGCCGGTGTGGTGGGTCAGGTAGATGCCGGCGGCCTTGTAGGCGTACTGGGTGAGGCCGGAGCAGTCGAACGAGTTCGGCCCGTCGGCACCCCAGACGTACGGGTCGCCGACCTGCTGGCAGGCCACCCGGATGGCGGTCTGCGCCTTGGCGCTCACCACACCGTTGATGGTCGGGCAGCCGGCCACCTTCACGGTGGTCTTCGGCATGGACGCCTGCAGCCGCTTGATCTCCGCGTTGATCTGCGTCTTCTTGGCCGCCAGATCCTTTTCCTGCTTGACCTCGGCGGCGATCAGCTCGTCGAGCTTGCGCTTCTGGTCGTCGTACTTGCGCCGGACGGCGAGGACGCCCTCCAACTCCTTGCGCTGGTGGGCGGCGAGACGGTCCAGCATGGTCAGCTGCTCGGCGAGCGTGCCGGGCTGGTTGCTGACCAGCAGCGCGCCGATTTCCTGCGACGGGCCGGTCATGTAGTAGCGGGAGGCCAGGTCGCCCACCCGGTTCATCGCCAGGTCGCTCTGCAGGGCCAGCGGCTGGATCTTCTTCTCCAGCTCGGCCGACTTCTTCCGGTTGACCTTCAGCTGGGCGCGGACCTTGTTGTACTGCTCGATGGTCGGCTCGAGCTGTTCCCACTGCTTGTCGATCGCCGCCTCGATCTCCTCCGGCGTGGGCGCGGCGTGCGCCGGTACGGCGAACATCCCGGCGCCGACGACCACCGCGGCGACCAGGGTGAGCAGGCGGCGGGCGACCCGCCGCAGACCGGCCGTGCCGGCGGGCGGGCAAACCTGGGCGTGACGATGAGGGGGCATGGTTGCCACCGGCACCGACTCCTTAGCGACCGACCGCCGGGCGCCTCGCTGAGGGGAAGACGGAGGCAGACGACCCACAGCGGTCGGTGCCCCACATTAGGGAACCGTCCGTACGAATTCAAGGTGGGTCATTACAGCATCACGCCTGTGCAACCACTTGCACACAAAGGGTGTTCGCTCATTTCCCAACGACGGCGGTCAATACATCGTCCAATGTCACCACGCCGAGGGGTCGGCGACCGTCGCTCACCAGCACCATGTGCCGCCGCTCGCGCCGCATCGCCAGCAGGAGGTCGGCCAGCGTACGGTCCGGCGGCACCACCGCCAGCGGTCGGTAGACGTCGGCGGGCACCGGGGCCCGGCGGGACGCTCCGGCGTACCCCAGGACGTCCTTGACGTGCACGAAACCGAGCACCCGGCGGGTCGACCGCTGCACCACCGGGAAGCGGGACCGGCCCGTCCGGGTGGCCAGCACCTCCAGCGACGCCGGTGAGACGTCCTCGGCCACCGTGGTCACCGTCGACCAGGGTTGGAGGGCGTCCGCGGCGGTCCGCCGGTGCAGGGCCAGCGCCCCGGTGATGCGGGCGTGCTCCTCCGCGTCCAGCAGACCCTCGGTGCGCGCCTGCGACACCAGCCCGGCGAGTTCCTCGGCGGTGAACACCGTCTTCACCGCCTCGGTCGCCTCCACCCGCCACAGCCACAGCACCTGGCGGGCCGCCCACTTCATCGCGACCAGCAGCGGCTTGGTCGCCACGCAGAACGCCAGCATGGCCGGCCCGAGCCAGAGCGCGGACGGCTCCGGCCCGGCCAGGGTGATGTTCTTCGGCACCATCTCGCCGACCACGGTGTGCAGGAAGACCACCACCGCGAGGGCGATCAGGAACGACAGCGGGTGGACCGCCGAGGTCGGCAGGTTCAGCGCGTGGAACGCCGGTTCGATCAGGTGGGCCAGAGCGGGCTCGGCGATCGCCCCGAGCCCCAGCGAGCAGACCGTGATGCCGAGCTGCGCCCCGGCGATCATCAGCGGGATCTGGTTCATCGCCGACAGCGCCCAGCGGGCCCGCCGGGAGGTCGCCGCGAGCGGTTCCACCACGGTACGGCGGGACGCGATCAGCGCGAACTCGCTGCCCACGAAGAACGCGTTGCCGAGCAGCAACGCCAGGGCGATCAGCAGCTCAGTCATCGCCGTCCGGCTCCTCCGGGCGCACGATGCGGACCTGCTCGATCCGGTGCCGCTCCACCTCGACCACGGTGAACTCGTACCCGGACTCCTCGACCGTCTCGCCGGGCACCGGGATGTGGCCCAGCCGCGCCATCAGGAACCCGGCCAGCGTCTCGTACGGGCCCTCGGGCAGCCGGAAGCCGGTCTGCTCGGCCAGCTCGTCCTCGCGGAGCACCCCGTCGAGCAGGACGGTCCGTTCGCCGCCCGGGACGGTCAGCTCGGCCGCGCCGGCGTCGTCCACCGCGTCCGGGTCGAACTCGTCGGCGATCTCGCCGACCAGCTCCTCGACCAGGTCCTCGATGGTCACCACGCCGTCGGTGCCGCCGTACTCGTCGACCACGATGGCCAGGTCGGCGCCGGCGTCCTTCAGCGCGGCCAGCACGCCGTCGAGGTCCAGGCTCTCCGGCACGTACACCGGTTCGCGGGCCACCGCCGCGACGGTGGTGGAGGCGCGGCGGTCCAGCGGCACCCCGAGCGCGTCCGGTACGCCGGCGACGCCGGTGACCAGGTCGAGTGTCTCCTCGTACACCGGAAAGCGGGTCCGTCCGGTCTGCCGGGACGCCTCCAGCAGCTCGGCCACGGTGGCGGTGGCCCGCAGCGCGACCACGTCGACCCGGGGGGTCATCGCCTCGGCGGCGCGCTTGTCGCCGAAGCGGATGGTGCGGCGCAGCAGCATGGCGATGTCCGGCGGCAGCGCACCGGCCCGGGCCGAGATGGCCGCCAGCAGCCCCAGCTCCTCCGGGGAGCGGGCGCTGGCCAGCTCCTCCTGCGGCTCCACGCCCAGCGCCCGGACCAGCCGGTTCGCCGACCCGTTCAGTGCCCGGATCAGCCAGCCGAAGGTCCGGGAGAAGCGGTGCATCGGCCCGGCGGTGGCCAGGGCGGCGGGCATCGGCCGGGCCAGCGCGAGGTTCTTCGGCACCAGCTCGCCGAAGAGCATCGAGAGCAGGGTGGCCAGCGCCAGGGCGAGCAGCGGGCCGAACCGTTCCGCCCCGCCCACCGGCCGCAGCACCGGGGTGAAGAGCCGGGCCAGCGCCGGCTCGGCGAGATAGCCGGTGAGCAGCGCGGTGAGCGTGATGCCGAGCTGCGCACCGGAGAGCTGGAAGGACAGCCCGCGCAGCGCCCGGCGTACCGTGGCCGCCGCGGCGTCCCCGGCGTCGGCGCGCCGGTCGATCTCCGCCCGGTCGACGGTGACCAGGGCGAATTCGGCCGCGACGAAGAACGCGTTGCCGGCGGTCAGCAGGACGAAGCCGACCAGGGGCAACAGCGTGCCGAGCAACAGGCCGTCGATGAGCGCGATTGTTCCACGGCCGCTCGCGGCGCACGACTTCACCCGAGGCGGCCCTGGTGGCCCGTGTCTCCTGAGCACGACGACGGCGGTGGCACCTGGTGGGTGCCACCGCCGTCGGGTGTCCGGTGATCCGGGCGTACGCCTCAGCCGGCGACCGGCTCGGTCTCCTTGTCGCCCTGCATCTGCTCGGGCTTCACCGAGCGGAGCAGCACGCTGGCCACGTCGATGACCTCGACCTGCTCGCCGGCGCCCTTGCCGTTGACCCCGTCGTTGAGCATCGTCGAGCAGAACGGGCAGCCGACGGCGACCGTCCGCGCGCCGGTGGCCATGGCCTCCTCGACCCGGTCCACGTTGATCCGCTTGCCGATCTTCTCCTCCATCCACATCCGGGCGCCGCCGGCGCCGCAGCAGAAGGAGCGCTCGCTGTTGCGCGGCATCTCGGTGAGCTCGCCGGCGATCGCGTCGCCCAGCACCTCACGCGGCGCGGCGAAGACCCGGTTGTGCCGGCCCAGGTAGCAGGGGTCGTGGTAGGTGACCCCGCCGTCCACCGGCTGCACCGGGGTCAGCTTGCCGGTCGAGACCAGGTGCGCCAGGAGCTGGGTGTGGTGCACGACCTCGAACTCGCCACCGAGCTGGCCGTACTCGTTGCCCAGGGTGTTGAAGCAGTGCGGGCAGGTGGCCACGATCTTGCGCTTGGCCTTCTCCCGACCCTCGAACGCCTCGTTCAGGGTCTCGACGTTCTGCTGGGCGAGCATCTGGAAGACGAACTCGTTGCCGATCCGGCGGGCCGGGTCGCCCGAGCAGGTCTCGCCCTCGCCGAGGATGGCGAACTTGACGCCCGCCTCGTTGAGCAGCGTGGCGACCGCGCGGGTGGTCTTCTTGGCCCGGTCCTCGAACGCGCCGGCGCAGCCGACCCAGAACAGGTACTCGAAGTCGTCCACCTCGCCGACCCGCGGCACCTCGAAGTCGAGGCCCTTGGTCCAGTCCTCGCGGGTGTTCTGCGGGGCGCCCCACGGGTTGCCCTTGTTCTCCAGGTTGCGGAGCATGACGCCGGCCTCGGACGGGAAGCTCGACTCGATCAGCACCTGGTAGCGACGCATGTCGACGATGTGGTCGACGTGCTCGATGTCGACCGGGCACTGCTCGACGCAGGCGCCGCAGGTGGTGCACGACCAGAGCACGTCGGGGTCGATGACCCCACCCTCCTCGGCGGTGCCGATCAGCGGCTTGTCGGCCTCGGCCAGGGCGAGCACGTCCATGTGGGCGAGCTGCGCGGCGGTGGCCTTCTCCTCGCCGGTGAGGTCCTTGCCGCCGCCGGCCAGCAGGTACGGCGCCTTGGCGTACGCGTGGTCACGCAGGCTCAGGATCAGCAGCTTCGGCGACAGCGGCTTGCCGGTGTTCCAGGCCGGGCACTGCGACTGGCAGCGGCCGCACTCGGTGCAGGTGCTGAAGTCCAGCAGGCCCTTCCAGGTGAACTGCTCGACCTGGGCGACGCCGAACTGGTCCTTCTCCGGGTCGGCCTCCTCGAAGTCGAGCGGCTTGCCCTCGCTCATCATCGGCCGCAGGGCGCCGAGGCCGGAGCCGGCGGGCTTGGCCGGCTCACGCTTGAAGAAGATGTTGGGGAAGGCCAGGAAGCGGTGCCAGGCGACACCCATGGTCACGTTCAGCGAGATGACGATCAGCCAGGTCATCGAGATAGCGATCTTGATGAGCGCGGCGACGCTGGCCCCGTCCTGCCAGTCGGGCAGCACCGCTCCGACCGCGTGGCTGACCGGGGTGGCCCAGGCCGGGTACTCGAAGTGGTCGGTGGCGACCTTGAAGCCCCGGATCACGAAGCCGAAGATCAGGACCAGCAGCACGATCCACTCGACGAAGTAGCCCTGCCACATCGTCGAGCCGGTGAACCGGGAGCGACCGCCCGGCCGGGTGGGCCGGTTGCGCAGCCGGATCGCCATCAGCACCAGGATGCCGACCAGGCCCAGCACGCCGATGACCTCGGTGGCCAGGCCGAAGACCACCCAGTGCCCGATGATCGGCAGCCCGCCGGTCGGGGTGACCACCTCGAAGTACGCCTCGAGCACCAGCAGCGACAGCACGATGAAGCCGACCATCACGAACCAGTGCGCGGCACCCACCACGCTCCACTTGAGCATGCGGGTGTGGCCGACGGTCTCCACCAGCATGGTCCTGGTGCGGGCGCCCTTGTCGGCGAACCGCTCCGGGGCGGGTTGCCCGAGCCGGATGACGGCCGTCATCTTCATGACCGCGCGCACCGCAAGCCACACCGCCACGGCGGTGATGGCGGCCGCGAGGATCGTGGTGACGATCTGGACGCTGCCCATCGAGTTGGCCTCCCGGTCTGCTGCCTGTCGAGCGGCTCGGCGACCGGGTGGCCGGTGTCAGGACGTCATCGGCGTCGAGCCGCTGCCACCTGATCGACCGGGCCGGTCGATGACCTCGCTCCGCTCGGTCATGCAGTGCAGCCTACGCGCAAGGTTACCCAGCAGTAACGTGAGTCTTCTCGCACCCGGCCACGCCGCCCTGCGCACACCATAGGGTGCCCGGCGCCGGAGCGCCGGGCAGGGTTCCGCGAAGGTGACGTGGCACCGCCTCGACAGAGGGCCGGGTCAGCGCCAGCGGGAGAGCAGGATCAGCGAGGAGACCATCGCGCCGAAGCCGACCGCGAGGTTCCAGTAGCCCCAGGTGGCGACCGGGTACTCCTGCTCGGAGAGGTAGTAGACCACCAGCCAGCCGATGCCGCCGACGATCAGCGCGACCGCGGTCGCCGGCAGCCACACCGGGCTAGGCTTGCGCGTCGCCGCCGTGCTCGTCGGACGCACGTCCGTCGGCGGGGTGTACACCTTCTTCTTGCGGACCTGAGACTTGGGCACGACGCTCTCCAGAGGGGGTGACGACCTCGTCCGGCCTGACAACCGGGCGCGGGGGCGACGGTCCATGGCCAATAATGTTCGACAGCTAGCGTAGTCCGGACGGCCCGTCCAAGCCACGAATGGGGTCAGGCCGGTGCGCGGAGTGACCGGAAAGAGGGAAACGCCTCGGCGCACCCGCGCCCGTCGGCGTCGCGGCGGGCACCAACCAGACGAGGCGGAGGGAACGCTCGGTGGAGTACACATCCGGCGCGGCGTCCTGGCAGAAGGCCATGCGGCGCGCGGTCGCCGCGCTCCTGCCACGGCGTCCGCGTCAGCGGCGACCGGGCTGGTCGATCGGGGTGCCGCTGATCGCCGCCGCGGCCGGGCTGCTCTTCACCACCACCGCCACCACCGCCGGCGGCACCGCCCTGCGGGAGGACCGGCGGCCCCAGCTGACCCAGTTGATCGAGGACCGGCGCGAGCAGGTGGCGGCCAGCGAGTTGCGGGCCGCCCGGCTGCGCGCCGAGGTCGATAGCCAGACCGCCGCGCTGGCCGACACCGACGGCCCCGTGAAGGAGCAGCGCGACCGGGCCGGGCGCAGCCTGGAGGCCGCCGGGTTCACCGCGCTGTCCGGGCCGGGGGTGACCGTCGAGCTGAACGACGCGCCCCGCCGCGGCGACCAGACCCTGCCCAAGGACGCGACCAACGACGACCTGGTCGTCCACCAGGGCGACGTGCAGGCGGTGGTGAACGCGCTCTGGGCCGGCGGCGCGGAGGCCATGTCAATCATGAACGTCCGCGTGCTGTCCACCAGCGCGGTACGCTGCGTGGGTAACACCCTGCTGCTGCACGGCCGGGTGTACTCCCCACCGTTCAAGATCGTAGCAATCGGCGATCCCGCTGCCCTCCAGCAGGCCCTCGCCGGCTCTGAGGGAGTCGGGTTGTTCAAGCAGGCGGTCGAGCACTACCAGCTGGGCTACAAGGAGACCGTCTCCTCCGTGACCGTGCCGGCCTTCGAGGACTCCACCGCTCTGCGATCGGCGACGGTGCCCCGATGAGTCCCGACGGCAGGGACCCGCGCCACCGCGACCGGAGCGACGAGGAGACCGCGGTCATCCCCACGGTCGAGGGCTCGACCCCGCCGGCCCGCCGCAACAGCTGGCCCGACCCGGTGCTGCCGCCGCGGTCGTCCGCGAACCGGCCGCCGACCCCGCCCGGCCCGGCCCCCCGATCGGCCCCCGCCGACTCGACGACCGACCGCGCGACCGCCGACCCGGTGCCCGCCCCGCCGTCCGTCGACCCGACACCCGACCGCGCGGCGGCCCACCCGTTCTCCGGTGGCCCGGCGCCGGCCCGCCCGACCGACGGCCCCACCCGCCCCGCGCCGCCCGCGTGGCCCGGCAACGCCCCGGTCCGCCCGGCCGCTCCCGCCGCCCGCCCACCGTCGGCCCCGGCCGCCGTGCCGCCGGCCGCGCCGGCGATCCACCGGTCACCCGCGCCGTCGGAGCGCCCGGCCACGCCCGCCCCGGCGGCCGCCGCCGACCACCAGCCCAGATCCGGGGTACGGCCGCAGCCCGCCACCGACGCGCCGACCGCCTTCCTCCCGATCGTCGCCGCCCGTCCCACGGACCGTCCGGCGAGCGCACCCGAGGCCCGGCATACCCGGCCGCCCGTCGCCGGCGACCTCGCCGGCCCGGGGCACCCGTACCCGTCCGGCGGGGCCCGTCCCGGCGTACCGGCGCCGGAGGCCGGCCCAGGCGGGCCCGGACTGCCCCGCGCGGCCGCTCCCGAGGGTGGCCTGCCCCGCGCGGCCGCTCCCGACGGTGGCCTGCCCCGCGCGGCCGCTCCGGAGGGTGGCCTGCCCCGCGCGGCCGCTCCCCAGGGTGGACCCGCGAGCGTGGCCGCTTCCGGTGGTCGAACGGACGCCTGGGGTACCGCTGGCGGCCCGGACAGCGGGCCGACCGGCGCCTACCGGGCCGGTGGCGCACCGGACCGGTTCGCGGACCCGGCGGCCACCGCGATCATCCCGGCGGTGACCGGACGGCCCGCTCCCGCCCAGCCGGCGCTGGACTCGACGGCACTGATGGGCGCGGTGCCCCCCGTACCTGAGCGCGACGGCCCGGCCGAGGACAAGCCCGCCGAGCCGCCGCAGCCCCGGCGCGGCGAGCGGGTGGTCCAGCTCCGCCCGCACCAGACCGACGAGGGCTACAAGAGCGTCTACTCGGAGCTGACCCGGCCGTCCCTGGCGTCCCGGTTGCGCTCCGGCGTCCGGGTCACCGGCGAGGTGCTGATCACCTTCGGGCTCGTGGTGCTGCTCTTCGCCGGGTACGAGATCTGGGGCAAGTCGGCGATCGTCGATGCCCACCAGGGCGACCTGAGCAGCCAACTGGCGCAGGAGTGGGGCCCGAGCGGCGACCCCACCGTCGCGCCGTCCGCCGGTCCGACGGCCAAGCCCAAACCCCCGGTGGAGGGCAGGCCGATCGCCGGCCTCTACATCCCCAGGCTCGACAAGAACTGGGTCGTGGTGGAGGGCGTCACGCAGAAGGACATCCGGTACGCCCCGGGCCACTACCCGAAGAGCGCGATGCCCGGCCAGGTGGGCAACTTCTCCGTCGCCGGGCACCGCAACCGGGCCACCTTCTGGCGGCTGGACGAGCTCGACGACGGCGACGCGATCGTCGTCGAGACCAAGACCGACTGGTACGTCTACAAGGTGATCAAGAGTCGGATCGTCCGCCCCGACCAGGTGGAGGTCGTCGCGCCGGCGCCGATCAAGCTGGGGCCGGGAGAGAAGCCGAAGAAGCTGCTCACCCTGACCACCTGCAACCCGAAGTTCGACAACTACCAGCGCCTGATCATCCACGCGGAGCTGGACGCCGCGGCCAGCATCCCCAAGTCCGAGGGCCGCCCGGCGGCGCTGGGAGGCTGACGACGATGTACTCCTGGATCTGGCGCAAACTGCCCTTCGGCCTGGCCGGCAAGATCACCGGTTCGCTGCTGCTCGCCGCCGCGACCGTGGCCCTGCTGTGGTACGTCGTCTTCCCCTGGGCCGAACCCCTGGTGACCCCCTTCGACGACGTGCAGGTCACCCAGGACACCGGCGTGCCGGGCGACCCCGCCGAGCCCGGCGTCGAGCAGGACGCCCCGTCCGGCGACGAGCACGAACTGCCGTACGACACCGACCAGAACAACACCCCGCCCCCCTCTCCGGACGAGTGAGCCCATGCGTGTCCTGGTCATCGACAACTACGACTCCTTCGTCTTCAACCTGGTGCAGTACCTCGGCCAGCTCGGCGTCGACTGCGAGGTCCGCCGCAACGACGAGATCGATGTGGCCGAGGTCGGCCGGCTCGACGCGGCCGGGGTGCTGCTCTCGCCCGGCCCGGGCAGCCCGGACCGCGCCGGCATCTGCCTCGACGTGATCAAGGAGTACGCCGGCAAGCTGCCCATCTTCGGCGTCTGCCTCGGCCACCAGGCCATCGGTGAGGCGTTCGGCGCCACCGTGACCCGGGCCCCCGAGCTGCTGCACGGCAAGACCTCGGAGGTACGCCACCACTCGGTCGGCGTGCTGGCCGGGCTGCCGGACCCGTTCACCGCCACCCGCTACCACTCGCTCGCCGTGCTCCCCGAGACGCTGCCGGACGAGCTGGAGGTCACCGGCTGGACCGGGTCCGGCGTCGTGATGGCGATGCGCCACCGGACGCTGCCGATCGAGGGCGTCCAGTTCCACCCGGAGTCGGTGCTGACCGAGGGCGGTCACCTGATGCTGGCGAACTGGCTGGCCGCCTGCGGCCACCCGGAGGCGCTGGACCGCGCTCCGGAGCTGGCGGCTGAGGTGGACGCGCGACGGCGGGCCGCCTTCGCCAACACCTGAGCACCACCACGACAGCAGGAAGGCCCGGTCCCTCTGCAGGGGACCGGGCCTTCCTCAGTGCTGCGTCCAGCTCACCGGGCGGGGGCACCGTCCGGGGGCGGGGGGAACAGACCGCCACCGGTGCCGGTGGTCGGGGTCGGGCTGCTCGGAGTCGCGGTGGGCGGGGTGGGCTCCTGGGTGGGCTCGGGGATGGACACCTCGATGGTGACCTCCCTGCCCTTGGCCAGGTTGGTGCCCGGGCTCGGGTTCTGCCCGGTGACTCGGCCGGCCTCGGCTGCGGGCACCTCGTCGCCGTCGCGCACCTTCACCTTGTAGCCGGCGTCGGTCAACTCCTTGCGGGCCTCGTCCTCGGTGAGGCCGATGACCCGCGGCACCTCGCGGATGTTGCCCAGCGAAACGGTCACGGTGATCTCCGCGCCCTCGGCCACCTTCTCGCCGGACTGCGGGTCCACCGCGATGACGGTGTCCTTCTCCTTGGGACTGTCCTTGGTCTCCCGCTTGACCCGGAAGCCCTGGCCTTCGAGGGTGGTCTTGACGCTCTCGAAGGTCCCGCCCACCAGACCGGACGGGACCGTCTTGGTGGCCGGACCGCCGCACATCCTGACGGTCACCTGGCGCTTCTCCTCCAGGCTGCTGCCGGCGGGCGGAGTCTGCTCGGCGACCGTGCCCTTCTTGCAAGTGGTGCTGAAGAGATCATCACCCAGCCCCGGCACCAGGCCCGCGTTGCGGATCTCGGTGAAGGCGGTGGCCTGGTCCTTGCCCGCCAGGTTCGGCACCTGGACCTTCTCGGGGTCGTCCTTCTGCAGCAGCAGCGCCGCCACCAGGGCGATCACCGCCAGCACGCCGACCGCGGCGAACGCGGCGATCACCCAGGCCGAACTCTTGCGCCGACCCGGGTCGCCGACCCGCGCCGGGGCCTGCTGCCGGGTCTGCCCACCGACGACCTGCGTCGGGTACCCGCCGGCGGCCGGGGCGAGGTGCGCCGTCTCGTCCTGCGGCATGACCGGGGTGGCCAGCACCGGCCGGCCGGCGGCGGCCCGGAGCAGGTCGGCCCGCATCTCGCCGGCGCTCTGGTAGCGGTTGAGCGGGTTCTTCGACAGCGCCTTGAGCACGATCGCGTCGACCGCCGGGTTGACGTCCGGGTTGATGTCGCTCGGCGTCGGCGGGGCCTCCCGGACGTGCTGGTAGGCCACGCTCACCGGGCTGTCCCCGACGAACGGCGGGTGCCCGCAGACCAGCTCGAAGAGCACGCAGCCGGCGGCGTAGACGTCGGAGCGGGCGTCCACGGACTCGCCGCGCGCCTGCTCCGGGGAGAGGTACTGCGCGGTGCCGATGACCGCGCTGGTCTGGGTCATCGTGGTCGCGCCGCTGGCCAGCGCCCGGGCGATGCCGAAGTCCATCACCTTGACCTGGCCGGTCTGGGTGAGCATCACGTTGCCCGGCTTGATGTCCCGGTGGATGATCCCGTGCCGGTGGCTGAACTCCAGCGCCGCGCACATGTCGGCGCAGATCTCCAACGCCCGGCGCGGCTGGAGCCGGCCCTCGACGCCGAGGACCTCCTTCAGCGTGCGGCCGTTGACGAACTCCATCACGATGAACGGGAGCGTCTCGCCGGTCGGCGCGGTCTCCTCGCCGGTGTCGTAGACGGCGACGATCGCCGGGTGGTTCAGCGAGGCGGCGTTCTGCGCCTCCCGACGGAACCGCATCTGGAAGGTGGCGTCCCGGGCCAGGTCGGTGCGGAGCATCTTGATCGCGACGTCCCGGCCCAGCCGGAGGTCACGACCACGGTGAACCTCCGCCATGCCGCCGTAGCCGAGCAGCTCGCCGACCTGATACCTGCCACCGAGCAGGCGGGCCTGCGCTGTCATCGCGTTCGTCGTCCTTCGCTCGTCGTCGTCTCGCCGCCACCCGGTCGAAGCCGTTCCACCCGACGGTACGGCTTCTGGGCCAGATCGTCGCGTCCGTACGCGCTCACCGCGCCGGACGTCACGCTCAGCGGGCCGGCTGCGCCGGGGTCACCGGTCAGCGCGCCCTGCCGCGCCCTGTAGGAAATCACGCCGGAGCAGACCAGGACCAGTGCGGCCAGCAGGATGGCCAGGGTCACCATCCCTGACCTGGAACGACGCGGCGGAACAGCAGCCGGGACCGGCTGCCGGGCGTACCCGACGGGGCGGTCGGACCGGGTGGGAGCCGATGACACGACCCCGCGCGGCGGCGCGGGCTGCGCGACCGGCGGCCGGGACTGCGGCCCGGCCGGGGCCGGCGGGCGGTGCGCCGCGGCGGGCGGCTGCGGCTGCCGCGCGGCGACCGGCGGGCGGGCCTGTCCGGCGGCCGACGGGCGGTGCTGCTGGGCCAGCGCGGGCGGCCGGTGCTGCTGGCCGGCGGTCGGCACCTGGGCGCGGGCCACCGGGGCGGCCGGGGAGGCGGGCGCCCCGGAGACCGGGCCGGCGTGCCCACCGGCGCGGGCCTGCTGGGACAGCGCGAGCTTCGCCTGCCGGGCCACCGAGGCCAGCGCGGCGGCGCTGGGCCAGCGGGCCGCGGGGTCCTTCGCCAGGGCCCGCTCCACGATCGCCCGGACCTGCGGCGGGATGTCGCCGGGCAGCGGCCGGGGCGCCTCCTGGACGTGCTTCATCGCGATCTCGAGCGGGTTGTCCCCCTCGAACGGACGCCGGCCGGCGAGGCACTGGTACGCCACCACGCCGAGCGCGTACACGTCGGAAGCTGGGGTGGCGACCGCGCCGGTGGCCTGCTCCGGGGAGATGTACGAGGCGGTGCCGAGCACCGAGCCGGCGGCCGTGAGCTGCCCGACCAGGTCGGAGCGGGCGATGCCGAAGTCGGTCAGCACCAGCGTCCCGTTCGGCCGGACCAGCAGGTTGCCCGGCTTCACGTCCCGGTGAACGATGCCCTTCTCGTGGGCGGCGTGCAGCGCGTCGGCCGCCTGGGCGACCAGTGCCATCGTCCGGGCCGGGGTGAGCCGGCCGACCCGGCTCAGCGTCGCCGACAGCGCGTCGCCCTCGACGTACTCCATGATCAGGAAGGCGATCTGCTGGTCGCTGCCGAAGTCGTAGACGTCGACCACGCCCGGGTGGTTGATGGTGGCCATGGTCCGCGCCTCGCCCCGGAACCGCTCGGCGAAACCGGGATCGTCCAGCAGTGCCGGGAGCAGGCTCTTCACCGCCACCGTACGGCCCAGCACCTGGTCGGTGCCGCGCCAGACGTCGCCCATGCCACCGCTGGCGATCCGCTCGTCGAGGCGGTAGCGGTTGCCGAGCTGGACGCCGGGGTGCAGCATGTCAGCGGCCCCCGGAGTCGGCGATGGCCGCCTGCATGACCCGGCCGGCGATCCGGGCCGCCTCGGCGCTGCCCCCGCTGCCCGCCTCCTCCAGCACCACGCAGACCGCGGAGACCGGGGTGCCGTTCTTGTCGAGGGCGAACCCGATGAACCAGCCGTGGTCGGGCCGGTCCGGCGCGGACTGGGCGGTGCCGGTCTTGCCGCCGACCGTGTAGCCGTTGATCTGCGCCTTGTTGCCGGTGCCGTCCTCGACCACGGCGACCATCATCTCCCGCAGGTCGGCGGCGACCGTGCCGTTGACCGGCTGGCGCAGCTCCCGGGGCTTGGCGGTGTAGTAGCTGGTGGTGCGGTCCGGCGCGAGCAGCTGCTTGACCAGGTACGGCCGCATCTGGCTGCCGCCGTTGGCGACCGTGCCGGCGATCAGCGCGCCCTGCAACGGGGTCATCTTGACGTCGCGCTGCCCGATGGAGGACTGGGCCAGTGCGGCCGGGTCGGTGCCGCCGCCGGGGGCCTCCATCGCGCCGGTCCGGCTCGGCGCGACGGTGAGGCCGTCCTCGCCGAGCTGGCCGACGGTGAGGTCGTCCTGCTCGAAGCCGAACTGGCGGGCCTTCTCCTTGACGGTGTCCGCGCCGAGCTTCACGCCGAGCTGGGCGAAGCCGGTGTTGCACGACTCCCGGACCGCCTCGATCAGGCTGACCTGTGGCTCGGGGCAGATCGACGGGGCGGCGTTGCGGATCGGGGAGCCCGAGGTGGGCGGGGTCCAGCTGGCTCCGGCCGGGATCTGGGTGCTCTTGCCGACCCCGTTCTCCAGGGCCGCGGCGGCCACGACGATCTTGAAGGTGGAGCCGGGGGGCAGCGTCTCGGAGAGCGCCCGGTTCTTCAGCGGACCGTCCGGGTCCTGCTCCAGCCGGTTGTACGCGGCGGAGGCCTGGTTCGTGTCGTGGTCGGCCAGCGGGTTCGGGTCGAAGCTGGGCATCGAGACGAGCGCCTGCACCGCCCCGGTACGCGGATCGATGGCGATCGCCGCGCCCTTCTTCACCCCGTTGTTGTTGTTGCGCAGCTGCTCGTACGCGGTGTCCTGGGCGCGCTTGGAGAGGGTGAGCAGCACGTTGCCGCCACCGGTCTCGTCGCCGGTGAACATGTCCTTGATCCGGTTGGCGATCAGCGCGTCGCTGGTGCCGGCCAGGAATTCGTTCTCCAGCCGCTCGATGCCGGTGTCCGCGAGGTTGACCGGCTTGTAGCCGAGCACGTGCGCGTACTTCGCCCCGCCGGGGTAGGCGCGCTGGAACTTCAGCTTGCCGTTGGTCTCCCTGCTGGTGGCGAAGGCGGTGCCGCCGGCCTCGATGTTGCCGCGCCGGCGCTCGTACTCGGCCACCTGGACCCGGCCGTTGTAGTCGCTGTTGCGGTATTCATCCGCCTTGTAGGCCTGGATCCAGTTCAGGTTCGCGAAGAGCAGGCCGAACAAGATCATGACGACGACGCCGACGCGGCGCAGGGGTGCGTTCACGGCCGGATCACCTCCGTGGGAGCACCGTGCAGCTGCTCCGGCGGGCCGCCGGCGGGCCGGGCCGCCGGGCCGGAGCCCTGGGTCACCGGGCGGCGGGCCGCGTCGGAGATCCGCAGCAGCACCGCGATGAGCAGCCAGTTGGCCATCAGCGAGGACCCACCGGCGGAGAGGAACGGCGTGGTCTGACCGGTCAGCGGGATGAGCTTGCTGATCCCGCCGACGATCACGAAGACCTGGAGCCCGAGGGTGAAGGCGAGACCGCCGGCCACCAGCTTGCCGAACGAGTCCCGGACGGCGAGCCCGGCCCGCAGACCCCGCTCGACGATCAGCAGGTAGGTCACCAGCAGCGCGGTGAGCCCGAACAGGCCGATCTCCTCACCGATGCCGGCGAAGATGAAGTCGTTCTGCACCTCGGGGATCTCCAGCGGCTCGCCGGCACCCGGGCCGGTGCCGAAGAGGCCGCCGCTGCCCAGGCCGAGCAGGCCCTGCACCAGCTGGTAACCCCGGTCGTACGGCTCCGCGAACGGGTCGAGCCAGATCTCCGCCCGGGTGTAGAAGTTGGCGAACGGGCCGCCGACGGTGCCACCCAGGACGTACGCGAGGTAGGCGCCGCCGAAGAAGAGGACCAGACCGATCAGCAGCCAGCTGACCCGTTCCGTGGCGATGTAGAGCGTCACCACGAACATGCCGAAGTACAGCAGCGAGGTACCGAGATCCTTCTCGAAGACCAGGACCAGGAGGCTGATCAGCCACACCACGACCACCGGGCCGAGGTCCCGGCCGCGGGGGAAGTCGATGCCGAGGATCCGGCGGCTGGCCAGCGAGAGCACCTCGCGCTTGCGGACCAGGTAGTAGGCGAAGAAGACCAGCAGGGCCAGCTTCGCGAACTCACCGGGCTGGATGGAGAAGCCGCCGACCCGGATCCAGAGCTTGGCACCGTTGATCTCGGAGAACCGGCCGGGCAGCACCGCCGGGATCATCACCAGCACGATGCCGGCCAGACCCAGGGTGTACGCGTACCGGGAGACCGAGCGGTGGTCGCGCATCAGGGCGAGCAGCCCGGCGGCGAGGACCACCGCGGCGAGCGTCCAGGCGAGCTGCCGACCGCCGGTGCCGGCGAAGACGGCCAGCGTCTCCCGCTCCACCGGCGCCGCCTTGCTCAGGTCGAGCCGGCGCAGGAAGCCGACCCCGATCCCGTTGAGCAGGGCGACCGCCGGCAGCAGGGCCGGATCGGCGAAGGGCGCCAGCCACCGGATGACCAGGTGCATGCCGAGGAAGACCACGCCCAGCGCCGCCGCCGGCATCCAGAAGTCCGGGGTGACCGTGTCGAGCATGTTCGCCTCGACGATCGCCGCGTACGCCGCCACCAGCACCAGGGCCAGCAGCAGCAGAGAGAGTTCCGCGTTGCGCCGGGACCGGGCCAGGCGCACGCCGGGCTGCTCGCCCGTTGTGGCGGGCGAGACTGCCGGTGTGGCGGCTGCGGTCACGGATCGATCCTCGGGCTCTCAGCCGACGTTCACTCGGTCGACCGGCAGCCCGCCGGATCCACGACCGGCGGTACCGGGTCGGAGGCCGGGGCGTCGGGCGTGGTGGTCGGCGCGGGGGTGACGGTGCCGGCCGGAGGGCGGCTGGCGGTCGGGGTGGGCGGGGCCGGGCTGCCGGTCGGCGCGACCGGGGAGGCGCTCGCCGCCACGGTCGGGCTCGGCGGGCAGACCGGCTTGAGGTTGGGGTTGGTCGGGTCGTCGACGGTCAGCTCGGCCAGCCGGCGGACCGCGTCGGGCTCGCTCTTGGCCTGGATGCCCTGCTTGACCTGCTCCTGCGCGGCGAGGGTGAGATCGTCCAGCTTGGCCTGGCTGGTCGAGTGCACGCTGGACAGGTCGAGCCCGGCGACCTGGCCGGGGACGCCGCGGAAGACCGCGAGCTGCCCCTGCTCGGTCGCCCCGACGTAGTACTGCCGCTGCGTGTAGCTCCAGCCGGCGAAGAGACCGCCGCCCAGGATCACCAGCAGCGCCACCAGCATCGCCACGGTACGCAGCGGCCGGCGGCGGGGGCGGTCCGGCTCGTCGTCCCGGTTGGCGGCCGGGTCCTCCGGCACCGGGGGACGCGGCGCGGAGAGCGCCGAGGCGCGGGCGGCCGGGGTGGAGACGTCGGCCGAGGTGGCCATGCCCCGGTCCCGGGACGCGGCACCGCCGACGATCGGGCTCGCCTCGACGATGTCCTGGTCGGTGGCGTCCGCGATGATCACGGTGATGTTGTCCGGGCCGCCGCCGCGCAACGCGAGCTGCACCAGCCGCTCGACGCACTGCTGCGGGTCGGTGTACTCCCGCATGGTGTCGGCGATGGTGTCCGCGCTGACCACGCCGGAGAGCCCGTCGCTGCAGATCAGGTAGCGGTCACCGGGCAGCACCTGGCGGACGCTGTACTCCGGGTCGATGTCGCGACCGTCCAGGGCGCGGGTGAGCAGCGAGCGCTGGGGGTGGCTGCTCGCCTCCTCCGCGCTGATCCGGCCCTCGTCCACGAGCATCTGGACGTAGGTGTCGTCCTTGGTGATCTGCGCGAACTCACCGTTGCGCAGGAGATAGGCCCGCGAGTCACCGATGTGGACCATTCCGAGCTTGCTGCCGGAGAAGAGGGTCGCGGTGAGCGTGGTGCCCATCCCCTCCAGCTGCGGATTGGCGTCCACGGTGTCGCGGAGCTGCTGGTTGGCGGTGCCCACGGCCGAGCGCAGCGCGTCGACGAGGGCGTCCCCTGGGACGTCCTCGTCGAGCGGCGCCATGGCACCGATGACGATGTTGCTGGCGACGTCACCGGCGGCCATGCCGCCCATGCCGTCGGCGACGGCGAGGAGCCGCGGCCCGGCGTAGACGGAGTCCTGGTTTCCGTCTCGGATCAGACCGCGGTCGCTGTGGGCCGCATAGCGCAGGGTCAGAGTCATGGCCGTAATTCGAGAGAAGTGCGGCCGATCCGGATCGGCACGCCGAGGGGGACGGGGGTTGGTCCGGAGACCTTAGCGCGATCCAGGTAGGTGCCGTTAGTCGAGCCGAGGTCCTCGACGAACCACTGCCCGTCGCGCGGCACGAGCCGGGCGTGCCGCGCGGAGGCGTAGTCGTCGGTGATGACGAGGGTGGAGTCCTCGGCCCGTCCGATGGTGATCTGGGCTTCGCCGAGGGTGATCCGGGTGCCGGCGAGCTGGCCGGCGGTGACCACCAGCTGGTGCGCGGCCCTGCCCCGCTTCACCTTCGCCGGCTTCGCCGCCTGGCCGGTGGAGGCGCCCACCGCGCGTGGCGCGGCCACCAGCCGGCCCGACCGGGCTCCTGCGAAGAGGTCGCGGCGGATCACGCCGACCACCGTGAACACGAAGATCCACAGCAGGATGAGGAACCCGAACCGGGCGACGGTGATGACGAGCTCCGGCAAGGCGCGTCAGCCGTCCACGCGGAAGGTCAGGGTGGTCGTGCCGAGCTGGATCATGTCGCCGGGGTTGAGGGCGACCGCGGAGACGCGCTGGCCGTTGACCATCGTGCCGTTGGTCGACCCGAGGTCGGTCAGCACGACCTGCCCGCCGTCGAAGTCCAGCCGGGCGTGTCGCCGGGAGATTCCGACGTCCGGCAGGCGCAGGTTGGCCTGGTCGCCGCGACCGATCACCGTCGACCCCATCTGGAGCGGGTAGGTGCGGCCGTCACCGGAGACCAGCCGGACGTTGCGGGCGCCGGCGCCTTGTCCCGGCGGCGGGCCGTAGCCGCCGCCCTGGTCGTACGCGGGGTACGCCGGCGGACCGGCGTCGTAGCCACCGGGCGCGGAGACCGGGGCGACCTCGCCACCGGTGTAGACCTCGGCGGTGACCCGGAACATGCCGGTGTCCAGTCCCTCGCCGCGCTCGATCTCGACGATCACGTCGCCGTAGACCGTCCACGCCTGCTCGCCGATGAACTCCGCCTGCGACTGGGCCAACTCCTGGGCCAGCGCGGCGGCGTACGGCGCCAGCCGACTGTGGTCGTACGGCGAGAGATCGATCACGTAGCGGTTGGGCACCAACGTGCGCCCACCGGCCAGGATGGCCTTGTGCGCCTCGGCCTCCCGCTGCATGGCGTTGAGGATCTCCACGGGGTGGACCACCCCTTTGAAGACCTTGGCGAAGGCCCCCTCGACCAGGCCTTCCAGACGCTTCTCGAAGCGTTGCAGCACGCTCACCGGCTCCTCCTCGGGTCCCGAGGACATGATGGTATCCGGCCGGCGCGCATGCAGCTCGCGCGCCGCTCGGCGGGCGCGTGCCAGGCCGTTCGGAAGGGGCCCTCCGGGCGTGTTAAAGTTTCGTCCGCCGAGGCGGTGACCGCTCCACGGAGCGTAACCAGTCGAGGCGATGGCGCAGGACACGTAGGCCCGCTGGCGACAGCGGGATCGGCACCAGCTACAGTGTTCGAGGTCAAGCCACGGGGAAGTGGCGGAATGGCAGACGCGCACGGTTCAGGTCCGTGTGTCCGAAAGGACGTGGGGGTTCAACTCCCCCCTTCCCCACCAGATCGACGAGGGCTCCGCAGTTTGCGGGGCCCTCGACTCGTATCGGAGCGTGCCGGACGTCACGCTATGCTCCGAGGGTTTCCCTGCCTCCTACTGACCAGGAGTGGCGTGTGAGTGTCGCGTTGGTGACCGGGTCGGGCGGTCTGATCGGGTCCGAGGCGGTCCGGCACTTCGCCGGTCTCGGCCTGGACGTGGTCGGTATCGACAACGACATGCGGCAGGAGTTCTTCGGCGCCGAGGCGTCGACCGCGTGGAACGTCCGGCGACTCGCCGACGAGCTGGGGTCCGCGTACTCGCACCACAGCATCGACATCCGGGACCGGGATTCGCTGGCGAAGCTCTTCGCGCGCTACGGCCGGGACATCGCCGTGGTGATCCACACCGCCGCGCAGCCCTCGCACGACTGGGCGGTGCGGGACCCCTTCACCGACTTCGACGTGAACGCCGGCGGCACCCTCAACGTGCTGCAGAACGTGCGCGAGCACTGCATCGACGCGCCGGTGATCCACTGCTCGACCAACAAGGTCTACGGCGACCGCCCGAACAGCCTGCCCCTGGTGGAGCTGGCGACCCGGTGGGAGATCGAGGCGGGCCACCCGTACGAGCAGGGCATCCGCGAGGACATGTCGATCGACGCCTGCCTGCACTCGGTCTTCGGCGCCTCCAAGGTCGCCGCCGACGTGATGGTGCAGGAGTACGGCCGGTACTTCGGCATGAAGACCGCCTGCTTCCGGGGCGGCACGCTGACCGGCCCGGCGCACTCCGCGACGGAGCTGCACGGCTTCCTCGGGTACGTGATGCGGGCGAACATGGAGCGCCGCACGTACAAGATCTTCGGCTACCAGGGCAAGCAGGTCCGGGACGCCATCCACAGCTCGGACGTGGTCTCCGCGTTCGAGGCGTTCTTCCGCAACCCGCGCTCGGCGGCCGTCTACAACCTGGGCGGCGGCCGGCACTCCAACACCTCCAACCGCGAGGCGTTCACGCTGGCCGAGCAGATCACCGGCCGGGAGATGGTCACCGAGTACGTCGAGGCGAACCGGATCGGCGACCACAAGTGGTGGATCGGCTCGAACGAGGCCTTCCAGGCCGACTACCCGGACTGGAAGCAGGTCTACGACGTACCGATGATCATGCGGGAGATCTACGAGGCCAACGTCGACAAGTGGGTGCCGCAGGCATGACCGGCAAGGGCAAGCGGAACGTCCTGGGCGTCCTGGTCGACGCGACCGACTACACCTCGGCGACCGAGCAGGTGGTGGCCGCCGCGCACGAGCGCCGGCCGCTGGCGCTGACCGCGCTGGCCGTGCACGGCGTGATGACCGGGGTGCTCGACCCGGCGCACAACGCCCGGCTGAACTCCTTCGACGTGGTCACCCCCGACGGCCAGCCGGTCCGCTGGGCGCTCAACCTGCTGCACCACGCCGGCCTGGCGGACCGGGTCTACGGCCCGACGCTGACCCTGCACGTGCTGCGCCGCTTCGCCGAGGAGGGGCTGCCGGTCTACCTCTACGGCTCCACCGAGGAGACGCTGGCCCGGCTGATCCCGGCGCTGGAGCGGATGTTCCCCGCGCTCAAGATCGCCGGGGTGGAGCCGTCGAAGTTCCGCGCGGTCCAGCCGGGCGAGGACGTGGAGATCGCCGACCGGATTCGGGCCAGTGGGGCCCGGCTCGTCCTGGTCGGCCTGGGCTGCCCGCGCCAGGAGGTCTTCGCGTACGCGATGCGGCCGCTGCTGGACATGCCGCTGATGGCGGTCGGCGCGGCCTTCGACTACCACGCCGGCCTGCTCAAGCAGCCGCCCGCGTGGATGCAGCGGGCCGGGCTGGAGTGGTTCTGGCGGCTCGGCCTGGAGCCGAAGCGGCTCTGGCGCCGGTACGTCATCCTCAACCCGGCGTACCTGACCCGCCTCGCCGGGCAGAAGACCGGCCTGTGGAAGGCGAAGCCCCCGGCGCCGGCCACGGAACGTCCGGCCACCTTCTCGGTCTGACCCGCGCAGCCGCGCCACCCGGCAGGTCCGCGGAGCCGGCGGGCCCGGCCAGGCATGGTGCGGGGCCCCTTCCGGTCGGAAGGAGCCCCGCGGCGAGGGTGCGTCAGAGGGTCAGGGTCCAGGTGTTGAGATAGCCGGTGTCGCCCGAGTAGACGTCGCGCACCTGGAGTCGCCAGGTGCCGTTCGCCGCCTCCGACGAGAGGTTCGCGGTGTAGGTGGCGTTGACGTTGTCGGCACCGTCGAAGAAGCTGCTGTTCTTCAGCCGGTACGCGGAGCCGTCCGGGGCGACCAGGTCGATGACCAGGTCACCGCGGTAGGTGTGGACGATGTTCACCGCGACGGTCGACGCCGACGAGGCGTTGCGGCCACACCCGGAGATCACGATCGAGCTGGACACGGTGGCACCGGTGTCCGGGATCGCGACGTCCGTGCCGTTGCTGCCGGAGCAGCCGCCACCACCCGAGCCGGTCACCGTCAGCGAGTACGTCGCCGTACGGGTGCCCGACGCGGCCGTGCCCGTGACGGTGACCGTGTACGTGCCGGGCGGGGTGCTCGCCGAGGTGGCGATGGTGAGCGTGGACGAGCCGCCCGAGGTGACCGTGGACGGGTTGAACGAGGCCGTCGCGCCGGCCGGCAGGCCGCTGGCGGAGAGGCTGACCGACTGCGCGGAGCCGTTGGTGGTGGCGGTGGCCACGGTGGCGGTCACCGACCCGCCCGGGGCGGTGGAGCCGGAGGTCGGCGACACCGAGACCGAGAAGTCGTTGGTCGGCGGGGTGGTGCCGTTGTCCACGTAGAGCAGTCGGTTCGGGGTCCCGGTGCCCACGTTGGTCACCACGTTCGGGGTCGCGGCGTTGACGAGGTTGTCGCGAACCTGCTGCGGGCTCCACGACGGGTTGGCTGAGAGGACGAGCGCCGCGGCGCCGGCGACGTGCGGCGACGCCATGGACGTGCCGCTGATGGTGTTCGTCGCGCTGTTGCCGGTGTACCAGGCGGAGGTGATGTTGACGCCCGGGGCCAGGATGTCGACGCAGGTGCCGAAGTTGGAGAAGCTCGCGGCGGCGTCGTTGTTCTGGGTGGCGCCGACCGTGATCGCCGACCCGACCCGGGCCGGGGAGTAGTTGCAGGCGTTCTGGCGGTTGCCGAAGATGTCGCCGTTGCCGGCGGCGACGGCGTAGGTGATGCCGGAGTTGATGGAGTTGGTGACCGCCGTGTCGATCGAGCTGTTGGCGGAGCCACCGAGGCTCATGTTCGCCACGGCCGGCTTCACCGCGTTCGCGGTCACCCAGTCGATGCCCGCCACGACCTGGGCGTTGGTGCCGCTGCCCTGGCAGTTCAGCACCCGGACGCCGACGATCTGCACGCCCTTGGCCACGCCGTACGAGGAGCCGCCGACGGTGCCCGAGACGTGCGTGCCGTGGCCGTTGCAGTCGTCGGCGGAGCCGCCGTCCACCGCGTCGAAGCCGGAGACCGCCCGGCCGCCGAAGTCGTTGTGCCCGTAGAGCACGCCGGTGTCGATGACGTAGGCGCGCACGTTGGACGCCGTGGTCGGGTAGGTGTACGAGCTGTTCAGCGGCAGGTTGCGCTGATCGATCCGGTCCAGGCCCCAGGAGGGCGGGTTGGCCTGCGTGCCGAAGATGGAGACCGTGTGGTTCTGTTCGACGTACGCCACCGCGGAATCGGCGGCGATTCGGGCCGCTGCCGTCGCGCCGACCTTGACCTCGAAGCCGCGCAGCGCGGCGGTGTAGGTGCGGGCGACCTGGCCGCCGTGCCTGCCGACCAGCCGTTGGGCGTTGTCACCCACCCGGCTCCGGCCGACGGCGCTGTCCTTGAAGACCACGATGTAGCTGTCCGGCACGGCGGTGGCCCCGCCCGCTTCCCGGATCACCCCGACGGGCTCGGCGGCCATGGCGGGTGCGGCGGTTGCCAACATCGCCAGGGTGGCCACCCCCACGAGTGCGGACCTGTGTGAAAGACCCATCTCCCTACCTCCCTCCGACCGGCAGCCGACCGTCCACCCGCGAATCCGAGGTTGATCGATGGTTGCCGATCCACATGAGGGTAGATCGGCGAGGTCCGGGAGTTAAACATGTCGAAGCGTCCATAACGTCGGCGAGATGCCCCTACGGGTGAGGTAGGGGGCGAACCGGGGCCGGCCCCGGATTCGCCGACCGCCGAACTGGAGAAGGCTGAGCACATGGATGGCCATCTCATCGTTCTGCTGCCGATCGCCGCGGTCTGGCTGGCCGCCGGTGTGGTGGCGGACCGACTGCCCCGGCTGGACCGCGCCCGCGCACTCCGCCGGCGTACCGGATGGTTGCTCGCTTTGACGCTGACCGGCCTCGGCCTGACGGCGGCGGTGCTGGCGGTCGGCCTGACCAGTGCCGGCGCGACGCTGGTCGACCGGGCCGCCGCCGGGCTCGGCCTGGCCGCCGGCCCGGCGCTCGCCGTCGCGGTCTGCACGGTGCGGCGACTGCGCCGGCTCCGGGCCGGTGCCGGCGCGTTCGCCACCGCGCCGGAGACGCCGGCGCCGCACGGCCTGCGAGCCGCCGGGGCGCATCCACTGATCGGCCTGCCGGTGCAGGTCACCGCGCTGGCCACACTGCCGCCGGTGCTGTCGGCCGCAGGGCTGGACCTCGCCGCCGACCCCCGCCTGACCGGACCGGCCGTCACCCTGGGCGGTCTCGCGGTCATCGCGATCGGGGTACGCCTGGCGCTCCGCCACAGCCGGCTTGCCGAGCGGGCGTTACCGGAGGCGACGGCGACCTCAGCGCGTGCGGCTCGGCCCCTGCACGTATAGCAGCTCCAGGATCGCCCGGGTCGCCTCGAACCAGCGGTCCAGCCAGCCGGGCGGCGGCACGCTGCCCTTCGGCGGCAGCTCCATCAGCAGGCCGCGCAGCAGCGGGTGGTCGACCAGCGACTCGCTCGGCTCCAGCGGCCACCCGGCCGGCGGGAACGAGGGCTCGGTCAGCGGGTTCGGGTCGAGCGAGGGCAGCGTCAGCGGCGGCCCGGCCTGCTCCGGCGCGGCCGACCCGGCGTCCCGCCCGCCGACCTCGGTGTCGGTGGACACGACCTCGGTGAGCACGGTGTCCCGGCGCGCGCCGCGGTACTTGCCGCCGAAGCGCTCCGACTTGCCCGGGCCGTTGGTGAGGTTGTCTGAACCGATCGTCGTCATCCGTCTCGCCTGCCTCGCTCGGTTTCCGATCCGTGCGGCGGGTTGTCGACCAGCGCCGTATCGAGGGGTTCAACGAGACGGAACGCAAGTGGCGACGGGCCGGGCGGGGAGATCCCAGACCGACCCGTCGTCAACGCCACGTTGCGTCGATCAGTGCTGGACGAACCCGCCGCTCCGTGTCCGGGTGACGAAGGCGTGCCAGTCTCCCGGAGCGAAGACCAGGGCCGGGCCCGTCTTGTCCTTCGAATCCCGAACGCCGACCGCCCCGGTCACGTACGCCACCTCGACGCAGTTGTCGCAGTTCGGCCCGCTCTTCGTGCTCTTGAACCACGTCGCGTGCCTCAGGTCCACGGGGAACTCCTTGGTCGCCATTTCCACAGCGGCTCCTCTACCAGTTTCGCGATGTGAGCTATGGATTCCTCCGGGCGAATGGCCGCTGCTCGAATGTGATCGAAGATGAAGCTGTACTTCTGCAGTTCGTCGCTCTTCTCCAGGAAGAGCCCACCCGTGGCGTTCTCCGCGTACACGACATCGGGATCACTCGGTTCGGGGAAGCTGAGAATGGTGAAGGTGCCGTCCATGCCGGCGTGCGCGCCCACCTCGAAGGGCAGGACCTGAAGCGTCACGTTCGGCAGTTCCGCCACTTCCACCAGCCGCTGGAGCTGGCCACGCATCACCGCGTCGCCGCCCACCGGCCGGCTCAGCACCGCCTCATCGAGCACCACCCACAAATCGACCGGATCGTCCTGGGTCAACAACGACTGACGGCCCAGACGGACACGCACCCGTTGCTGCACCTGGTCGACGGTGAAGTCCGGGCGGGCCGCCCGGATCATTGCCCCGGCATACTCCTCGGTCTCCAGCAGGCCCGGGACCACCTGCTGTTCGTACGCCCGGATCGAGCTGGCCGCCGCCTCCAGGCCGACGTACGCCCCGACCAGCACGGTGCTGTAGGGGTGCCACCAACCCTTCTGCCGGGCCTCCCGAGCGATCTGCACGAGCTCGTCGCTCTCGACGCCCACCACGCCGTAGATCCGCAGCATGTCGCGGACGTCCCGCGGGGTCGCGGAGGTGTGGCCGGTCTCGATCCGGGAGATCTTCGACGCCGAGCACTCGAGCTGCTCGGCGACCGTCTCGATGGTTATCCCCGCCGCCTCGCGCTGGCGGCGCAGTTCGGCGCCCAGCCGGCGACGCCGGATGGTGGGGCTGCGCCGCTCGCTCACCGCGGCACCCCGCGGCTCACCGGGTGGTGGTCCCCGTTCCTCGCGCTCACCCGGTTACCTCCCGGTGGCTCGCGCCTGCGTCGACACCCGCCGAGGCGCGATCGACGAACGGCGGGCGATCGTTCGCGGCAGGGGTGGTGCCGGTCGTCGACCGGCCGCGTCGGGCGAAACCGGCGTCCAGTGTGCCCGTCCGGGGTCGGCGTCATCAAGCGCCTCGTTCACGTGTCGCGCTCGCGTATCGGCAAAAGTCGACGTGCAACTTGCATGTCGCACGTCACTGATGCACTCTGTCCGTATGGCTCGGGTTACTCACCGTCTCCCCACGCTTCCCCGGTCCGGCGACGACACCGGCGGCGGGACGACGGCCGGGCGACCCGGTCCAGCTGCGACGACGAGACCTGCCCCGGGGTGATGACCCCGCCGCTGCACGCCCGACGGCTGCGGCGGCGGGAGCGGTAACCGGGAGCAGCACGGTGATGGTCGGGTGGCGGTCCGCCACCAGCGGGTACGGCCCGACCACCGCCACCGATCCACCGGCCGGCCGGGCACGACCCCGGCCCCGGGCCCAGAAACCCTTCCCCCGACAACCCTCCGGTCCGGCACCGCCGGCCATATCCTCCCCAGGAGCCCATGTGCTTCCCCGCTCCGGTGACGTACTGCACGTGACTCGCGCGGCGAGTGTCCAGTTCATCCGACCCATCACGTTCCGGGTCATCCGGGTGCTCGACTGGCCCACCTACGACGGTTGGCTCTGGCTCGACGGTTACGAGTTGAACGCGGCGGGGGACGCGGTCAACCGACGGTCGATCTTCGTACAGGAGGCCGGTCTCCGGCAGCTCCAGACGGCGCCCGTGCCGCGCCAGCACACCGTACGGGCCCGACGGACGATCAACCGCGCACCGGTGGCGGTGGGCTGACCTCCGCCATTACCCGGTCGGGGGGCGTGCCGTCGCCATAGACTCGGTACGCCCACCCCGGCAAAAGTCACCACCCCGCGCGTCCCGGACCCTGAACCTGGGATGGCCATGGTCAATATGCCCGCCGCGCGGCGGCACCACAGGTCCCGTATCGGTTACGCCTTCGGGCTGCTGGCGCTGGTCGGCGCCGTCACCACCCTCGTGGTGGTGGTGCGCTATCCGGCCGAATCGGCGACCCGGCTGGCCGAGCCGGTTCCTGCTCCCGAGATCACCGTGGTCGAGCAGAACTCACCACCTCCCGGCGTGGCCGGGTACCCCGGCTACGAGGACGACTCCGACTACCCAGCGGACCTCGCGGCACCCGACGACCACCGGAACGGCGACACCGCACCGGGCCCCGAGGCGAACGCCTCGGAGGATCCCGCCAGCGGCGCCGGATCCCGGCCCGGCACCGGCGGCGACGAGGCGGCCCTGGCCGGCTCGTCCACAGCCGATGCCCGGCAGGCCCTCAGCCAGTCGCTCTTCTACTCCGGCCTGCTCGGCCTGACCATCTCCCTGGCCGGGCTGGGACTGGTCGGCACGCGACGCCGGATGTGGTGAGCTGACGGCCTCCTAGCCGGTGGGGGTGACCTCGGGCGTCGGCTCGACCGTCCGGGTCGGCGAAGCCGTCGGCGACGGCGCGGCGGCCACCACCAACGTCACCCGGTCACCGGCGTCGACCAGCTCACCCGCCTCCGGGTCGGTCTCGATCACGGTGCCCGGCGGCTGCTCCGACGACCCCCGCGTCCGCACCCGGTACGACAGGTCGAGCCGGTCCAGGATCCGCTCGGCCGACGCCCGCGGCAGCCCCACCAGGGGCGGCACCGGGATCTGGGCGGCCGCCGTGGTGGCCGGCGTGCTGGGCGCCTCGGTGGTCGGGGCGGCGGTGGTCGCGGCCGTGGTCACCGGCGCGCTGGTCGGCGGCGGCAGCGAGGGTTCCTCGTCCCGCTCGTCGACCGCCCGCAGCACCAGCCAGATCCCCGTGCCGAGGGCGGCGAGCAGCAGCAGCGCCAGGATGCCCAGCAGGATCGGCATCCACCAGCGACGTCCACGCTGCTCCTCGCCGTACCACTCGACCGGCTCCCGGTAGTCGGCCGGACGCGGCGGTGGCACCCCGGCCCGCCCGGACCAGACGGGCGGCGCGGCCGGCACCGTCTGCTCCCCGGCACCGGCCGGGGGTAGCGGCCGGGTCAGGTCCAGCGGCTCGTGCCGGGCCGTGGCGTCCAACGGCTCGTGCGGGGCGGTCGCGTCCGACGGCTGGTGTCGAGCGGTGGCATCCAGTGGTGCGGGCGTGCCCGGCGGCTGTCCGTCGCCGGCGCGGGGCAGCGGGCGGGTCGCGTCGTCGGCGGACTCCTGGCGGTCGTCGCTCATCGCACGTCCTCTCCCACCGGGGCAGGCGTCGTGGCCCTCGACGGTCCACGGTAACGGTCGCGATCACCAGCCGCCGGGATCGGCGCGGCGAACCGCCCGCGCCTACTCCTCGCCGCCGCAGGAGATGGCGACCTCGTCGTTCCAGCGCCGGGTCACGTCGGGCTCCGGATCCTGGGAGCGGACCTTGCCGACCCGGCCCGTGCGGTAGCGCGGGTAGAAGCCGCGCTCGACGATCGTCGCGGCGGCGTCGGCGCAGTCGTAGTCGTCCAGATCGGGCACCTCCGCCTCCGGTGCCGGCCCGGCGACGTACACCTTGACGGTGGTGCCGTGGCTCACCCGGGTGCCGGGGGCGGGGTCCAGGCGCTCGACCTTCTCGCCCAACCCGGTGCCGAAGATCAGCCGCCACCCCAGCTTCCGGTCCCGCAGGTCGCTGCGTACCCCCTCGAAGCCGTCGCCGACCAGGTCGGGGACGGTCACGTACCCGGCGGGGGGCTTGCTCGGCGCGGCGGGCGCGGTGGTCCGGGGGGTCGTCGGTGCGACGGTCGCCGGCTGCGCCGCCGGTGACGGGGCGGCCGAGGTCGGGGCGGGTGCCGAGGTCAGGGCGGTCGACGCCGCCGCGGCCGGCGGATCGGTGGAGGACGGCTCGTCCGGCCCGGCCAGCACCCAGCCGGCGGTCGCACCCACGGTGGCCAGCAGGACGAAGGCCAGCCCGCCGCCGATCAGCAGCGGGGCGCGACCCCGCGGTCCCGGCTGTGGAGTGTCCAGAAGGGTGTGTCCGTCGCTCATCGCACTCTCCGCCTCGTCACCAGCGACCGTACCGGGCGATGCCAAGCCGTCACCGCACGTCGTCCCGGTGGTTACACGGCTCGCCGCGCCGAGCAGGGGGCGCTACGCTCCCCGGCATGGCCAGACTGGGCTGGGGAGGATCGGTCGCCACCGCGGTCGGCGTCGCTGCCGGCGTGGGTGCGGCACAACTGGGTTTCGCCTACGGGCTGGGCGTCATCGACTGGGCACCGACCGAGCCCGCCGCTGCCGGCGCCGCCTGGTACGCCAGCCTCGCCTGGGCGACCTGGATCGCGGCCGTCTCCACCATCGCCGGGGCCGTCTGCGCCCAGCGGCTGGAGGAACGGGGACACGACGGCGACGCCGCGCCGGGCGGCACGCTGCGCCGGCTGACGCTGGCCGTGGCCGGCGCGGTGGGTGCGCTGATCACGGTGCTGCTGGTTGCCGTGCCCGCCCGGGCGGCGACCGTGCCCGACACCTTCTCGCCACAGAGCCTGGCCGCCGGGTACGCGGCGGTCGGCGTGCTGGTCGGGCTGCTGACCGCGATCTGGGCGCTGCACACGCGGGCCGTCGCGACCAACGTGATCGCCACGGTGGGCTGGATCTGGCTGCTCGCCGTGGTGTCGGTCGCGGACGGGGTGCTCGCGGGACGCGGGTTGACCAGCGCCCAGCTCGGGATCTGGCAGATCAGCACCGACAGCGCCCGGTTCTGGCTGCGGGACTACGTCTACTGGCCGGGGCTGCTGCTGGCCGCCGGTTCGGCGCTGCTGATCGGCGCGCTGGCCGCGCGGCGTATTGCCCGGGTGGCGGAGCGTCGGCTCGGCGCGGCCGTGTCCGGTGCGGCGGGTCCGCTGCTCGTCTCGGTCGCCTACTTCGTCGCCGTGCCGCGGCTGGCCGAGGTCACCCCCGCGCAGGTCTCGGCGCACTTCGTCGCACCGTACGCGGTCCTCGTCGGCGCGGCCGGCTCGGTGCTGGTGGCCGCGCTCGCCCAGCGCGCCGAACGGCGCACGGCCGCTCGCCCGGCGATGGTGCCCCGGCAGCGCACCGGCGACCTGGACGACGGCGGGTTCGCCGGCGACCTCGCGTCGGCCGGCGAGTCCTTCGACACCCCCGGCCGGTCCGGCGCGACGCGTCGGGCCGCCGGCCCGACGGGCGACCTGAAATCAGGCACGGCGACCCGACCGACGGTCGGCACGGCGACCACGACCGCCACCCGACCGGACGGGACAGGGCTCGCCGATCCGCTCGCCGGAACGGACCCGGCCGACACCCGGCCGGACGGGACCAGCCGCCCGGACGACGGCTCGCCCGCCACCGGCACCGGACGGACCCGACCGGCCCGCCGCGGCCGGGCCACCCCTCCCGTCCGGGATTCCGGGGCGCAGTCGACGACCTCGACCGACGAGACCGCGCCCGACCCGACGCCGGAGACCATCGACCCCTCGGACGCGTCACCCACCACCGCCCCCCGGACCCGCCCGTCCCGCCGCCCCCGCTGACCCTCACTCGCGCCCCCACCCGGCCCGATGGCCAGGCACTTCCCGGAAAGAGTGGCTATCCGACGCGGAACAGTCCCTCTTTCCGTGAAAGTGCAGCGCCAGGGCGGGGCTTGTTGTGGGGGGTGGGTCAGTCGACGGGCCAGGTGTGGACGGGTTCGTTGCTGCGCTGGAGTTCGGCGTAGCGGCGGGCCATGTGGTGCAGGGCGGCCTCGCGGTTCATGTTCCGGTGCCGCTCGGCCGCCCAGACCGCCTCGGTCTGCCAGACCGCGCCGTTGCGGCCGGTCCGGCAGCGCTGCTCGATGACGCCGAGCAGCCGGTCGCGCTCGGCCGGGTCGACGCCGAACCGGTCCAGCCCGGTCGCCGCCGTCGGCAGCAGCGTGTCGAGGACCAGCTTGGCCACCGGCACGTCCCCGAGTCGGGGCCAGTGCAGGACGGCGTCCATGCCGCGCCGGGCGGCGGCGTGGAAGTTCTCCTCGGCGGAGCTGAAGGTGAGCTGGCTCCAGATCGGCCGGTCCGACTCGGCCAGCCCGCGGGCCAGCCCGAAGTAGAAGGCGGCGTTGGCCAGCATGTCCACCACGGTCGGGCCGGCCGGCAGCACCCGGTTCTCCACCCGCAGGTGGGGGCGACCGTCCATGATGTCGTAGACCGGCCGGTTCCAGCGGTAGACCGTGCCGTTGTGCAGCCGCAGCTCCGAGAGCTGGGGCACCCCGCCGGCGTGCAGCACCTCCACCGGGTCCTCGTCCTCGCAGATCGGCAGCAGCGGCGGGAAGTACCGGACGTTCTCCTCGAACAGGTCGAAGATCGAGGTGATCCAGCGCTCGCCGAACCACACCCGGGGTCGTACGCCCTGGGCCTTGAGTTCGTCGGGGCGGGTGTCGGTGGCCTGCTCGAAGAGGGCGATCCGGGTCTCGGCCCAGAGCTGCCGCCCGTAGAGGAAGGGGGAGTTCGCGCCGATCGCGACCTGGACCCCGGCGATCGCCTGGGAGGCGTTCCAGTAGTCGGCGAAGCTGTCCGGCGCGACCTGGAGGTGGAACTGGAGGCTGGTGCAGGCCGCCTCGGGGGCGATCGAGTCGGTGTGCGTCTGGAGCCGTTCCACGCCCCGGATGTCCAGCTCGATGTCCTCGCCCCGGGCGCCGACGATCTGGTCGTTGAGCACCCGGTAGCGCTCGTTGGTGGAGAGGTTGTCCACCACCAGGTGCCGCTCGGTGAGCGTGGGCAGGATGCCGACCAGGACGATCCGGGCGTCGGACTTCGCCGCCCGCTCGTCGGCGCGGGTCAGGCTGCTGCGCAGGTCGGCCTCGTACTCGGCGAACCCGCTGCCCTCGATCAGCCGGGGCGCGGCGTTCAGTTCGAGGTTGAACTGGCCGAGTTCGGTCTGGAAGAGCGGGTCGGCGATGGCGGCCAGGATCTCCTCGTTGCGCATCGCCGGCTCGCCCGCCGGGTCCATCAGGTTGAGTTCGATCTCCAGGCCGGTCATCGGCCGGTCCGCGTCGAAGCCGAAGTCGTCCAGCATCAGCGCGAAGACGTCCAGGCTGCGCCGAACCTTCTGCCGGTAGCGGACCCGGTCTTCCCGGGAGAAGGCGCCCTGCTCGACGTCCCTACCCATGTGCCCTCCCGGCGCGAGGCGCGCGGGACCGTGTCGTCCCGCCCGCGTTGTGAACAACCACGGTAAGAGCGCCACCTCGCCAGGGCCAGTGGCCCAACGAATACGCGCTGTGGCCCTCTCTACCCAGCGGCCACCGCGGGCACCGGCCCGGCTGACGAATAATTCGTGACAATTTGCACGGGGAGACGGGGCGAGGCCCCTGCTCAGGAGAGCAGGGGCCTCGCCGGGTGGGTCCGCAGGGATCAGGCCTGGCGGACGGCCTCACCCTCGATCTCGATCTTGATCTTCTTGCCGACCAGCACGCCGCCGGTCTCCAGCGCCACGTTCCAGGTCAGACCGAAGTCCTCCCGGTCGATCTCGGTGCTCGCGGAGAAGCCGAAGATGTCCTGGCCGAACGGGCTGCGGCCGACGCCCTCGAACTCGACGTCCAGCTCCACCGACCGGGTGACGCCCTTGATGGTGAGCTCGCCGAGCAGCACGAACTCGTTGCCGTCCCGGGACTTCACACCGGTGCTGCGGTACTCCAGCGTCGGGAAGGCCTCGGCGTCCAGGAACTCCGGGCTGCGCAGGTGGGCGTCCCGGTCGGCCTGGGCGGTGTTGATGCTGGCGGCCTGGATGGTGGCGGTGACCGAGGACTGCATGGGGTCCTCGGCGATGGTGATGGTGGCCGAGGCGTCGGCGAACTCACCGCGTACCTTGCTGACCATCATGTGCCGGGCGACGAACCCGACCCGCTTGTGAGCCGCATCCAGCAGGTAGGTGCCGGCGGTAGGGACGGTGAGGCCCTCCCAGTCGCGGGTAACCGACTCGGTGCTGGTCATGGTGCGTCCTCCAGGGAAGAGATTGTTTAGAAGCCCAACGACTGACGAAGCAACTATAACCGCAGCAATATTCCCCGTGTCAAGCACTGTTAGGATGGCCAGGTGGATCAGAACGTGTTCGACGACCCCCGGATCACCGCCGTCGGCCTCCTCGTCGAGGCGTACGCCGGGCTGTCGGCCCGGTTCGCCGACCAGTACGAGGAGCACGGCCTCTCCGCCGTCGAGTTCGAGGTGCTGATGCGGCTCGCCCGGTCCCCCGGGCACCAGCTGCGGATGACCGACCTGGCGGCGCAGACCTCCCTGTCGACCAGCGGGGTGACCCGCGTGGTGGACCGGATGGAACGCGACGGCCTGCTGTGCCGTAGCGCCTGCCCGTCCGACCGCCGCAGCTCGTACGCGGTGGTCACCCCATCGGGGCTGAAGCGCCTCGACGAGACCCTCCCGGGTCACCTACGGATCATCGAGCAGTGGTTCACCGGCCAGCTCGAACCCGCGGCGCTGGCGGCGATGCTCGACGGCCTGCGCCGGGTGCGGGACGCCGTCCACCCGGGGGCGACCGCCGGCAGCACCGAGCCGGCCCACGAACCGGCGGCCTGACGCCGGCACCCCGCCTCGCGCTACCGGCAGAACCACCGGCAGAACTGGCCACGCCGGCCCGGACAACGCAGTGAAGTCCCGCAAAGCGGACGTCAGGGGTGGCTAGCCTTCGTCGAGTGCGGGGGGAGCACGTGGGGGGGTGCCGGCGCGAGCGATTGAGCGAGGGGAATCATCAGGGGGCTTCTTCGCTCGCGCCTCCCCGCCCCCCGCTGTTGCGCCCCAGGTAGCGATCGCTTCGCCGGTCAGGCGTACCCGGCGCCCGCCGTGACGACCAGCGCGGTGGTCAGTGCCGGTCGGTGGGAACGAGGCCGGGGGCGGTACGGAACGAGATCGCCTCCATGAGCGGCTTGCGCTTGGTGTTGTGGAACGCCGCGATGCGCCAGCGCCCGTCCGCTTGACGCACCAGGACGTAGGTCTGGACCTTGCTCAGCCGTTTCGGCCGGCTGCCCTTGTAGGTGTCGCCGCGGCCGGTCACCAGGGCCGTGTCCGGGCCGGGGAACCGGACGTCGAGAACCTCGTCCGCGAGTCGCGTGCCCTTGACGAACTTGGCGAACAGGGTGCGGTGGCTCTCCACGATGTCGTGCCGGCCCTGATAGCGGGTGCCGACGAAGGTGACGTAGGTGGCGTCGTCGGTGAACAGATCGCCGTAGGCGTCGGCGTCGTGCCGACCCCACGCGTCGACCAGGGCGTGCAGGACGTCGGTAACGGCTGTCCGGTCATCCGCGTGCATGATTCCTCCAGTGACGTGATACAGATACTGCGCACGTGCAGTATCTGCGCACGTGCAGATATTAGAGAAGGAATCGACGAGATGGCAAGTCCGCAGGAGCGGCACGTGATCTTCCGGCGCTACCTGGACGCCGTCGGGCTGCACGGCATGGCGGGCGCCGAGGCCGCCGGCCTGCACGCGACCGAGTGGTACGCGCTGAGCCTGATCAGCCTCGACGGCGCGCTGACCTCAGGCGAACTGGCCACCCGGACCGGCCTGACCACCGGCGCCACGACGCGCCTGATCGACCGGCTCGAACGCGCCGGTTACGTACGCCGGGCCGCGGACCCGTCCGACCGCCGCAAGGTCGTGGTCCAACCGGTCCCCGACGCGCTCACGCGCATCGACCAGGTCGTCGCACCCGGACGCCGCAGAATCGCCGACGTCCTCGCCCGCTACACGCCCGAGCAGCTCGACCTGCTCTTCGACTACTTCACCCACGCCGCACCCGCCTACCGCGAGGCCACCGAGGAGATCCGCAAGCACACCCGCGGCTAGTGCGTCGACCACTCGCGTTCGCCGGGTGGTCGGTCATGCCGATCCTCGCTCGCCGGCCGCACAGGGGCCGGGTCGCGTGGACGACGCCCGGTTCTCATCCGACCGGGCGGAGCCCGCGAAGCAGATCCTGCTCGTACGGCAGCAGGCGGATCCCGCTCTCCCGGCAGGCCCGGTCGAGACGGTCCAGCACGGCCGGGTCGCCCGTGCTCGCCGCCAGCCCCACCAACGCCTCGACCACGTCCCGGCGGTACTGACCGTCGACACCGGCCTCCACCGCCGCCCCGAACCACTCCGCGGCCAGCTCCCGGTCGCCCCGGTGCAGCGCCACCGTCCCCTCGATCAGGGCGACGACCCCCTCCTCCGGCTGCGGGGTCGCCACCGCCGTGCTCGCACGCCCCTGCCCCACCGGCCACCCGAGCCAGCCCGATCCGGACGGCGACGGCACCACGGCTCCCGGCGACACCGGCCCGGAGCGGGCCGCGACGACACCGTTCGGCAGCGCGGGTCCGGACGGGACCACGTCGCAGCGCGGCACGGCGGCGGCCGCCGGTGGCCCGTCGGCCGGGACCGCCGGACCCGGGAGCGGCACCGGGCGCGCCTCCGCCCGCAGCTCGGCCAGCACGTCGACGGCCTCGTCCAGCCGACCGTCCCCGGCCAGCGCCAGGCCGACCGTGCCGAGAACCCGACGACGGTGTCCCGGGTCGCCCAGGTCCGCCAGCGCACCGGCGACCCGGCGGCCCTGCTCCACCGCCTCGGCGTACCGGCCCTGGAGGCGGGCCACGTCGGCCAGGTTGGCCCGGGCCAGCAGCCGCAGCCGCCGTTCGTCGCACTGGGCGGCCAGTCGGTCGACGATGGCCAGCCGCCGCCGGGCGCCGGTCAGGTCACCGAGGCGGATCTCGTGCCAGGTGAGGTTGTTCTGGGCGACCGCCATGTCGCGGATCCGGCCGTGCCGGGTGGCCAGCGCCAGCACCGCCTGCGCCTGCTCGCGCCCCTCGTCGTGCTCGCCGGTGGCGACGAGCAGCGCGCAGAGCACCGTCCGGGCTTCCAGTTCACCGGTGACCTCGCCGTGTGCGGCGAAGACGTCGAGCGCGGCGCGGGCCGTCGGCAGCTCCTGCGCCCCCGCGCCGTGCTCGGCGGCGAGCCGGGCCACCCCGAGCAGCGCCCAGGCCCGCAGCACCGGGTCGGCGTCGGCGGTACGCGGGTCGGCCAGCAGCCGGCGCAGCCACTGCCGCCCGGAGACGTCCCGCCCCCGCAGCCGCCACCAGCGGGTCAGCGCCGCCGCCAGCCGCAGTGCGGTCAGCGGGTCGTCGGTGGCGGCGTGCGCCAGGGCGGCGCTGATGTCGCTGGTCGCCTCGTCGAGCTGGCGTACGGCGGCGGGCAGTTTCGCCCCGACCAGGTCCGGTGCCGTCCGGGTGACCAGTCGGGCCACGACGACGGCGTGCCGGCGGCGGATCGCGGTCAGCTCGCCCAGGCCGGCGGCCCGCTCGACGGCGAAGTCCCGGACCGCGTCGAGCAGCCGGAAGCGGAACGGACCAGAACCCCGGATGCTGAGCAGCCCCAGCTCCACCAGCCGGTCCAGCAGCGGAACCGGGTCGACGACGACCGCGCCGTCCTGGTCGGCTTCGTCGGCCAGCAGTTCCTCGGCCAGCTCCACCGACCAGCGGTTGGCGAACGCGGAGAGTCGGCGCACGGCCGCGCGCTCCGAGGCGGCGAGCAGCCGGTAGCTGGTGGCCACCGCCTCGCGCAGGGTCACCGCCACCGCCGCCCGCGCGCGGCCCGACCCCGCCGGCTCGGCGGCCTCCCAGCCGCGTCGGCCCAGGTCGGGGCTGGCCAGGTCGAGGACCCGGTCGCCGTACCGGTCGAGCAGTTCGTCGAGGTCGAGGATCCGGCCCCGGGCCGCCATCAGCTCGATCGCGAGCGGCAGCCCGCCGAGCCGGCGCACCAGGGCCGCCAGGGCGGGCAGCTCCCGCGGGTCGGGCGGCTCGGGGCGGACCCGGGCGAGTCGCGCGGCGAAGAGCGCCGCCGCCGGGTAGCGGGCCAGGTCGGCGGCGTCCACCACGTCGGCCGGCGGCACGTCCAGCGGCGCCACCGGACGGACCAGTTCCCCGGGTACGCCCACCGGGTGCCGCCCGGTCACCAGCACCCGCAGGCTCGGCACCGCGTCGGTGAGCTGCCGCAGCGCCTCGGCCAGCGGGTCCGGGGCCCGCTCGGCCGCGTCCACCAGCAGCAAAGCCGGCCGGTTGCGCAACCGGACGGCCAGGTCGGGCAGGCGGGCCGCGCCGAGCACGGTGCTCATCGCGGCCAGCACGTCGGCGGCGTCGGAGCCCTCGCCGACGAGCACACCGGCCACGCCGCCGGAATACGCGGTGACGACCTCGTGCGCCACCGCCAGGGCCAGCGCCGTCTTGCCCACGCCGGCCAGCCCGACCAGGGTCACCACCCGCGGCCAGTGGCCCGTGGTGAGCAGCGCGGCGAGGTCGGCCAGGTCCCGCTCCCGCCCGATCAGCTCGACCGGGGGCGGCAGCGCGATCGGCGTACCTGCGGGGTGGGGTTCACCGGGCGCGGACCCGGCGGCCGGCGCGCGGCCCGGGTCCCCGGCGACGGCCGGGACGGCGACCCGTCCACGGGCGGTGGTGAGGAAGGCGGCGCGCGGCCCGTCGGTGAGGCCGAGCGCGTCGGCGAGCAGCTCCACGGTGGTGCGCTGCGGCCGGCTGGACCGGCCGCGCTCCAGGTCACGGACGGTCCGCACGCCGACCCCGGCCCGGTGGGCCAGCTCGGCCTGGGTGAGACCGGCGCGGAGCCGATGCCCTCGCAACAGCTCCGCCAGCGGGGTACGACCACCCGGCGCCAACTGGTGATCATGAGCCGGTGTCATGGCCACGAAGGGTACGGACCGGATACGACGGTCGACACGGGTGCGTCGTCCAGCCGACGCGCCGGAATCCGACAGGCCCCTCCCGTGCGGCGGCGCGGCAGGGGCCGGGGGCCGGATCAGACGCCCAGGTCGCGGGCGATGATCATGCGCTGCACTTCGGAGGTGCCCTCGCCGATCTCCAGGATCTTGGAGTCCCGCCAGAACCGGGCGACCGGGTACTCGTTCATGAAGCCGTAGCCGCCGTGGATCTGGGTGGCCTCGCGGGCGTTGTCCACCGCGATCGTGCTGGCGTGCAGCTTGGCGATCGCCGCCTGCCGCTTGAACGGCTCACCGGCCAGCATCCGCGCGGCGGCGTCGTAGTACGCCAGCCGGGCGGTGTGCGCCTTCAGCTCCATGTCGGCGATCTTGAACTGGATCGCCTGGTAGTTGCCGATCGGCTGGCCGAAGGCGTGCCGCTCCTTCGCGTACTTGATCGACTCGTCGACGCAGCCCTGGGCGAGGCCGACGGCGAGCGCGGCGATGGCGATCCGACCCTCGTCGAGGATCCGCAGGAACTGCGCGAAGCCCCGGCCGCGCTCACCGAGCAGGTTCGCCGCCGGCACCCGGCAGTCGTCGAAGGTCAGCTCGTGGGTGTCCGAGGCGGTCCAGCCGACCTTGGAGTAGCCCGGCGCCACCGTGAAGCCCGGCGTCCCCGTCGGCACGATGATGGTCGACAGCTCCTTCGAGCCGTCCGGGTTCGTGCCGGTGACCGCGGTGACCGTGACCAGCGCGGTGATGTCGGTCCCCGAGTTGGTGATGAACGCCTTCGAGCCGTTGATCACCCACTCGTTCGTCGCCTCGTCCAGCACCGCGCGGGTCTGGGTGCCGCCGGCGTCGGAGCCGGTGCCCGGCTCGGTCAGCCCGAAACCGGCCAGCGCCTCGCCGCTGAGCAGCTTCGGCAGCCAGGTCGCCTTCTGCTCCTCCGTGCCGAACCGGTAGATCGGCATCGCGCCGAGGGAGACCGCGGCCTCCAGGGTGATCGCCACGCTGGAGTCGACCCGGGCCAGCTCCTCCAGGGCGAGGCAGAGCGCGAAGTAGTCGCCGCCCATGCCGCCGTGCTCCTCACCGAAGGGCAGGCCGAACAGGCCCATCTTGCCCATCTGGCGGATCACCTCGTACGGGAAGGTGTGCTTCTCGTAGTGCTCGGCGATGACCGGGGCGACCACCTCACGCGCGAAGTCCCGCACGCTGGACCGCAGCGCCTCTTGTTCCTCGGTGAGCCGGAAGTCCATCTGATCCTCCTGGTGGGACGCCTCTGTGGACGGGCCGCCGGGCGCTCGTGACGCCGCGTCGGGTGGTGTGGGTCGGGGGTCAGACCGGGGTGACGCCGTGCCGGCGCCGGGAGAAGTGCCGGTCCTTGGTACGCGCGGCGGCGAACCGGCGGACCAGCTCGGCGCGCAGCTCGTGCGGCTCGACGATGGCGTCGACCACCAGTTCGCTGGCGAGCCGGACGACGTCGATGTCCCGCTCGTACTCCTCGCGCTTCGCGGCGACGAAGGCGGCCCGCTCGGTCTCGTCGGCGATCGCGGCGATCTTGTTGGCGTAGACGGCGTTCACCGCGGCCTCCGCCCCCATCACCGCGATCTTCGCGGTGGGCAGCGCGATGGTCGCGTCCGGCTCGAAGCCCGGCCCGGCCATCGCGTAGAGGCCCGCGCCGTACGCCTTGCGGACCACCACGCAGATCTTCGGCACGGTCGCCTCGGAGATCGCGGTGATCATCTTGGCGCCGTGCCGGATGATGCCCTGCTTCTCCACCGCGCTGCCGACCATGAAGCCGGGGACGTCGCTCAGGAAGAGCAGCGGCACGTTGAAGGCGTCGCAGAGCTGCACGAACCGGGTCGCCTTGTCGGCGGAGTCGACGAAGAGCACCCCGCCCTTGAACATCGAGTTGTTGCCGACCACGCCGACGACCTCGCCGTTCAGCCGGCCGAAGCCGATCGTCAGCTCCTTGGCCCAGAGCGCCTGGATCTCGAAGAACGAGCCGTCGTCGAGCAGGCCCTTGACGTACCGGCGCATGTCGAAGGCCTGCCGCTCGCTGGCCGGCACGAGCGCGGCCAGGTCGACCTTGTCGGACGCCTGCTTGGCGGGCGCGGCGGGCGGCTGCTGGGTCCAGTTCGCCGGCAGGTACGACAGGTAGGTCCGCACCACGTCGAGCGCGTCGGCCTCGGTCTTGCAGAGGAAGTGCCCGACCCCGGACTCGGCGCAGTGCACCTTGGCGCCGCCCATCGCCTCCAGCGTCGTCTTCTCGCCGGTGACCATCTCGACCATCCGGTCCGAGCCGAGGTACATGCTGGCGTTGCCGTCCACCATGGCCACCACGTCGCAGAACGCCGGGATGTACGCCCCGCCGGCCGCGCTCGGCCCGAACAGCGCGCAGACCTGCGGGATGGAACCCGAGGCGCGGACCTGGTTCCAGAAGATCTTGCCGGCGCCGCGCCGACCCGGGAACAGGTCGACCTGGTCGGTGATCCGGGCGCCGGCCGAGTCGACCAGGTAGACCATCGGCACGCCGGTCGAGTAGGCCCGCTCGATGATCCGGATGATCTTCTCGACCGTGCGGGCGCCCCAGCTGCCGGCCTTGACCGTCGAGTCGTTGGCCATCAGGCAGACCTGCCGGCCGTCGATGGTGGCGGTGCCGGTGACGACGCCGTCGGCGGGCAGCCCGTCGGCCATCGCGTTCGCGTAGAGGCCGTCCTCGACGAAGGAACCCTCGTCGACCAGGAGCGTGACCCGTTCGCGGGCGAAGAGCTTGCCCTTGGCGGCGTTCGCCGCGTGGTACTTGTCCGCACCGCCGGCCCGGGCGCGCTTGCGCAGCTGCTCCAGTGCCTCACCGTCGAGCGTCACGCCGACTCCCTCGCCGCCTGGGCCGGGCCACCTCGTGAGCGGACCGACTGACCTGAACGATCGTTAGGCTAGCGCATCGCTCTCCGCTTCGGCGACCCATGGGTGCGGTCACCACCCCCGGACGCGCCCGCCCGGCGCCCGCCCGGTACCGATCGACAGTGGTGATCAAGAAGTTTGCGTCAGGAATCCGCGTGGATCTGACGCAAACCTCTTGATCACCGCGAGCGGGGCCGGGGGGCTGGGGCTGGGTGCGGGGGTCAGGTCGGCAGCGGGGTGAGGCGGGTGCGAGGGCCGGCGCGCAGGACGCCGGAGGGGAGCTTCTTGCCGACCAGCTCCTCGGCCAGCTCGGCCGCCTCGATCAGCGCGTCCAGGTCGATGCCGGTGTCGATGCCCATGTCGTGCAGCATGTGCACCGCCTCCTCGGTGGCCAGGTTGCCGCTGGCTCCCGGGGCGTACGGGCAGCCGCCGAGGCCGCCGACGCTGGCGTCGAACTCGGTGACGCCCAGCTCGAGCGCGGTCAGCAGGTTGGCCAGGGCGGTGCCCCGGGTGTTGTGGAAGTGCAGCAGCACCGGGATGTGCGCGTTGCGGTCCCGTACGGCGGTGACCAGCTCGCGGACCCGCCGGGGCGTACCCATGCCGGTGGTGTCGCCGAACGCGACCCGGTCGGCGCCGTCGCGGACGACGCGGTCGACGATGCCGGCCACCCGCTGCGGGTCGACGTCGCCCTCGTAGGGGCAGCCGAAGCTGGTCGCCACGATCACCTCGGCCCGGGCGCCGGCGCCGTGCAGCAGGTCGATCAGCTCGGCGATGTCGTCCAGCGACTCCTCGGTCGAGCGGTTGACGTTGCGCCGGTTGTGCGTGTCGCTGGCCGAGACGACCACCTCGATCTCGGTGAACCCGGCCGCGAGGGCCCGCTGCGCACCCCGGGTGTTGGGCACCAGGGCCGAGTAGCGCACCCCGTCGGCCCGGGTGGCGCGCTGCCACACCTCGTCGGCGTCGGCCATCTGCGGGATCGCCTTCGGGTGCACGAACGACACCGCCTCGATCCGCTTGACGCCGGTGCCGGAGAGCGCGTCGAGCAGCCGCACCTTGGCGTCGGTGGGGATCGGCTCCTCGTTCTGGAGCCCGTCCCGCGGCCCGACCTCACGGATGGAGACGAAGTCCGGCAGTTCCGCCATAAGGGGTCACCTCACTGTGACGTAGTGCTGTGCGCGTCCCCCCACCCTCCCACTCCGCACCGCCCGTCCGCACCCGACCCTGTCGATCATGAAGTTATTGCCCTCCCCCTCGGCGTGTCGGGGCAACAACTTCATGATCAACGGGGGTCGAGGGGTCAGCGCATGCGGGAGACGATGCCGGTGTCGTAGTCGCCGGAGAGGAACTCCTCGTTCTCCAGGAGTTCGGCGAAGAAGGGGAGGTTGTTCTTCGGGCCGGCCAGTTCGAAGGCGGCGACGGCCGCCTTGGCGCGCTCGATGGCCTCGGCGCGGGTGGCGCCGCTGACGATGAGCTTGGCCATCAGGCTGTCGTAGAACGGGGTGACCGTGTTGCCCTCGATGTAGCCGGAGTCGACCCGCACGCCCTCGCCGGTCGGCTCGACCCAGGTCTTGATCGCGCCGGGCCCCGGCAGGAAGCGCTTCGGGTCCTCCGCGTTGATCCGCAGCTCGATGGCGTGCCCGCGCGGGGCGAGCGCGTCCGGGTCGAACGTCGGCGCCAGGCCGGCCGCCACCCGCAGCTGCTCCTCCACCAGGTCCACGCCGTAGACCAACTCGGTCACCGGGTGCTCGACCTGGAGGCGGGTGTTCATCTCCAGGAAGAAGAATTCGTTCGTGGCGGGGTCGAGCAGGCACTCCACCGTGCCGGCGTTGCGGTAGCCGACCGCCTCGCCGGCCCGTACCGCCGCTGCCAGGAACCGCCCGCGCAGCTCCGGGGAGACCGCCGGCGACGGGGACTCCTCGACCAGCTTCTGGTTGCGCCGCTGCACCGAGCACTCCCGCTCGCCCAGCGCCACCACCCGGCCGTCGGCCAGGCCGAGGATCTGCACCTCGACGTGGCGTACCCGGGGGAAGTACCGCTCGATCAGCACCGAGCCGTCGCCGAACATCCGCTCGGCGAAGGAGCGCACCTTGTCGTACTCGGTGCGCAGGGCGGTCTCGTCGGTGGCCACGCCCATGCCCATGCCGCCGCCACCGGCAGCGGCCTTGACCATCACCGGGTAGCCGATCTCCGCCGCGGCCGCGACCGCCGCGGCCAGGTCGGCCGCCGGGTCGGTGGTGCCGGGCGCGACCGGAACACCGGCCGCCGCCATCAGGTTCCGGGCGTTGATCTTGTCACCCATCGCGGTGATCGCGTCCGCGCGGGGCCCGACCCAGATCAGGCCGCTGGCCTCGACGGTACGGGCGAAGTCCGCGTTCTCCGAGAGGAAGCCGTAGCCGGGGTGGATCGCCTGCGCGCCGGTCGACTTGGCGGCGGCGAGGATCGCCTCGACGTTCCGGTAGCTCTGCGCCGGGTTGGCCGGGCCGACGCAGACCGCCTCGTCGGCCTCGGTGACGAACGGCAGGCCGGCGTCGGCCTCCGAGTGCACCGCGATCGCGCGGATACCGAGCCGCTTGGCGGTACGGATGATCCGGCGGGCGATCTCGCCCCGGTTGGCGACCAGCAGCGACTCGATCATGTTTCCTCCCGACGTCCAGGGGTGGGGACGGGTGCCAGGTAACCACGAGCCGCCGGTTACTCACGAGTCGCCCGGCCCCCGCCGACGTGGTGATCAAGAAGTTTGCGTCGGCTTGAGCCGGATTCCTGACGCAAACTTCTTGATCACCGAAGCGGACGGGCCGAGAGGCCGGCGGGGGGCGCGGCGGGCCCGGGGGGTCAGGCGGGGTCGGTGGGGGCGAGGAGGGCGGCGAGGCTGGCGGCGCGGAGCAGTTCGGCGCGGCGGCGGCGGTCGACCTCGCCGCCGAGGAACGGCGTGGAGTTCATCAGGCCGAAGGCGGCGTGGGCCAGCACCCGCGCCTCGCCGTCGGGCAGCCCCGGGTGCAGCGCGGTCAGCACGGTCACCCACTCCTCGACGTAGAGCCGCTGGAGCCGGCGGATCTTGCGGCGCGGCTCGTCGGGGAGCCGGTCCAGCTCGTGCAGGTGCAGCGCGATCACCGCCGGGTTGGCCAGCGCGAAGTCGACGTGGAAGTCGATCAGCGACTCCAGCGCGCCGCGCGGGTCGTCCGGGTGGCCGGCGGCCCGGTCCCGGCCGCCGGCGAGCAGCCCCTCGCTGACCGGGATCAGCGCGGCGACCAGCATCGCCTCCTTGCCGGCGAAGTGGTGGTACAGCGCCGGCCCGGTCACGCCCGCGGCGGCGCCGATGTCGTCCATCGACACGCCGTGGTAGCCGCGCGCGGCGAAGAGGCCGACCGCGATCTCCAGGATCTCGTCCCGACGGGACCGGCGTCGGCCCGCGCCCGTCGCGCCGTTCGCCCCGCCCCGCGCCTGCTGCTCCACCGCCACCGGGCAAGCCTAGACCGCGCGCCGGCCGTCGTGGAGGCTCGGTTACCGGTCGGTCGGTTCACCGCCCCCGCCGCCGGCCCACCGCGTGCGCCCCACCAGGCCACCCTGGCCGAGTCGGCACGGCCGGGCAACCCGGGCTGGTCGGCACGGCCGGACCAGGCCGGGTCGGCCGGGCCGGACCGGCCGGGACGACGCAGCGCGGACACCGCCGCCCGGGGCGGCGACCGCCGTCAGTTCTCCTCGATCCCGTGGTCGGCACGCAGCTTCGCCGCCTCGGCGGACCGGCCCAGCTCGTCGAGAGCCCGGGCGAGCAGCCAGGCCGCCTGGCCGGCCGGCCGGGAGCCGGGCGGCAGCCCGCCCAGCACCTCGCGGAGCAGGCGCTCCGCGTCGGCCGGCCGGTCACCGCGCAGCAGCAGGTCACCGGTGAGCAGTTCGACCTGCGCCGCCTCGCCGAACGCCTCGATCGACCGCAGCCGGTCGGCCACGCCGTCCAGCCGGTCCAGCGCCGCGACCGTACGGTCCTCGGCGGTCAGCACCCGGGCCACCGCCTCGGCCGCGAGGGCCCGCTCGTACGTCACCACGGGCGGCTCCTCGGGCAGCCCGGTGAGCGCCGCCGCGGCCTCGTCCACCACGTCGACGAGCGCCGAGGCGGCCGGCAGGTCACCGGACCAGAAGAGCGCCAGCAGCTGCCGCCGCCGGGCCCGCAGCTCGTCCAGCGGCAGCTCGGCCAGCCGGTACGCCGATGCCGACGCGGCGAACCGTTGCGCGGCCAGCGCGTCCCGGTCGGCGTCGTAGAGGATGCCGCCGGCCTCCTCCAGCACCTGCGCCCGGTGCGGGAGGTTGTCCGGGCTGTCCAGGTTCTCCGCGAGCTGTTCCAGCAGGGCGAGCGCCGGGTCGATCTCACCCAGGCCCTCGTAGACGCCGGCCAGCAGGTGCCGGCACCGGTCCGCCTCGGCCTGGGCACCGAGCCGGTCCAGCCCGAGCACCGCCTCCTCGGCCACCTCGGCGGCCTCGCTCAGCCGGCCGGCCACCCGGTAGGCGTTGGCCAGCTCCCACCGCAGGAAGGCGTCGCCCTCGGCGCCCTGCTCCACGCAGAGGGTCACCGCCTCGGCCAGGTCGTCCACCGCGTCGGCGGCCCGGTCGGCGGCGAGCAGCGCCCGGCCCCGGGCCACCCGGACCGCCAGCCGGGCGTCCGCCGGGGCGACCCGCAGCGCCTCGTCACAGGCGGCGACGGCCTCGGCCGGGTCGTCGGCCCAGCGGGCGTACGCCAGGCAGGCGGCGACGAGCATGCCGGCCGAACCCACGTCGCGGCTCAGCCGGCGGGCCCGCTCGGCGGCCTCGCCCATCTCCTCGCCCCGGTCCAGCTCCTCCAGGACGTGCGCGCGGTGCAGCGCCACCCGGGCCGCCAGCCACGGGTCGACGTCCGCCTCGGCGGCGGCCCGGTCGATCTCGTCGAGCGCGTCGCCCCAGCGCTGCCGGTGCACGTACGCCAGGGCCAGCCGGTCGTGCGCGGCGGCCCGCTCCCGCTGGTCGCCGTGCCGGTCGAGCTGCTCCGCCGACTCACGGGCCAGCGCCAGCCCCTCCTCGGCGCCCTCGTCGGTCATGCAGAGCAGCGCGCCGAGGCGCCCGGCCACCACCTGTGCGCGCACCGGGTCGGGCACCGCCCGCCAGGCGGCCAGCGCCACCCGGTTGGCCTCGATGGAGGCCGCCGGGTCACCGTCGTCGTTCAGCTCGCCTGCGCGCAGCTCCAGCCGCCGCGCCACGGTGGCCGCCGGCAGTTCGGCACCGCCGAACCGCTCGTCGTACGCCTTGAGGACGGTGGCGCAGTCGTCGGTGCGGTGGGTGCGCCAGCACTCGTCGGCGAGGGCGAGCAGTTCCTCTGCGCTCGCCCCGGCCGGCACCTGCACCGGCTCCGCCCCGGCCACGTCGGTTGGCGCCGGCTCGGGGGTGCGGGTCGGGCGGCGACGCAGGCTGGCCGAGAGCGGCAGGTGCTCCCCGACGGGCTGCGCGGCGAGCCGCCGGGCGACCACCTCCGACTGGTACGCCGTGCCGTTGCGCGCGTCGAACCGGGCGGCCAGCGCGGTCGCCGCGTCGGTCAGCTCGGCGGCGAGGCTGCCCACCGGCACCTCCCCGGCCGGCCGGTCGCCGAACGCCCGGCGGTGCACGGTCAACTCGCCCGGCACCTGCCGCAGCGCCGCCGCGGCGGTGGCGGCGAAGTGCATGGCCGCGGCCGGGGTGGGCGCCCGGTCCAGCCAGTCCAGGTGCCGCTCGACGAGTTCCAGGGCCCGGGCGTCGTTCCCGGTCAGGGTGCAGAACTCGACGTGGTCGGCGATCTCCCACAGGTCGGAGAGGTTCGATCGCAGCCGCCGGTACGCCTCCCGGTGGGCGTTCCGCGCGGCTTCCCCCCGCCCGCTACCCAGGTACGCCGGCAGCAGCGCGGTGAGGATCGCCTGCGGCTGCTCGGTGCAGCTGAGCCGGCCGGCGAGCACCGGCTCGGCCAGGGCCACCGCCTCGTCGTGCCGACCCACCTCGGACAGGTGGTGCACCTGGGTGGTCGGGTCGCAGCCGGCGCAGTCGGAGAGGGCGTCGCGTGGGGTGGTCATCCACCGGCGGTACCAGTCGGCCGCCTCGTCGTGCGCCCCGAGGTGCGACGCCACCAGGTAGCGGTGCTTGTACACGGCCTGGAGCGAGTGCCCGGTGTCCCGGTACCGCCGCTCCATGTCATCCAGCACCGCGTAGGTGCGGTCCAGCGGCAGCTCGGGGAACTTCAGCATGGCGCTGACCATGTACTTGAAGTGCCAGAGCAGCTGGTGGGCGAAGCGCTGGTGGTAGGGCTGCGGGTCCCGGTCGAACTCGGCGAGGCACCAGGAGAAGGTCACGAAGGACTTCGCCGGCTCGCCGCCGTAGACGTACGCGGTGGTGGCCTGCATCCGGGCGGCGAAGGCGAGGTGCCGGTCGTCGCCGGCGTCGGCCCGCCGGATCAGCTGTTCCAGCGCGGCGGTCTGCCCCGCCCCGTACGGCATGTTGTGGGCCTCGTGCAGCAGCCGCCACAGGTCGTCGTCGCTCACGGTCGGTTCACTCCCGTCCAGGTACGGCCCGGCCGAGCAGGCCGAGGAAGGAACTGTTCAGCAGGGCGGCGTCGGCCGCGCGGATGGGGTGGTGCCCGAGCAGCAGCGCCTGCCCGTAGAGCGCCTCGACGGCGAGCCCGACCAGCTCCGGGTCGGTCAGCGTGGTGACCCGGCGGACCAGCGGGTTGCGGTGGTTGAGCACCAGCTGCGGGCGGTCCGGCGGGGCGGCGGCGGCCAGCGCGTCCAGCACGCCGCCCCACAGCTCGTCGGCCTTCTCGCGACTGGCGGCGAGCTGGTCGTTGAACGCCGCCGAGCGGCTGACCAGGTAGAGCGCCGGCAGCGAGACCGGGTCGTACGCCCGGACCACCACCTCGCAGCCGAGCCGTTCCAGGGCCCGCTGGGCGCCGGTCAGGAACGGCCGCAGGGCCAACTCGACGTGCGGTTCGAGCGCGTCGAAGCGGGTGGTCAGATCGCTCGGCTCCAGCCGTTCGATCAGCACCGACCGGTCCACCGCGGGCAGCCGCTCGATCAGCTCGGTGTCGTACGTGTAGCCGCCGTTGACCACGGCCAGGTCCTGCGCCGCCGCGACGGCGGCGAGCTGGCGGAACTCGTCGAGGCTGGCGGCGTACCGGAGCAGGCCGTGGCGCTGCCGGAACTCGGCGAGGGTGAGCGTGCCGACGTTGGTCTCCATCGGCCACCACTGGTCGACCAGGCGCAGCATCTCGTCGTCGTGCAGGGCCAGCGCCTTGACCCCCAGGTGGTGCACCTGGAGGAACTCGGCGAGCCGGCGCGGGTCGTGCTTGGCCAGCCGGACCAGCCAGCCGCGCACCTGGTCGCCGAGGGCGTCCCGGGTGCCGGTGAGCAGGGTGTCCTCGTAGAGCGCCTCGCGGCTGGCGGTGGGCCGCAGCTCGCTGGCGTCCACCACGCAGTGGGCGAAGAAGGCCCAGTCCGGCAGCAGCCCGTCGGCGTGCTCGGTGAGCAGCATCCGCTTGAGGTAGACCCGGTGCCCGGCCCGCGCCGCCGGGTTCACCGGGGTGGGCAGGATGAAGGCCACCCCGGTCAGCCCGGCCTCCGGCACCGCCAGCGGCACCACGTCGAACGGGACGAAGCCGAGGGTCTCCTGCGCGTACCGGACCAGGGCCGCCCGGTCCAGCGGCGCGCCGGGGGCGGTCGGCCAGGGCGGCGGCCCGGCGGTGGTCGGGGTGTCGCCGACCCGCACGTCGACCGGCAGCAGGCTGCCGTAGAGGCGGGCCAGCTCGGTCACCGTCGGCACGCCGAGCCACTGGTCGGCGTCGCGGCGGGGCACCAGCGTGACCGTGGTGCCGGGCTCCGGCCGGGCCTGCTCGGGCGGGGCGAGCCGGACGGCGTACCGGCCGTCGGACCAGCCCGTCCAGAGCACGGTCGGCTGGTCGGCGTGCCGGGTGACCACCCGGATCTCGTCGGCGACCAGGAAACAGGAGAGCAGGCCGATGCCGAACTGGCCGAGGAACTCGTGCCGGGAGAAGCCCAGCTCGTCGCGCTTGGAGCTGCGGCCGATGGTGGCCAGCAGCTCGTGCACCTGCGCCTCGGTGAGGCCGACGCCGGTGTCGTGCACCCGCAGCGTGCCGTCGCCGGTCAGCTCCGGCGGCTCGATCCGTACCCGGGCGGGGGCGTCCGGTTCGGTGGCGCGGCGGGCGGTGATCGCGTCGACGGCGTTCTGGAGCAGTTCCCGGACGTACACCCGTGGGCTGCCGTAGAGGTGATGACTGAGCAGATCGACCACGCCACGGAGGTCGACCTGGAAGGTGCGGTCCACACGCTCTCCCCGGTCGGATTCGGCGCTCACCGTACCGGTGATCACCGACGCTGTCCGACCCGTGGTCGCCTTGACCCTCGACCCGGTCGAGAGGGCAGGGTCCGTCGGCATGACCGCCACCCCACTCGGCCGGGACTACCGGCTGCTCTGGTCCGCCGCCGTCTCCTCCCGGTTCGGCGACGCCCTGCGTACGCCGGCGCTGGCCCTGCTGGCCGCGACGCTGACCCGCGACCCCCGGGCGGTGGCCGTGGTGACCGTCGCGGGGCTACTCCCGCCGCTGCTGCTCGGCCTGCTCGGCGGCGTGTACGCCGACCGCTGGGACCGCCGCCGGACGATGGCGCTGGTGGACGGCCTGCGCGCGGTCGTGGTCGCCGCGCTGGCCGGGGCGGTGGTGGTGGACGGCGCCGGTGTGCCGGCGCTGGTGGCGACGGCGTTCCTGCTCGCCGCGCTCGGCGTCCTCTTCGACGCCGCCTCGTTCGCGCTGCTGCCCGCGCTGGTTCCCGCGCCGGCCCTGCCCGCCGCCAACGGCCGCCTCCAGGCCGGCACCGCGCTGGCCGGCGGCCTGCTCGGCGCCCCGCTCGCCGGGGTGCTGTTCGCGGTCTCGCCGAGCGTCCCGCTCACCGTGGACGCGGCCACCTTCGCCCTCGCCGCCCTGCTCACCCTCGCCCTGTCCCGGTCCGCCGCCGGCCCCGGTCGGCGTCGCGGCGCCCGGCCTGGCAGCGCCCAGTCGGCACCCGGTCCCGGTCGACGGGGCACCGCCGCCGGCCCGGACGGGCGCGAGGGCCGCCGCGAGCGCGGCAGCACGGGGCGCTCGGTGTGGCGGGAGGCCGCGGACGGGGTGCGGTGGCTGCGGGGTGAGCCGACGATGTGGCGGATCACCCTGCTCAGCGCGGGGACGAACCTGGCGATCAGCGCGCTGATGGCGGTGCTGGTGCTCTACGCGCTGGACGTGCTGCGGGTGCCGCCGGCCGGGTACGGGCTGTTCATGGCGGCGGTCGTGCTCGGCGGGCTGGCCGGGGCGCTCGGGGCGGGGCGGCTGGCCGCCCGGCTCGGCACCACCCCCGCGTTGCGCGCGGTGCTCCTCGCGCAGACCGTCGCCCTGGCCGGGTTCGCGCTGGCCCGGCACCCGGTGCCGGCCGGGCTCGCGCTGGCCGTCTTCGCGGGTGGGAGCACGGTGTGGAACAGCCTGTGGGCGGCGTACGGGCAGGGTCGGGTGCCGACCGCGCTGCTCGGTCGGGTGGGTGCCACCCAGCGGATGGCCGCACTGCTCACCGCGCCGGTCGGCGCGTCGCTCGCCGGGCTGGCCGGGGCGGCGTACGGGGTGGGCCCGGTGGTCGGGGCGGCGGCGGTGGTCTTCGCGCTGGTCACGCTCGCGGCGTGGCGGGCACTGCGGCCGGCCGCGCCGGCACCGGACGACGCCCCGCCGCCCACCACCGTCGGGACAGCAGCCCGGCCAGGGCCGCCCCGGTCGCGTTGAGCAGCACGTCGTCGACGGAGGTGACCCGGCCGAGGTCCAGCGCGTACTGGGCGGACTCGACCAGCGCGGAGGCGGCGGCACCGAGCAGGAAGAGCCGGCCGACGCCGGCGAGGGCGGCGGAGCGTACCGGGGCGAGGAAGCCCAGCGCGGCGAAGACCAGCAGGTTGCCGACCACCTGGACCACGACGGTGGCCGGTGGGCCGGCCGCGACGAGATCGACGAGGTCGACCAGCGGCACCAGCTTCACCTCGCCGGGCGCGGCGCGCGGCGTGAGGATCATCCACACCCAGGGCAGCGTCCCGGCGACCATGCCCACCTCGGCGGCGCTGCGCCGCCACGCCTCCCGGCGGGTCGGCGCGGCGCGGGCCCGGGCCAGCAGCGCGACCAGCAGCACCGTCACCGGCACCGCGACCAGCGTGGCGAGCAGCACGTCGCCCCACTCCCGCCACACCTGCGTCATCGGGGCAGCCTAGCCGGGACGCTGGGCCAGTCCGGAGAGGCGCAGCGCCAGCCGCCGACGGACGGTGGGCGCGCCGGCGACGGCGCGGAGCACCAGGTCGCGCAGCGGGCGGGCGACCGGCGGAACGGTGGCGAGCCGGGTCAGCCGGTCGGCGAAGCCGGCGACCTCCTCGGCCAGCGGTCGGCGCGCGGCCGAGTAGTCGTCGAGCAGGGTGTCGGGTCCGCCGGCGACCACGTCGGCGAGGGTGCCGCCGAGGGCGACCGCGTCGCAGATCCCGAGGTTCATCCCCTGCCCGCCGGCCGGGCTGTGCACGTGCGCGGCGTCGCCGGCCAGCAGCACCGGGCCGGCGCGGTAGGTGTCGGCGACCCGGTGGTGGATCCGGAACCGGGAACTCCAGATCACGTCGGTGACCCGGTCCGGCCGTCGGGCCGGCCCCCGCTCGTCGAGCAGCGCCTGGAAGTAGGCGGCGTCCGGCGCGCACGGGGCCTGGGCGACCGAGGCGACCACCCGGACCACCCCGTCCGGCAGCGGCGCCCAGACCAGCGGCCCCGGCCGGGCCAGGAAGAGCGCGATCTCGTCGCGGGGCAGCACGCTGCGCACCCGCACGTCGGCGAGGACGAACGACTCGCCGCGGCCGGCCGGTCCGCCGAAGCCGATCCCGGCCAGCTCGCGCACGGTGCTGTGCATGCCGTCCGCGCCGATCACCCACCGGGCGTGGACGCGGCCGCCGTCGGCGAACCCGACCACCGCGCCGGCGTCGTCGCGGTCCAGGCTGCTCACCTCGTACGGCCGGTGGACCCGGCCGCCGAGCGCGGTGAGCCGGTCGGTCAGCACGGCCTCGGTGACCGCCTGGGAGACCAGCAGCGCGTACGGGTAGCGGCTCGGCAGGTCGTCGAAGCCGACGCCGAACAGCACCCGGTCGCGGTCGCGGACGGTGAACCGGTGCGACGCCGCTCCCCGGGCCACCAGCGGCGCGGCGGCTTCGATCCGGTCCAGCATCTCCAGGGTGTACGCGTGCACGACGGCGGCCCGGGAGGTGACCGGCGGTTGCGCGGCGCGGTCGACCACGGTCACGTCCACCCCCCGCTGGGCGAGGGTGGCCGCGACGGTCAGGCCGGTCGGCCCGGCCCCCACCACCAGGACGTCGGTGCGCTCGGGCAACATGGCCCACCTCCTATGTCAACAAGTGTTTGCCAACGCTTGTAGGCAAGGCTAGGCCGGGTCGGAGCGCCGTGTCAACGCTTGTTGGCATAGAGTCGGGGGCATGACCGCCGCAACCCCCGCCCGCCGCTCGGACGCCACCCGCGCCGCGATCCTGCGCGCCGCCCGGGAACGGTTCGCCGCCGACGGATACGAGCGCGCCACCATCCGCGCCATCGCCGCCGACGCCCGGATCGACCCGTCGATGGTGATGCGCTACTACGGCAACAAGGAGGGACTCTTCGCGGCGGCGGCCGAGTTCGACCTGCGGCTGCCGGATCTGGCCGACGTGCCGACCGGGCAGCTCGGCGAGGTTCTGGTCCGGCACTTCCTGGACCGCTGGGAGGGCGACGAGACGCTCGCCGCCCTGCTCCGGGCGGCCAGCACCAACCCGGGTGCCGCCGAGCGGATCCGCGGCATCTTCGCCGACCAGCTCGGCGCGGTCGTGGCCCGGTTCGGCACCGACCCGGCGACCACCGCCCGCCGCGCCGGCCTGGTGGCCAGCCAGATCCTCGGCCTGGCCTTCACCCGCTACATCGTCGGCCTGCCGCCCATGGTGGACGCGGCGCCGGCCGAGCTGGTCGGCTGGGTCGGCCCCACCCTCCAGCGCTACCTGACCGGGACGGCCCCGGACGGGCGTACCCCGTGACGACGACGGCCGTGGTCACCCAGCGGTGACCACGGCCGTCGGTGCGGCGGGTGGGATCAGCCGGCGATGCCGCCCGGCTGGTCGCCCTTGGCGACGGGCGCCCGGACCAGGTTGCCCCACTCGGTCCACGAGCCGTCGTAGTTGCGCACCTGCGGGTAGCCGAGCAGGTGCCGCAGCACGAACCAGGTGTGGCTGGACCGCTCACCGATCCGGCAGTACGCCACCACGTCGTCCGACGGGCTCAGCCCGAGCTGGTCGGCGTAGATGGCGCGCAGCTCGTCCGCGGACTTGAAGGTGCCGTCCTCGTTGGCGGCGGACTTCCACGGCTTGTTGACCGCGCCCGGGATGTGCCCGCCGCGCAGCGCGCCCTCCTGCGGGTAGTCCGGCATGTGCAGCATCTCGCCGGTGTACTCGCCGGGCGACCGGACGTCCACCAGCGGCCGGCCGGCGGCCACGTGCGCCATCACCTGCTCGCGGTACGCCCGGATCGGCGTGTCGTCGCGCTGCGGCACCGGGTACTCGGCCCGGGGACGGGTCACCTTCTCCCGGGTCAGCTCCCGCCCCTCGGCGATCCACTTCTGCCGGCCGCCGTCGAGCAGCCGTACGTCCGGGTGACCGAAGAGCGAGAAGACCCAGAGCGCGTACGCGGCCCACCAGTTGAAGTTGTCGCCGTAGAAGACCACCGTGTCGCCGCGGCCGATGCCCTTGGCGGCGCACAGCTCGGCGAAGCTCTTCGCGTCGAGGTAGTCCCGGGTCACCTGGTCGTTCAGCTCGGTGTGCCAGTCGACCTTGACGGCGCCCGGGATGTGACCGGTGTCGTAGAGCAGCACGTCCTCGTCGGACTCCACCACGACGAGGCCCTCGTCGCCCAGGTGCTCGGCCAGCCACTCCGTGGTGACCAGGCGCTGCGGATCGGCGTACGACTGGAGGCGGGGATTCGGATCGCTCGGCACAGGCATGATCTCCAAGGTACGCCGGATCCCGGCACGGCGGCCGGCCATCGGAAATCGGGTGCAGCGGATGTGACCGCCGGCACGTGACAGGGACGAACCCGCCGACCACAGAGGATCGACATGACCGTACGGCCGGACACCGGGCCGACCCGGGCCGTCACGCCACCCGTGGACTTCACCGGCCTCTACGAGGGCCACTTCCACCGGATCGCGGTGCAGTTGCACGCGTACCTGGGGGACGGGGCGGAGGCGCAGGACCTCACCCAGGAGGCGTTCTGCCGACTGCTCGAACGCTGGGACCGGGTCAGCGGGTACGACGACCCGTCCGCCTGGGTGCGCCGGGTCGCATGGAACCTGGCGACCAGCCGGCTGCGTCGGATGCGTACCGCCGTCCGGCACCTGGCCCGGCAGCGCGAGGAGTACGTACCCGGGCCGGAACCCGACCGGGTGGCGCTGACCCGGGCGCTGGCCACCCTGCCCGCCACGCAGCGGCGGGCGATCGTGCTGCACCACCTGGCCCAGCTGAGCGTCCGGGAGATCGCCGAGCAGGTCGGTGCGGCGGAGGGCACCGTCCGCTCCTGGCTCTCCCGGGGACGCGCCGCGCTGGCCACCCACCTCACCGAGCGGCAGGAGGCCCACGATGCGTGAGACCGCCCTGGACGAGATGTTCGCCGAGTTCGAGGCGGACGCGCTGACCACCTTCCGGCCCCCGGGCGTCGCGGCGGCCCAACGCCGGGTACGCGCCCGCCGACGTCGGCGGCGTGGCCTGCTGGCCGGGCTCGTCGCCCTGCTCGTGGGCGCTCCGACGGGCGCACTCGCCGTCGCCGGGCGCGACGACCGGCCGCCCACGCCACCAACGCCCACCCCGGGCCGGCTCACCGAGCGGAAGGTGGTGGTGCCGGGAGCGGCCGGCGCGCTGGTCGACCTACGGTTCGTCGACGCGCGGCACGGTTGGGCTCTCTTCGACACCTGCACCCGGGAGGCGCCGACCGACTGCCGGCGGACGCTCGGGCGGACCACCGACGGCGGGGCGACCTGGCAGGGCGCAGCGCTGCCGGTGGGCGACGGCGGAGCCCAGTTGATGCCGGTGGACGAGCGGACGCTCGCCGTCGCGACGGGCGGCAGATTCCTGGTGACCACGGACGGCGGTAAGACCTTCACCAGCCGTCCGGGCGGGCCACCGTACCGGGACGCCTGGTCGGTTGCGGAGACGCCCAGCGGCTTCCGGCTGGCCTGCCCGGCTGAGCAGGAGGCGCGCGGCGAGGACTGCGACCGGTTCCACCTCGCCCGACTCGGCCGCGTACCGGTCCGGACGCAGCCGCCGCTGGCCCTCGACACGAACACCCGGGTCGATCTGGTCGAGGGCGGCGACGGCCGGCTCTGGTTGGCCAGCCTCAGGGACGGGCAGGCGACCGTCGTGGTCTCCGCCGACGGGGCGGCGACCTGGCGGAAGCTGCCTCCCCTCACCGCCTCGGCGACCCTCACCGTGTCACCCGACGGGGGTGACGCCTGGCTCGTGGACGATCGGCGGGGTGCCGTCTGGCGGTTGGTCGGTGACCAGTGGCAGCCGCGACCGGGGATGCCACATGCCCCCGTCAACGGCGGGTTCGCCGCTGCTGGCGACGGTGCCATCTTCGCCAACAGCCACGGGCGGGTCGGCTTCTGGGTGGACGGCGGCTATGTAGACCAGCCGGCGCTGCGGGACGCCCTCGCCCACAGCGGCAGCAGCGTGGTGCAGGTGGGGAGGCTGACCGACGGCACGCTCGTGCTCCAGGGCGACGGCGTCTGGCGGATCGTCGGCGTCGGCTCGGGCGTCGACCGCACCTGGACCTGGTTCTCCTGATCCGGCCCCGGCTCGGTCGACAACCGTCGACCCGTCGGCACCGACGCCTGGTCCTGGCGCCCGGAGCAGTCCACGCTCCGGCGCGCCGGTCAGGCCCGGCGGTGCACCAGGCGGCCGGCGACCACCGTGGCGAGGCAGGTGCCGTCGGCGGCGAAGACGGCCAGGTCGGCGCGGCCGGCCGGCACCAGCGCCGGCGGGCGTACCCGGTCGAGCACCACGACGTCGTTGCGGGCGGCGGCGGCCCGCAGCTCCGGCTCGGTGACGTGCGCGGCGAGCACCGCGGCGACGCCGAGCCGGAACAGCGCGTGCACCCGCTCGCGCGGGCTCGGTGCGGGCGGCAGGGGCCCGTCGTGCACCAGCGCCGGCCCGAGGGTGCCGGCCCACCGCCGCACCCGCGCCTGCGGGTACGCCTCCGTCAGCTCGTCGAGCGGCGCGACCGCCTCGATCCGGTTCCCGGTGACGAGCACCGCGCGGCCGGGGACCGGCTCGTCGTCCGGCGTCGACCGCAGCAGCGTGGCGGCGTGGATGGTCCGCACGGTCAGTCGCTGACCGGCCCGAGCAGCGGGCGCTTGGCGGTGACGGTGTCGCCGGAGGACCGCCCGGTGAGCCGCCGCTTGATCCACGGGGCCAGGTGCTGGCCGGCCCAGCGCAGGTCGGCGGCGCGAGCGGCCAGCCAGGGCGTGGGAGCCGGCTGCGCCGGGACCAGCAGCCACTCCTCGTCGCAGCCCACCCCCAGCGCCGTCAGCACCTGGGCGGCGACCCGCCGGTGCCCGGCGGCCGACAGGTGCAGCCGGTCGGTGCTCCACAGCATCGGGTTGAGGAAGGTGTCGTCGGCGTACAGGTCGACCAGGATCGCGCCGTGCCGCTCGGCGGTCTCGCCGACCGCCCGGTTCATCAGCTCCATCCGGGGAGCGACGAGGCGCTGGCCGGGCAGCCGCGCCATCACGTCGGCGAACCGGAACAGGATCACGTCGGCGCCGCCGGAGCGGAGCTGCCGCACCACGTCGTCGAAGCGGGTGACCAGGGTGTCCGGGTCGAAGTTGCGGCGCAGCGCATCGTTGCCGCCGGCCGCGAAGCTGATCAGATCCGGCTTCATCGCCAGCGCGGCGGGCACCTGCTCGGCCACCACACTGGGAAAGAGCCGGCCCCGGATCGCCAGGTTGGCGTACCCGAAGTCCGGGCCGGCCTCGGCGGCCAGTCGGGTCGCCACCAGGTCGGCCCACCCGCGGTAGGTGCCGTCCGGGTACGCGTCGTCCATGCCCTCGGTGAAGCTGTCCCCCACCGCGACGAAGCTGCGCCAGCGCACGCCGCCTCCCTAACGTCTTCGTTGCCTGCGGCGACCAGTCTGTCACCGGGTCGGTTCCCGGCGCTGCCACCCGTCGGGCGAACGTGGCGGAGGTCATCGATCCGGTTCCACCAGCGAACCGATCCGGTCAGCTCACCGGTCGTCGTCCGGAGGCTCGACGATCGGCCGCCGGTACGGCCCCCACGCGACGAACCGGGCGAACAGGTCCCGTGGAGTGGGCCCGTCGTGCGGGTTCAGCTGGAACAGGTCGTGGGTGGCCTCGTGATAGAGCCCGGAGAGGTAGATGGCCAGCTCGACCGGCTGATCGGCGTACTCGATCTTGAGGAGCAGCCGAGCCTCGGCGCAGGGCCACGGCAGGCCGCAGCCGCGGCACACCCAGAGCGGGCGGATCGGCAGGTGCGGTGGGCGGTCCGGCGGGTACGCGCGAGGCCGATCGGCGTGCGGGCCGAGGCGGGGTACCGGGAGTTGGCTGAAGATCATCGGCCGCTCCCGTTCGCCCGCGCGGCCCAGCACCGTAGCCAGTGAAACGGTTGGCGCATCTCGACCTCCTTCGGACGTGGGGCGGGGCCGCCCCTGCACGGGGGGTCACGGGCGGCCCCGGAGCGGGCCGGACGGCAGGCGACCCGCTAGGTGACAGTCTGGTGAGGACGCGACTACCGTCGGAAGGCATCGACGCCGGCCGGGGCGAGGTCCGGTCAGCTCTTCCGGCCACGGGGACGGGCCGTGGAGACGCCGAGGGAATCGTGGAGGAAGTGTGGAAGGCGAGCCGACCGCCGAGCTGATCCGGTCCCAACTACGCCGGCTGCGGGTGAACGCCGAGCTGAGTCAGGAGGAGTTCGGGAAACTCGTCCACTTCTCGGGTTCCCAGGTCTCCGCAGTCGAGCTGGGCCAGCGCCCGCTCGACCGGTTCTTCCTCAAGCGGGCGGACGAGGTGCTGGGCACGGGTGGGCTGTTGACGTCGCTGCTCAAGCTCGCGGAGCGGGACGGGCAGCCGAGCTGGTTCCGGCCGTGGCTGGAGGCGGAGCGGCAGGCGCAGCAGCTCCGCTGCTACCAGCCGAGCATCATTCCCGGCCTGCTACAGACGGAGAACTATGCCCGCGCGGTGATCCGAACGAACGACATTCTGAGCGACGACGAGGTGGAGAAGCGGCTGGCAGTCCGAATGGATCGGCAGGCCATTCTCCTGCGGACGGAAGCACCTCAGTTCGTGGCCGTGATCGAGGAAGTCGTTCTCCGTCGTGCCGACGAAGGCTTCCGAGGGCTCATGACCCAGCAGATCGCGCACCTCATCGAGTGCGTTGATCGCCCGCACATCAGCGTCCACGTCATCCCGGCCGAGGTCAGCGTGCATGTTGGACTAGCCGGGCCATTCACCCTGGCGCGAACCACGGACGGCGGATGGGTTGGTCACCTGGAGAACCAGCTCGGCGGCGTAGTGGTCGATACCGATGACGATGTGGCTATCCTGCTGGCGAGGTGGGAGAGCGTCCGCAGCGAGGCCCTGCCTCGCCGGCAGTCGACCCTGCTGATGAAGGAAGTGATGACGTCATGGACCTGACCGGCGCTACCTGGCGCAAGTCCACCCGCAGTGCTCAGGGCGAGTGCGTGGAGGTGGCCGACAACCTGTCCGGCGTCGTCGGCGTCCGCGACAGCAAGGACCCGGCCGGCCCGGTGCTCACCTTCGACCCGCAGACCTGGCGCGCCTTCGTCAACTCCACCAAGCAGAACTGACAGTCGGGGCCTGCCCACCTACTGACCGAACGTGAATCGCAGGTTCGCGTTGATCAGCTGGTTGAGTCGCTTACGCATGTGCCCTAACAGCGCCGGCTCCGGCAGCGGCTCGGCCAGGAACAGGGTCCAACGCAGGTCTGTCCCGCCTCCGCCGCCGGGCAGGAGGTCGAACCGTACCCTCGCGTCCGGCCGCTTCCGCCAGATCGAAGACCACACGACGAGGTGCGGTACCTCGATGCTCAGCGTTTGCGGTCGATCCTCGTCATCGAGCAGCAGCAACCAGGGGCGAGCCGGATCGTGATTCGGCTCCGTCAGTGCCTCGAAGATCACGTGGGGCGGTGCGGGCTGGTTTCGCTTGCGGGAGCCACCGTCGAGCATGCCCAAGGCTAGACAACCGGCCGCGCTCGCTGCCGGGACGGATCACGAAAGCTCTGGTGATCGGGAAGCCTGCCGTTCATTGATCCACCGAGACAGTCCCTCCCGACCACGGTACGCGGCAATGCCGGTCACCAGGACGGTGATGAGAACCGTCCAGAACCAGAACCGGCCTCCCACCCCGCCCGGCGGCCTCGCGTCGCGGATGCGCCCGCCGCTGATCACGCCGTCGGCCACGTCGACGGCGAGCACCTGCTCCGGGGCGGTCATCATGGCGCGCGGCGCGGCGGCCCCCGGCGACAACGCCAGCACCCGCACACTGCGGACGTTGGGATACGCCGTGCGCTGGTCCATCTCCAGGGGCTGGTCGAACCGGTCCGGAGACAGCGGTTCGGGCTGGTACGCCACCACCACCGCCGACCCGTCCGGGCCCCAGCCGAGCAGCCGGATCGCGGTCACGCCGGTCACGCCGGGCAGGCGGAGCGGGTCGGTGTCCCGACCGGTGCGAGGATCGACCCGGCGCAGGCTCCAGGTGGTGCTACCGCCCTGCCGGGTGACGAGCGTCAGAGCCCCATCCTCCGTCCACGCCCCTTTGCCGCCGAGCCAGGACTCGGCGGGCAGCCCGAACGAGGATATTTCCCGGCCGTCCAGATCGGTGACGGCCACCCTGCGTCCGTACTGGTAAGCCAGCCGGGTCCCGTTCGGGGCGAAGGCAACCGCGGAGCCGAAGTGTGCTTCCTGAGCACCGTCGGCGAACTGGGTCCACCGTTCGCCGTCGAGCGTCACGAGGCTCAGCACGGAGGTGTAGGTCGCGCCGTTGAAAGCCACCGGCTTGTCGTCGCGGACCACCAGGTGCCCACCATCCGGCGACCACGCCAGCGGGACGGTCGACACGCTGTCGGCGACCTTGCTGGGCAGTCGCCGAGTGCGGCCGGCAACCAGGTCGACGATGTCGATGCGCGGGTCGTCCTGCGACCCGGCCGGCCTGGCCACGTACCGGCCGTCGGCGGAGAGCAGGATCTTCTCGCCGGCCGGAGCCTCGTAGCCGATGGACATGATCCGGTACCGGTCGGAGTCGGCGCTGACGATCCCGACGATCCCGTTCTCGTCCCAGCCCTGCAGGCGCGGCGCCTGTCCGCTGAAGATGACCGACGCGGAACCGAGGCGGGGCCGATCGGTGGCGTGCAGCGTACCGATCGGGGGCAGCGCGATCCGGTCGGGCAGCGCAGCGTCCGCGTTGGCCGCTGGATCGACCGCGGGGGTACGCCCCGGCGGCAGCACCAGCCCGACCAGCACGACCAGCATCAGTGCCGCACCGGCCGCGAGCGCCACGCGGCGGCGGGATCGGCGGGCGGTGGCGAGCGCCCGCTCGTACACCGGATAGGCGGGAACGTCGGTCGCGGCGGTGTGCAGGGCCTCGCGCAGTCGTGACGTCATCGCGGGCTCCTCTCAGCTGTCCGGTCGACCAGGTCGGGGGCGATGGCTCGCAGCCGTCGCACCGCGTCGTGGCCATGCCGTTTGACCGTGCCGACCGAGCAGCCGAGCACGTCGGCAACCTGGGCCTCGGTCAGGTCCTCGTAGAACCGCAGCACGATGACGGCGCGCTGGCGCGGGCTGAGTTGGCGCAACGCGGCCGCCAGGCTCAGCCGCAGCGCGGTGGCGTCGGTGTGGTCGGCGGCGGGTCGGTCGGTGGGTTCCGACTCCAGCCGCTCGGTCAGTCGGCGGCGTCGCCACCAGGAGACCTGCTGGTGGTACATCACCCGTCGCACGTACGCGTCCGGGTCGCCGCCACGGATCCGCCGCCAGTGCCGGTACGTCCTGGCCAGGGCGCTCTGCAACAGGTCCTCGGCGAGCTGGTGATCGCCGGTGAGCAGGTAGGCGGTCCGGGACAGGGCCGGCGAACGGTGCACCACGAACTCGTGGAACGTCTCGGTCATGCCCACCCCCTCACCAGACAAGACGCCTGCGGTCGGTTCGATGGTTGGGGCCGGGTGCATGTGTGGCCGGAGCAGATCGTGCCCGACAGCTCACCAGGGCGGAGGCTCCGATCCCTGACCCGACGAGGGCGGGCCGCCCCGGAGGACGGCCCGCCCCTGTCGTACCCGATGGGTCAGTCCACGGCGGCGATGATCTGCATGGACGCCAGGCTGCTCGGCTCCGGCTTCTCGGCGACCTTCTTCCCGGCCTTGTCGACGAGGATCAGGGTGTACCGGCCGCCGCTGCGCACCCGGGCCACCAGCGAGCCGTCCGCCTGGAAGTACGCCTGCCGCAGTTCGCGGCCACCCAGCGGCAGGGTCACCACATTGCCCGTCCGGGTGTCGAGCACGGCGTTGGCCGACAGACTGCGAGCCGCGTCGCCATAGGTGCCGTCGCGGTCGATCCGGTACAGCGCGATCCGCCGCCCGTCGGGGGAGATGCTGGCGACGTCGAAGCAGACGTACCGGCTGCCCTTGCTGCCGAGGCCCGGGATGGTGCGCCGCCCGGCGCCGGTGCGGTCGGTGACGACGACGGTGCCGTTCGAGCCGTCGGCGAAGGCCACCGTGCCGTTGGCGGCCCAGACCGGGTGGCAGCCGTCGAAGCCGGCCACCTCGGTGAAAGCACCGGACGACACGTCCAGCAGGCCGGCCTTGGAGAAGCTGCCGTCCGCCGCGCCCAGCCGCACGGTGAGCTGCCGGGAGTTCGGCGACCAGGTGGGCGACCAGCACATGTTGTCGACCAGGTCGTGGAGCTTGCGCTTGCCGGAGCCGTCCAGGGCGGAGGTCCACAGCGCGCCGCCGTCCTCCACCCAGGCCACCCGGCGGCCGTCCGGCGAGACAGCGGCGTTGAGCTGCGCCGGGTTTACCGGCAGGGCGAGCCGCCGGACGGGGGTGCCACCCGGCGTCCACGAGTAGAGGTGGGCGGTGTCGGCCCCGCCCGAGCTGACCGGGCCGTAGTGGAGCCGGCCGAAGGTGGCGCTGCTGGCGGGCTGGCTGCTGGTCGACGTGGCCGGCGGGGCGATCGACGGGCTGCCGGAGGGCGACGGGGTCGGGGACGCGGTGGGCGACGGGCTGGCGGTGACCGGCGGCGTGGTGCCGGGGATCGGGTCGGCACCCCGGTTCGGCAGGAACGCGAACGCGGTGCCGGTGGCCGCGCCGAACAGCACCACCGCCGCGGCCGAGGTGGCGATCGCGCGCTGGATGCCGATCCGGCGGGACGTCCGCAGGGCGCGGTCCCGCAGGTCGACCGGGGTGACCTCCTCCGCCAGGTCGGCGAGGTCGAGCCGGAGACGCTGGTCGTTCATCGGGCGCTTCCTTCCAGGACGTACAGCTCGGCGAGTTCGGGTGCGACGATGCGCAGCTTGGCCAGTGCCTTGGAGGTCTGGCTCTTGACGGTGCCGACGGTGACGCCGAGCAGCTCGGCGGCCTCGGCCTCGGTGCGGTCCTCGAAGAAGCGCAGCACCAGCACGGCCCGCTGCTTCGGGGAGAGCTTGGCCAGGGCGGCCCGCAGGGTCAGCCGCAGGGTGGTCTGGTGGGCGTGGTCGGGGCCCGAGTCGCCTCCGCGTGGTTCGGGCAGCTCGCCCGTCATCGACTCGGGCACCCGCCGGCGTCGCCACCAGGAGACCTGCAGGTGATACATGATCTTGCGGGTGTACGCCTCGGCGTTGCCGCTGTCGTGCAGCCGGCCCCACGAGCGGTGGGTACGGGCGAGTGCCGACTGGACCAGATCCTCAGCGAGGTGCTGGTCACCGGTCAGCAGGTAGGCCGAGCGCAGCAGCGCCGGCGTCCGGGTACGGACGAACGAGTCGAACTCACTCAGGAGAGGGTCCACACGAGCCGATCCTTGGGGTAGTCGTTGATGCTCTTCCAGACGCCACCCCGGGGTCGCCGGGTTGCCGTCCGGGCGACCGATGTACGCGACAAGTTTCGGCACCGACCCGGGTAATGGCGTCGCCGGCCCCGCCGCGCCGGTCGTACGCTGCGCTGATGCTGCTACGTACGTCGACCCTGCTGCTGCGGACCCTGCGCGAGGATCCGGCGGACGCGGAGGTGCCGAGCCACCGGCTCCTGCTGCGCGCCGGTTACATCCGTCGCGCCGCGCCGGGCGGCTACACCTGGCTGCCGCTGGGCAAGCTCGTGCTGGACCGGGTCACCGAGATCGTCCGGTCGGAGATGACCGGCATCGGCGACCAGGAGGTGCACTTCCCGGCGCTGCTGCCGGCCGAGCCCTACCGGACCAGCGGCCGGTGGACCGAGTACGGCGACGACATCTTCACCCTGGCCGACCGCAAGGGCGCCGAGCACCTGCTCGCCCCGACGCACGAGGAGATGGCCACCCTGCTGGTGAAGGACCTCTTCACCTCGTACCGGGACTTCCCGGTGACGCTGTTCCAGATCCAGACGAAGTTCCGCGACGAGGCCCGGCCCCGGGCCGGACTGCTGCGTGGGCGCGAGTTCCTGATGAAGGACGCCTACTCGTTCGACCTCGACGAGGCCGGCCTCCAGGAGTCGTACGAGCGGCACCGGGCGGCGTACCGGCGGGTCTTCGACCGGCTGGGGCTCGACTACACGGTGGTGCACGCGACGTCCGGGGCGATGGGCGGCTCGGCGTCGGAGGAGTTCCTGGCCGCGACGCAGGTCGGCGAGGACACCTTCGTCGGTTGCACGGAATGCGACTACGCGGCGAACACCGAGGCGGTGACCACCCCCGCCCCGGCCGCCACGGACCCGGACGCGCAGCGGGCCAGCGAGGTCCACGACACCCCGGAGACACCCACCATCGCCTCGCTGGTCGAGCTGGCGAACACCCGCCGGCTGGCCGACCGGGACGACTGGACCGCCGCCGACACCCTGAAGAACGTCGTGCTGAGCGTGCGCCGGCCGGGCGCGGAGTCGTCGGAGCTGCTGGTCATCGGGCTGCCCGGCGATCGGGAGGTGGACCTGAAGCGGGTCGAGGCGACCCTCGCCCCGGCCACCGTGGCCGTCTTCGACGACTGGACCGCCCATCCCGAGCTGGTCCGCGGCTACATCGGGCCGCAGATCATGGCGAAGTTCGGCATCCGCTACCTGGTCGACCCGCGGGTGGTCACCGGCACCGCCTGGCTGACCGGCGCCAACGAGCCGGGCCGGCACGCCACCAACGTGGTCGCCGGCCGCGACTTCACCCCGGACGGCACCATCGAGGCGGCCGAGGTGCGCCCCGGCGACCCCTGCCCGGCCTGCGGCACGGGTGAGCTCACCATGCGCCGGGGCATCGAGATCGGGCACATCTTCCAGCTCGGCCGCCGCTACACCGACGCCTTCGCGCTCGACGTGCTGGGCTCGGCCGGGAAGCCGGTCCGGCCGACCATGGGCTGCTACGGCATCGGGGTCTCCCGGGCGGTGGCCGCGATCGCCGAACAGCACCACGACGAGCGGGGACTCCGCTGGCCGGCGGCGATCGCGCCGGTCGACGTACACCTGATCGCCACCGGCAAGGGGCCGCAGCTCGACGCGGCGCTCGACCTCGGCGGGCGGCTGTCCGCCGCCGGCCTGCGGGTGCTGGTCGACGACCGGGTGAACGTCTCCGCCGGGGTGAAGTTCACCGACGCGGAGCTGATCGGCATCCCGCGCGCCGTCGTGGTCGGCCGCCGGCTCGCCGACGGGTACGTCGAGCTGCGCGACCGGGCCGGCGACGAGCGGGTGGAGCTGCCGGTGGAAGGGCTGGTCGAGCGGCTGGTCGACGAGGTGGGCCGCGCACTCGGCAACCGGGTGTAGCCGGCGCGCCACCGGGTACCGCTGCGGGATCGACCAAGGGTGTTTTCGGAGGCTCTCATGTACCGGGTCAGTGACGTGATGACGAAGCAGGTGGTCTACCTGTCGGCGGAGACCACCCTGGACGAGGCGGCCAGGGTGATGAAGGAGGCGGACATCGGCGACGTGGTGGTCACCGACGGCGCCACCCTCGCCGGCGTGCTGACCGACCGCGACATCGTGGTGCGGGCGGTGGCCGAGCGCAGCGACCCGTCGGCCACCACCATCGGCTCGATCACCACGCGGGAGGTGGTGATGATCGAGCAGCACTCGACCGCCTCGGAGGCGGCGTCGCTGATGCGCGAGCGCAACATCCGGCGGGTGCTGGTCTGCGACAACGAGCGCAAGCTGGTGGGCATCGTCTCCCTGGGCGACCTGGCCATGCAGCTCGACCCGACCTCGGCGCTGGCCGACATCAGCGAGGCGGCGCCGAACGCCTGACCCGTGATCGACCCGGTGCCCCTCGCTCTCGTGGGCGTGGCGGTGCCGGGTCGATGGCCGCCGGCCGCGACCTTCGTCACCGGAAGCCGGGCCGCCGATCGCCGACCGCCGGGCGTCCCGGGCGGGCGGCGGTAGCCTGGCGGGATGCCCGAGATGCCGACGAAGCTGGCCGAGATCGTCGAGGAGTTCGCCGCCGCACCCCGCGACGTGGTGCTGGAGATGCTGCTCGAATACGCCGACGTCATCCCGCCCCTGCCGCCGGGCGTGGACCGGGAGGGCATGGAACAGGTGCCCGAGTGCCAGACCTCGTTCTTCCTCCGCGCCGAGGTCAACGCGGATCGGACGGTGAGCACGATCTTCGACTGCCCGCCGGAGGCGCCCACCACCCGCGCCTTCGCCGGCATCCTCGCCGAGGGCCTGGACGGGGCGAGCACCGAGCAGGTGCTGGCCGTGCCGGACGACCTCTACCAGCGGATGGGGTTGGCCCAGGCGATCAGCCCGCTGCGGGTGCGCGGCGGCACCGCCATCCTGGCCCGACTCAAGCGCCAGGTCCGGGAACAAGCGGGCTGAGCTGGGTGTTCAGCCCGGTTATGGAGATCGAGATCTACGCCGACGTGGTCTGCCCCTGGTGCTGGATCGGCAAGCGCCGGCTGGAGCAGGCGTTGGCGTCGTACGGCGGTCACGTGACCGTCCGCTACCGCCCCTTCCAGCTCGACCCCACGCCGGTGACCGAGCCGAAGCCGCTGGTCGAGGCGCTGGCCGCGAAGTTCGGTGGCCGGGAGCGGGCGGCGGCGATGTTCGCCCAGGTCACCCAGGTCGCGGCCGGGGTGGGGCTGGACCTGCGCTTCGACCGCGCGGTGCAGGCCAACACCTTCGAGGCGCACCGGCTGATCCGGTACGCCACCGAGCGCGGCCTGGCCGAGGAGATGGTCGAGGCCCTCTACGCGGCGCACTTCACCCACGGGGTGGACCTCGGCTCGCGGGACGCGCTGGTCGAGCTGGCCGGCAAGGTCGGCCTGGACGAGACCGAGGTCCGCGACCACCTCGACTCCCCGGTCGGGCGTCGCGAGGTGGCCGCCGACCTGACCGCCGCCCAGCAGCTCGGGGTGAGCAGCGTGCCCACCTTCGTGCTGGCCGGCAAATACGCTGTCACGGGCGCGCAGGAGCCGGAGACGCTGCTGGCCGCGCTGTCCGAGGTGGAGCGCCGCGAGTCGGGCGCCTGACCGGGCATCGACCCCCGTGATGTTTCACGTGCAACCACATCGACGGGCGTGACGAGCTGGGCCGGCTGGGCCGGCCGATCGGCTAGGCCGGTCGGGCCAGTCCTTCGACGACCCGGGCGCCGGGCAGTGCGCCGAGCGCCGGGCCGGGCAGCGCGATCTTGCTGTGCCGGACACCGGATCCGATGATCACGTGCGGAGTCGCGATCACCCGGGAGTCGACCAGGATCGGCCAGCTCTCCGGCAGGCCGATCGGGGTGATCCCGCCGTACTCCATGCCGGTCAACTCGACCGCGTCGGCCATCGGGGCGAAGCTCGCCTTGCGCACGTCGAGCGCCCGCCGGACCACCCCGTTGACGTCCGCCCGGGTGGTGGCGAGCACGACGCAGGCGGCGTAGCGGATCTCCCCCTCCCGCTTGCCGGCGACCACGACGCAGTTCGCCGACACGTCCAGCCCCACCTCGTACGCCGCGCAGAAGGCGGCGGTGTCGGCGAGCGTCGCGTCGATCGGGGCGACCAGCACGTCCTCGACGTCCACCGGAGCCTCGACCGGCCACTGCGCCAACGCGGCGGCGACCGGCGACGCCAGCAGGTCGGTTCGGGTGCGGGCAGGCTCGGTCTTCAACGTCCCCATCACGGTTGCGATCCTCGCACCCGCCGCACTGATCCGCCCGCCGGCCGGCGGGGTTGATCCACCCCGCTTGCGGCGTGTCGCGGTGTCCCACGCTGCCGAAGCCGCGACACGCCGCAAACGGGGTGGATCACGCCGGCCCGGAACGGCGGCTCAGCTACCGCTGAGGAAGGCGTTCTCGCGCATGAAGGCGCGGTCGTCGACGGAGGCCGACTGGGCGGCCCGCAGCACCTGCGGCCGGCGGGCCTCCAGGTCCTCCATCCCGTGCCGGACGGCGAGCCGGATCACGCCGTAGAGGAAGACGAACCCGAAGACGTAGAGGATGACGGTGGCGATGACGATGAACATGGCGCCACGGTAAGGCGAACGTGAACGGCGGGAGGTTTCATCTCCGGCCGGTTCCCCCGTACGTGTCAGCGAGGTGATCCGCCCAGGTCCGCCGGCCCGTCGGGGTGGCCGTGGTGGTCAGCCCGCCCGCGCGCAGCGCGCTACCCAGCCGGCCGGGAATCCGCACCGGCAGCAACGGCCGGCGCGAGCCCCGGGCCGCCCGCCAGGCGCGGACCGCCTCGTCGAAGCGGAGCACCTGCGGACCGCCGTACTCCTCGGTGCCGCCCAGCGGGCCGGCGGTGAGCCGTTCGCTGAGCCGGCCGGCGACCTCGTGCTGGTCGACGGGCTGGGCGAGCACCGCCGGGTCGCCGATCACCGGGCCGAGCCGACTCGCCGTCCGCAGCAGCGCGTCGAGGAACGGCGGGAACTGGGTGGCCCGCAGCACGGTCCAGGGCACCGGGCCGGCCGCCACCACCCGCTCGGCGGCCAGCTTGTGCCGGTAGTAGGCGTAGGGCACCCGGTCGACGCCGACGATCGAGACGTACACCAGGTGGGCGACGCCGGCTGCCCCGGCGGCGACGGCCAGGTCACGGGTGCCCAGCACGTCCACCCGGTGGGTACGCCGACTGTTCGGCAGCGACGCCAGGTGCAGCACCGCGTCCACGCCGTCCACCGCCTCGGCCAGCCCGACCCCGGTCTCCACGTCGGCGACGACCCACTCCGCCGCCGGGTCGTGCCGGGGCCGCCGGCTCATCGCCCGCACGTCGAACCCGTCCGCCCGCAGCCGGGGCAGCACCGCCCGCCCGAGCGTGCCACCGGCACCGGTGACCAGCACCTTCATTCCCGACTCCCTTCGGTCGACAGCTCGACGGAACTGGCGGGCCGATCGTGACGTCACCTGATCAGGTCGGCCCCGGTCATCAGGATGAAGAAGGCGACGACGATCTCGCTGACGATCCAGGAGTGGCGGTCGGCCCAGTTCCGCATCCTCGGCAGCGCGCGCTCGGCCCGCCGACCGAGCAGCAGCAGCGCCAGCAACGGCAGGGCGAGCAGCAGCAGGGTGAGCAGCACGAACGGCACCAGGTGCCACCAGGGCAGGTCGTACCGGACGACGTTCGCCCCCACGGTGGCCATGGTGAGGTCGTCGACGGGCATCGCCACCATGATCAATAGGCCGAGCCGGAACGCGTACCCGGGGCCCGCGTGCCGCAGCCGGCTCATCCAGGCCGGCTGACCTTTCGAGTGCCGGCGCAGGAACACCACCGCGGCCAGCGCCACGAGCAGCGCCAGCGCCACCTGGCCGATGGCGGTCCTGATCTCCTCACGAGGGCCGGCCCCGACGTCCTCGGCGAGGCCGGTCACGCGCCGGGTGACCAGCCAGGCGGTCGTCGTACCGGCGACCACCACGACCGCCGCGCCGGCCAGGAAGCCCAGCGAGGCCTGCCGCGGGCGCTCGCCGGAGGCGAGGAAGACCGCCGCGACCAGTTGCGTGCCGGCCACCATGACCACGGCCAACGGCAGGACGGTCAGGAAGCTCATCGCCTTCCCATCCTCCCGGCCCACCCCGCCGGCCAGGGCCGATTCGCCGCATCACCCGACCGCCGGCGAGGCGCGGCGGGTCAGCGGGGTACGGCGGGCACCACCCGCCCGACGAGCAGCAGTCCTAGCAGGCCGCAGCCCGCCGCGACCGCCAGCATCCCCGCGTAGTCGACCGGACCGGGCGCCGCCCCGGCGGCCAGCACGGTCCCGGTGAGCGCCAGCACCGTGGCGGCGAAGAGCGAGTCGCCCAGTTGCAGCGACGAGCTGTTGCGCCCCTGCTCACCGGGGGCGGACAGGTCCAGGGTGAGCACCGACAGGGACGGGAAGAGCAGGCCCATCCCGGTGCCGGCCACCGCCCAGCCCGCCACCGCGACCGCCACCGGCACGGCCGGGGCGACCGCCAGCGCGACCGTCGCGGTCCCCACCGTGATGCAGGCCAGCCCGGCCCGGGGGAACGCCGCCGAGGAGCGGGGCGTCGGCAGCCGCCCCTGCAACCAGGAGCCGGCCGACCACGAGACCGCCCCGACGGTGAGCACCAGACCCGCGGCGGTCGGCGTGAAGCCACGCTCGCGGGAGAGCATCAGCGGGATCATCACCTCGGCGCCGGTGAACGCCGCCGAGGCCAGACCGCGCAGGCCGATCACGGTGGGCAGCCCACGCGCCGCCCGCAGGAACCCCGCCGGCAGCAGCCGGGGCGCGCAGCAGGCCAGGCCGACCAGCGCCAGCACCACCAGCGGTACGGCGAGCGCGCCGCGCTGCTGCCCCCCGTGGTGCAGCAGTGCGGCGCTCACCCCCGCCCCGGCCGCCCAGCCGATCCTCGCCAGCGCCCCCGCGGGCGCCCGACCACCGACCGGCGCGGGCAGGGTGCGCAGGCCGGAGTGGACCAGCAGCGCCGCCGGGACCGCGACCGCCGGCACCACGAGGAAGACCCAGCGCCACCCCAGGTGCTCCACGATCAGCCCGGCCACCGCCGGCCCGACCAGCGACGGTACGACCCAGGCGGCGGCGAACGCCGCGAACACCCGCCGGCGCAGTTCCTCCGGGTACGCCTGCCCGACCACCACGTACAGCGCGACCGAGAGCAGCCCGGAGCCGAAGCCCTGCACGGCCCGGCCGACGACGAGCTGCCCCATGGCGGTGGCGGTGCCGGCCAGCAGCAGCCCGGCCACGAAGAGCCCGACCCCGCTCCACATCGGCACCCGGGGACCCCGGGCGTCGCACCAGATGCCGGAGAGCACCATCGCGAGCACCCCGGCGGCGAACGTGCCACCGAAGGCCAGCGCGTACAGGGCGAGACCGTCCAGCGCCCGGGCGACCGTGGGCATCGCGGTGCCGACCGCCAGCGCCTCGAACGCCAGCAGGGAGACCAGGGCGACGCTGCCCACCGTCATCGCCCGCAGGCGCGGGTCGTACAGGCGGGCGGCCGGGGCGACCGGCGGCGTGGCGGTGGCCGTCACCGGCCCGACCGGGCCCGGCGAGATGTGATCGACATGGGCTCAGCCTGCGACCTCAACCCGGGTTGAGGTCAACCGTGAGCCCGGTCTCGTCAGGCCGACTGCAACGCCTCGCCGAGCCCCTTGGCCAGGCCGGACATGTGCTGGTCGGCGAGGACGTGACCGGCGGTTATCACCAGCGCCAGAGGCCACTCGATCACCTGGAGGGCGGCCAGCACCCCGAGCCCCGCGTAGTAGGCGAGCTTGTCCGGCGGCGGCACCGCCATCTCGCCCATCATCGGGACCTGCACCCGGCGGGTGTACGCGCGGACCATCTCCTGGCCACCGCCGCCCCCCACCGGCGCAAACTTCCCTCCTTCCGACGGCATAACGGGCGGCTCGCCGGGAAGCCAGGCCGCCTGACGAGCGCGGGAGGCGAGATGGCGTACGGCAGCAGCGGCGGGCACGGCGGGGAGCGGGGCCGGCGGCTCGGCCGTACCGCTCGATGACGGCGCTGGGCCGGGTCGCCGACCGCGTGCTCCCACCGGTGCCACCGCTGGTCGCCGACGCGTCCCGTACCGTCGGCTCGGCCGCGTCGCGGCTGGTCCGCGCGGTCGGTCTGACCCAGCGCCGGGTCTGGTCGCGCGGCGGACGGCACCACATCGAGGTGCACGGCGTCTGCCAGGACGGCGGCGACCGGCTGGCCCGGCAGGTCGAGACGGAGCTGGAACGGATGCCCGGGGTGACCTGGGCCCGGGTCAACGCGCCGTCCGGCCGGGTGGTGGTGGCCGTCGAGGAGCCGAAGCCCCGGCTGCGCGACCTGATCGCCACGGTGGCCCGCACCGAACGGGTCTGCCCGCACGAGCCGGATCCGGAGATCCCGCCCCCGCACCCGCCCGAGGAGGGGCCACGGACGCCCCGGACCCTCGGCGCGCTCGCCTCCGACGCGTTCGGCCTGACCATCTCGGCGGCCACCCGGATCCTGCCCTTCACCCCGGTCCCCGGCGAGGTGGCCGGCCTGCTGGGCGCGATCGACCTGCACCCGAAGCTGCACGCGCTGGCCGACCGGGGGCTGCGCGCCGACCCGCGCGCCGAGGTGCTGTTCCCGCTGGCCGAGGCGGTCGTCCAGGGGCTCACCGGCGGCTGGACAGGCATCGCCCTGGACAGCGTGCAGCGGATCGTGCAGTGGGGGGAGGCGCGGGCGCAGCTCGCCGCCTGGAACAAGGCCGAACCGCGGCTGACCGGCGACCCGGAGCGGGCCGTCGCCCGCTCGCCCGCCACTGAGCGGGGCCAGCCGAAGGCCGACGGCCCGGTCGAGCGGTACAGCAGCTGGGCGCTGGCCGCCGGTGCGGCGGCCGGGGCCGCCGCGGTGCCGGTCGTCGGCGGCAAGCGCGCCGCCGCGCTCGCCCTGTCCTCGCTGCCGAAGGCCCCGGGCAGCGGCCGCGAGGGGTACGCCGCGCAGCTCGGCCGGATGCTCGCCCGGCGCGGCGTGATCGCGATGGACCGCAGCGTGCTGCGCCAACTGGACCGGATCGACACGGTGGTGCTGGACGCGGCCGTGCTGGGCTCGGCCCGGGGCGTGCTCGCCGGCCTGGCCCCGCTGGGCGGCGCGGCGACCGGCGAGGTGGCCGCCCGCGCGTTCGCCCTCTTCGACCCGGACGACCCGGACGGCTCGCGGGAGGCGGACGGCTGGCGGCTCGGCCCGCTCGACGGCCTCGACGTGACCGATCCCGGGGACACCCCGGAGAGCAGCCGGCTGCGCGAGGGCGGCGCCCCGCTCCTGGGGCTCGCCCACCACGACACCCTCGCCGCCGTCATCCGGGTCGAGCCGGAGCCGGCGCCGGGCGTCGACGCGCTGCCCACCGCCGCCCGGCAGGCCGGCCTACGGCTGGTCGTGGCCGGCGACGACCCGCAGCGGTACGCCTTCGCCGACACCGTCCTGCCCGGCGGCCACCGCCTCGCCGAGTCGGTGCGCACCCTGCAACGCGAGGGCGCGGTGGTGCTGGTGGTGTCCGGTGACCGGGCGGCGCTCGCCGCGTCCGACTGCGGCCTCGGCGTCGCCGACGCGGAGGCGCTGCCGCCCTGGGGCGCCCACCTGCTGGTCGGCACCGACCTGCGGATCCCGGCCCTGGTCATCGAGGCGGCGGGGGTGGCCCACCGGATGACCCGGCAGAACATCCGGCTCGCCATGGCCGGCGCCGGCCTCGGCGCGCTGGGCGCCTTCACCGCCGACCGGCGGGAGCTGCCCGGCCGCAGCCTGGCGGCGGTGAACGGGGCGGCCGCGCTGGCCTTCGCCCACGGCGTCTGGCGGGCGCACCGGCTGCCCCACCCGGACGGCGCGCCCACCCCGGCCACCACCGCGTGGCACCTGATGCCGGTGGACACCGTGCTGCGGCAGCTCGACACCACTCCCAGCGGGCTGGCCGAGGCCGAGGCGCGCCGCCGGCACACCGCCGGCACGGGCGCGGGGCCCGCCGCGGGCGGCGGCCTGCTACGCGCCTTCGTGGACGAACTGTCCAACCCGCTCACCCCGGTGCTGGTCGCCGGGGCGGTGCTCTCCACCGCGTTCGGCTCGCTGGTCGACGCCGCCCTGGTCGGCGGGGTGGTGGGCGGCTCCGCGCTGATCGGGGCGGTGCACCAGCGCAACACCGAACGGTCCCTGGCCGAGTTGCTCTCCCGTACGGAGATCACCGCCCGGGTCCTGCGCGACGGGGCCGAGCGGGTGCTCCCCGCCGAGGAACTGGTGCCCGGTGACGTGGTCACGCTCGGGCCGGGCGACGCGGTGCCGGCCGACTGCCGGGTGCTCACCGCCGACGGGCTGGAGGCGGACGAGTCGTCGCTGACCGGGGAGTCGCTGCCGGTCGGCAAGACCGTCGAGCCGGTGGTCGCCGCCGCCGTGGCGGACCGTCACTCGATGCTCTACGAGGGGACGACCGTCGCCGCCGGACACGGCACCGCCGTGGTGGTGGCGATCGGCGCCGAGACCGAGTCCGGCCGCAGCCTCGCGCTGGCCGGGCAGGCACCGCCGGCCAGCGGGGTGGAGGCCCGGCTCAGCAAGCTGACCAACGCGGCGCTTCCGCTGGCGGCCGGATCGGCGATCGCGGTGGCCGGGGCGGGGCTGCTGCGGGGCGTACCCCTGGCGGAGACGGCGGCGACCGCCGCGAACCTGGCCGTGGCCTCGGTGCCGGAGGGGCTGCCGTTCCTGGTCAGCGCCGCGCAGCTGGCCGCGGCCCGGCGGCTGGCCGAGCACGGCGCACTGGTCCGCAACCCACGCACCATCGAGGCGCTGGGCCGGGTCGACGTGCTCTGCTTCGACAAGACCGGCACCCTCACCGAGGGGAGCCTGCGGCTGGCCGGCGTCGGCGACGACGGCCGGTACGCCCCGGTGGACCGGCTCGACGACGGGCTGCAACAGACCCTCGCCGCCGCGTTGCGGGCCACCCCGGCCGCCGACGACCCGGACGAGCTGCCGCAGCACACCGATCGGGCGGTCCGGCGCGGCGCCCGCGACGCCGGGGTGCTGGAGCAGGTCGGCGCGGACGGCTGGGCGGCGGTCGGTGGGCTGCCCTTCGAGCCGTCCCGCGGCTACCACGCCACCGTCGGCCGGACCGGTGACCGGCTGCTGCTCAGCGTGAAGGGAGCGCCGGAGACGGTGCTCCCTCGGTGCAGCGCCTGGCGTACCCCGGGTGGCCGGGACGAGCACCTGGACGACGACGGACGGGCCGGGCTGCACGCGATGCTCGCCGACCGGGCTCGGGCCGGGCACCGGATCCTCGCCGTCGCCGAGTGCCGGGTCGGCGCCGAGACGGTCACCGACGACCAGGTGGCCGACCTGGTCTTCGTCGGCTTCCTCGCCCTCGCCGACGGGGTGCGCGAGAGCGCCGCCCCGGCCGTGCGCCGGATCCGGCAGGCCGGCGTGCACACCATCATGATCACCGGTGACCATCCAGCCACCGCCGAGGCGATCGCCTCGATCATCAGCGACGGCCACGACGCGCAGCGGGTGGTGACCGCCACCGAGCTGGACCAACTCGACGACGACGCGCTGGGCGAGCGGCTGGCCCGCACCGACGTGGTCGCCCGCTGCACCCCCACCCACAAGGTGCGGATCATCCAGGCGTTGCAGAAGTGCGGCCGTACCGTCGCGATGACCGGCGACGGCGCCAACGACGCGCCGGCGATCCGGCTGGCCGACGTGGGCATCGCCCTCGGCCAGCGGGGCACCCCCGCCGCGCGGGCCGCCGCCGACCTGGTGGTCACCGACGACCGGCTGGAGACCATCATCGCCACCCTGGTCGAGGGGCGGGCGATGTGGTCCTCGGTCCGCCACGCGCTGAGCATCCTGGTCGGCGGCAACCTCGGCGAGATCGCGTTCAGCGTGCTGACCGCCGCCGCCACCGGCCGGTCCGCGTTGACCGGGCGGCAACTGCTCCTGGTCAACCTGCTCACCGACCTGGCGCCGGCGCTGGCCATCGCGGTCCGGCCACCCGGCGCCGACCACGCCGACGGGCTGCTGCGCGAGGGTCCGGACACCTCCCTCGGCGAGACGATGACCCGGGAGATCGGCCTGCGCGCGGCGGCCACCACCCTCGGCGCGACCGCCGGCTGGACGGTCGCCCGGTACACCGGACGGCGCAAACGGGCCGGCACGGTGGCGCTGGTGTCGCTGGTCGGCACCCAGCTCGGGCAGACGGTGCTGGCCGGCGGCACCAGCCCGATGGTGCTCGCCTCCACCGCCGTGTCCCTCGGCGTGCTGGGCGCGGTGGTGCAGACCCCCGGGGTGAGCCAGTTCTTCGGTTGCACCCCGCTCGGGCCGGTCGGGTGGGGCATCGCCGCCGGCTCGGCGCTCGGCGCCACCTTCGCCAACGGCGCGCTGACCCGCCTGGTCGAGCGGTTCCCGCCGACCGGCGACGGACCGACCGGGTCGGCCGGGGACGGACCGGCCGGCCCGTCCCCGGCCGACGAATCGGCCGGGGACGGGCCGGCCGAGGAGAGCCACAGCGCCGGGTCCGCTGAGGAGCCGTCCGGTCGGTAGGGCGGCGGGCCGCATGGCCGCGCCCGTCCCGGGTACCGGCCGGGTGGAGGTGGGACACGTGGATACGGATCAGCCAAACGTGACGTTCATCGGCACCGCGACGACGGTGCTCCGGATCGGGGGCTTCACCCTGTTGACCGATCCGAACTTCCTGCACCGGGGCCAGCGGGCGTACCTGGGCAAGGGCCTGTGGTCCCGCCGCAGCACCGAGCCGGCGCTGACCATCCCCGAACTGCCCGCGCTGGACGCGGTGGTCCTGTCCCACCTGCACGGCGACCACTTCGACCGGGTGGCCCGCAAGGGGCTCGACCGCGAGCTGCCGATCATCACCACCCAGGCGGCCGAGCGGAAGCTGCGCAAGTGGGGATTCCGGGCGGCCGAAGGGCTGCCCACCTGGCGGTCACGGGAGTTCAGTCGGGGTTCCAGCACCCTGCGGCTAACCTCGTTGCCCGGTCAGCACGGTCCGGGGGCGCTGGACCGGCTGCTGCCCGACGTGATGGGCACGATGATCGACCTGGACCGGGACGGGACGCGCCGGTTCCGCCTCTACGTCACCGGGGACACCCTGCGCCGCCCGCAGCTCGCCGAGATCCCGCAGCGCTTCCCGGACATCGACGCGATGCTGATCCACCTGGGCGGCACCCGGATCGCCGGCATCCTGCTCACCATGGACGCGAAGCAGGGCGCCGACCTGGTCGAGCTGATCCGGCCGAAGCTGACCGTGCCGATCCACTACGACGACTACCCGGTGTTCCGGTCGCCGCTGCGGCACTTCGTCGAGGAGGCCAAGCGGCGCGGGCTGGTGTCGGGGGTGCGCACCATCCTGCGTGGCGAGACCGTGCCGCTGACCGGCTGAGCTGCGGTTTCCGTACACCGATCGCCGCCGTCCGGCGTGGAGCCGGAGGGCGGCGATCGATGATGGGACGGGATCAGGAGCGCTCGGAGATGGCCTCGATCAGGTCGCCCACCGGGCGCTCGGGCAGCGACCGGGCCACGTCGGCCACCGCCACGATCCCGACGAGCTCGTGCCCGTCGATCACCGGCAGCCGGCGCACCTTGTGCTGGCCCATCGTGCGCAGGATCTCCGCGGCGTCGTCGTCGGCGCCGATGGTCACCGCCTCGCCCTGGGCCAGCTCACCGGCCGTCACGTTGGCCGGGTCCTTGCCCTGCGCGAGAACCTTCACCACGATGTCGCGGTCGGTGAGCATGCCCTTCAGCTTGTTGTCGGCGCCGCAGATCGGCAGCGCGCCGACGCCCAGCTCGGCCATCCGCTTGGCGGCGGCCCGCAGGTCGTCCTGCTCACGGACGCAGGTCACGTCGTTGGTCATGATGTCGCGTGCGGTCGGCATGGGACACCTCGCTTTCCGGGGGTTGGTAACTGAATCGGTACCCCCGGTCCGCGGGACCATGCATCCGAGCGTCAGCCGGCCGGGTCCCAGGTGGCGGCGGCGCGGCGCAACCGGTCGTTGATCGCGCGGCCCACCCCGGTGTCGGGCGCCGCCTCCGCCAGGATCTCCGTCACCCCGGCCGCGTCCAGCCGGTGCAGGGCGTCGAAGAGCCGGGCGGCGGCCTCGGTCACGTCCCCGGCGGGCGAGAGGACCTCGACCGCCGCGTACCCGTCGGCCGGCCGCTCCCGAAAGGCCAGGAAACCGCGCCGGCCGCCGTCGGCCGGCGCCGGCTGCGCCCCCGTCACCACCCGCAACGGGGTACGCGGCGCGTAGTGCGCGGCCAAGGTGCCCGGCGCCACCGGCTGCCCGGAACTGCCCGGCCGTACGCTCACCGGCCCGACCGCCTCGACCAGCTCCTCCAAGGCGAGCGCACCGAGGCGCAGCACCACCGGCTGCGCGCCGCGCGCGTCGACGATGGTCGACTCGATCCCGCACCGGGTCGGCCCGCCGTCGAGCACCACGTCCACCGCCGCGCCGAGCCCCTTGACCACGTGCTCGGCCCGGGTCGGGCTGAGCTGCCCGAAGCGGTTCGCGCTCGGCGCCGCCACCGGCACCCCGGCGGCCCGGATCAGGGCCCGCGCGGAGGGCTCGTCCGGCACCCGGACGGCCATGGTGTCCAGTCCCGAGGTGACGATCGGCGGAATCTCGGCCGGCCGGTCCACGATCAGCGTGAGCGGCCCCGGCCAGAACCGCTCGGCCAGCGCGGCCACCGCCGGCGGCACCGGCCCGACGAGCTTCTCCAGGTCGGCGGCGTCGGCCAGGTGGGTGATCAGCGGGTCGAAGCTGGGCCGGGCCTTGGCCTCGAAGATCCGGGCGGCGGCCCGGGCGTCCAGGGCGTTCGCGCCGAGGCCGTAGACGGTCTCGGTCGGGAAGGCCACGAGTCCGCCGTCGCGCAGGACGGCGGCGGCCTCGGCGACGCCGCTGTCGGCGGGCAGGACGCGTGGGGATCCGGTGCTCACGCCCCGACGCTAGCCTGCCGACGTACCGGTCCTCCGGTCGGCCGCGCGATCACCCGCCCTCGGCCCGGCACGCCCCGCCCCGGAACTCCACCCCCGGCATGTCGTCGGCGTGGGGTCGCTCATCGACTGTTGCGTGAGCGGCGGACCGCCCAGACCCCGCCCACGATCGCCGCCGCGGTCGGCAGGAGCACACAGATCATCAGAACCAGCAGATGCCACAGCTTGAGAGCGACCATGGCGCAGAGGATAGGTAGCGCCCGCCACCACCAGCTGTCCCGGCCGACGAAGCCGGTGCCGTGGCACGGCCTGCCGTCTGGCCCGGACCGACCGCGTCCGTCGACGGGCTCGGCTGTACGGATTCCCCTACAGCCGAGCCTCGTCGTTCCTGCCGCACGGGTTTGGTAGGGCAGCCGGCCGCGACGGTCAGCAGCAGCTTGCGGCGGCTCCGCTGGTGGCGGGCTCCTTCTCGGCGGCCGGGGTGCAGCAGGCGCTCGCCGTCGCCTTCTCCAACTGCGGGGAGTCGGCCTTGACGGTGTAGACCTCCCACGGCTCGTTGCCGGGTCCGCGTACCCAGACCTTGTCCTGGAGGGCGTAGCAGCACTCCGTGCTGTTCTCTTCGAGCGTGATGAGGCCGGCGTCGGTGAGGCGCCTGGTCGCCGTGCTGACCTCGTCGGTGCTGAACACCTCCACCCCGAGGTGGTCCATGACGGTCGGCTGGTCGGGCTCGCCTTCAAGCAGGACGAGCTTCAGCGGCGGGTTCTCGACGGCGAAGTTGGCGTAGCCGGGGCGACGCTTCGCCGGCTCGACGCCGAACAGCTTGGAGTAGAAGGCGACGGAGCCTTCGAGGTCGGAAACGCGCAGAGCGAGCTGGACGCGGGACATGGTTCTCCTCCTGGGACGGCTCAACCGGCTTGTCTAGACGATTTTCGAAGCAGTGGACCCCACTGTCGCACCTTGTTTTGAAGTCTGTCAACCTAGGCATGTATCGAAACAGGCGCTGCCGGTGGTGGACCGCTCCGAAACCGCCTTGTTGTCCTGCTGGCCCATGCCTACCGTGCAGTGATGCTCTCCAGAATGCTGACGGTGACCTTCGATGCGCACGACCCGGCTCGCCTGGCGCAGTTCTGGGCCGGCCTGCTCGGCCGGGAGGTCGCCGACGACGCCGGTGGCGCGCTCCTGCCTGGTGACGACACTCAGCTCAGCCTCCGGTTCATCCCGAGCGGCGCGGAGAAGGTGGGGCCGAGCCGCCCCATGCACCTTCACCTGACCAGCGCCAGCCACGCCGACCAGCAGCACACGGTGGCGACGGCGCTGGGGCTCGGCGCCGGCCACCTCGACGTCGGGCAGCGCCCCGAGGAGGGGCACGTCGTCCTGGCCGACCCCGAGGGCAACGCGTTCTGCGTGATCGAGCCGGGCAATGCCTTCCTCGCCGGGTGTGGCTTGCTCGGGGAGGTCGCCTGCGACGGCACCCGGGAGGTCGGCCTCTTCTGGAGCGAGGCGCTGGGCTGGCCGCTGGTGTGGGACCAGGACCAGGAGACCGCGATCCAGTCACCGCAGGGCGGCACGAAGGTCGCGTGGGGAGGCCCACCCTTGGCCCCGAAAGAGGTGAGGAACCGGCAGCGCTTCGACTTCACCCCGGCCGGTGGCGACCAGCAGGCGGAGGTCGACCGGCTGGTCTCCCTCGGGGCCACTCGGCTCGAGGTCGGTGAGGACGGTGCCGTCGTGCTGGCCGATCCCGACGGCAACGAGTTCTGCCTGAGAGGGAACTGACCACAGCGCGGCCGGTTGTCAGTGAGTCCGGGCGGCCTGCCGCCGGACCGCCTCCCTCTCGCCGACGCGGTCGGCGTCCGCTCCCCTACGCCGCGCGGGTCCTGGCCCCGCGGCCCGGCGAGGTGTTACCGAGCACGGAGTTCAGCTGGTCGGCCCAGTCATCATCGGCGAGCCCCGGCCAGAACGTCGCGCCAATCCTGCTGCGCCAGGGCCACAGCATCGTCCCGAGACCGGATCTGTCCCGCGTCGGCTGACCCAGCCCGGAAACCTGTGCGGTCACAGCTTCCAGCTTCGGCTGCCGATCATCGACATCAGCAGCCCGTGGGTCTCGGCGTCGCCCGCCACCACAAGCCCGCGGCCTGCACGCCCGATCGGGGCGCCGTCGATTCCGGTGACGACGCAACCGGCGGCCCGGCACAGGGCGATGCCGGCGGCGAAGTGCACGCTCTCGGCCAGGTCACCGCCATCGGTGACGTATGCGGATCGCCTGCCGGCCGCGACCCAGGCCAAGGCCAGCGTTGTGGACACGACCCGCGGCCGGAACCGTTCGACGAACCCAGGGTGGGCCAGCAGGTCCACGGCCCGGAATCCAGGCGCGCTCGGAAACGGCGGATCCAGGTTCACGTCCACCAACTGGGTGGCGGGCGTGGGCGTCAGCTGCGCCATCGACACCGTCATGCCGCACCCAGGCGGTCTCACCGTCGGTGAAGAAGACCTCGCCGCTGAACGGGTCGGCCACCGCCGCTGCCCCATCGCGCAGCGCCACGTTGACGGCCACCAGCATGTTGCCGACGGCGTAGTTCAGCGTGCCGCACAGGGGATCCACCAACCACTGGCGCACCACGTCGGCCGCGCCCCGCTGCCCGCCTTCCTCGCCGAGCACCGCGTCATCGGGCCGAGCAGCACGGATGACGTCCAGGATCGTCTGCTCAGCCTCCACATCGGCGGCGGTGGCGAAATCCCCGGCACCTTTGTCGATGCGGGTGAGCCGCTGGCCGTACATGCTGCGCACCACGTCCGCGCCGGCACGTGCCGCAGCTACCGCAACCCCGGCATCGTCAAGGCTCGCGTACGGGTTGATCATGCCGGGCACCATATCGGGGCGAGCCCAATCCCCACCGACGCCTGCTCAGAGGGGCTCGCGGCTTGCCCTCGTTGCTGGCTGGTTGCCGGCGTCTGACGGTGTCTGACGGTGTCTTGTGTTCCACCTGTGCCCCGAGCGCCTGCCGGGCGGCCTCGCCCATGGGGTCGTCGCGGGTGGGCAGCCCTTGGATGGTCGGCAACACTTCCTCCTGGAAGACGCCGTGCAGCCGGCGCAGTTCCCACGCCGGATGCTCGGCGTCGTCGACCCGCACGTCCCAGAGCGGGTACGGCTGATCACCGATCACCGTCACGGTCGCCGACCGTGCGCCATGCCGGTCACCGCCGGCCTCCTCGCCGGCCCCGATGGCCAGCACGAGCCGCTCCGCCAGGTCGAGTTCCCGACTGTCCTCGAACACCCGGACGATCTCCGCGAGGGTCTCCGGGCCCACCAGGCGGTTGCCCTGCACCGCGTACCCCGGCCCGGTGCGGTGCCCCGCCCAGTCACGTGCACGGGAGCCGGTGAAGGCGTGCGAGCGACCCTGGCAGTCGACCATGCCCACCTGCCGCACCTCCCGACCCGGGTCACGGGCCAGCAGCTCGGTCAGGACGTCCTGCGGCGAGCGGCCCGCGCCGAGCAGCGGCAGGCCGTCGTAGGCCAGGAACGGGTTGGGGGTGGCCTGGGTCGCCACCGCACCGCCCGAGTGGACGTGTGCGACGAGCTTGCCGACCGCGGGTCTGGCCGTCAGGGCTCCCACCCCGAGCTGGCCGGTACGTGGACACCGTGCGGCGATCGAGAAGGTCACGGTCGGCACGTACCCGGACGAACGCCCGGCATGCCAGAGCCGGCCTCGGTTGCCAGGCCGATGGTCGGGGCAGCGCAGGAAGGCGCCTGAGGGGCCTGTCACACCCTCCCAGCGGGGCCGGCACCGAAGTTTCATGGGTCGGGAAGACGGGGATGCCGCGGCTTCCAAGACTCGGCTCGGCGCCGCAGGCATCCACAGAGCAAGGAGATACACCCGATGCGTGGAGTAGTCATGCACGCCGCCGGCGACGTCCGCGTCGAGGAGCGTGAAGACCCGAAGATCATCGAGCCCACCGACGCCATCATCCGCGTGACCGCGAGCTGCATCTGCGGTTCGGATCTGTGGCCGTACCGGGGCCTCGAGCCCGTCAAGGATCAGATCATGGGTCACGAGTACGTGGGCGTCGTCGAGGAGATCGGCCCCGAGGTGAAGAACGTCAAGGTCGGCGACTTCGTCGTCGGGTCGTTCGTCATCTCCGACAACACGTGCGAGATCTGCCGGTCCGGCTACCAGTCCCGCTGCGTGCACGGCGAATTCGTGTCGGCGACGGTCGGGACCCAGTCCGAGAAGGCCCGTATCCCCCTGGCGGATGGCACCCTGGTTGCCACGCCGGGGCAGCCGGACCCGGGGCTGATCCCGTCGCTGCTGGCCGCGTCCGACGTGCTCGGCACCGGCTGGTTCGCTGCCGTCGCCGCCGACGCCGGCCCTGGCAAGACGGTCGCGGTCGTCGGTGACGGCGCTGTTGGCCTGATGGGCGTCCTCGCCGCCAAGCAGCTGGGCGCAGGGCGGATCATCGCGATGTCCCGCAACCCTCAGCGGCAGGAGCTGGCCCGGTTCTACGGCGCGACCGACATCGTGCAGGAGCGCGGCGACGAGGGCGTGGCGAAGATCAAGGAGCTCACGAACGGACTGGGTGCGCACAGCGTGATCGAGGCGGTCGGCACCCAGGAGTCGATGATGCAGGCCATCCGGTCCACCCGGCCCGGCGGGCACGTCGGCTTCGTAGGCGTCGCCCACGATGTCGAGCTGCCCGGCCTGGAGCTGTTCTTCGCCGACATCCATCTGCACGGCGGCCCTGCCCCGGTGCGCCGGTTCCTGCCCGACCTGATCCAGCTGATCTGGGACCGCAAGATCGACCCCGGCAAGGTCTTCGATCTGACGCTGCCGCTGGAGGAGGCCGTGGAGGGCTACAAGGCGATGGACGAGCGGCGCGCCATCAAGGTGCTCCTCACCGCCTGACGCCACCCGCACGCACTCCCCGCCCGCCCCGCGTCGTCACAGCGGGGCGGGCGGACGCGTTCTCACGAATCCGGCAGGAACCAGCCGCTTGAGGCGTCGGGGGTACTGACGGGCCCCCTCAAGCGACTACGAAGCGTGGCTACCGTGGAAGTTGAGCACCAAGGACGAGGTCAGAGAATTTCTGATCTCCCGTCGCGCGCACGTGACCCCCGAGCAAGCGGGCCTTCCCGACTACGGCGGAGAGCGACGCGTGCCGGGCTTGCGGCGCGAAGAGGTCGCCATGCTCGCCGGGGTCAGCCTCGACTACTACACCCGTCTCGAGCGTGGCAATATCCGTGGCGCTTCCGAGAGCGTGCTGAATGCCATCGCGCGGGCGTTGCAGCTCAACGACGTCGAGCGTGAGCACCTGTTCGACCTGGCCCGCACCGCCCTGGCGGCGTCGGCAGCGCGCAGCAGGAAGCCGACAAAGCGGTCGGTGCGCGCATCGGTGCAGCGCGTCCTGCACAATTTGGCGGTCCCGGCCGTCGTGTACAACGCGCAACAAGACCTCATCGCCTCGAACCTCATGGGGCGCGCGTTGTTCTCTCCACACTTCGAGGCCGAGAAGCCGAACATGGCCAGGTTCGTCTTCCTCGACCCCCGCGCCAAGGACTACTACGAGGACTGGCCACTGGCCCGCCGCATGACCGCCGCGATGCTGCGACTCGAGGCCGGACGAGACCCCCTCAACAGCGACCTCACCGCACTCGTCGGGGAACTATCAACCCGCAGCCCGCAGTTCCGGGAAGACTGGGCCGGCCAGGACGTGCACGAGCACCGCACCGGCCAGAAGGTCTACCGCCACCCCGAGGTCGGTGAAATCGAGATCACCTTCGACGTGTTCGAGATGCCCGGCGAAACGGGCCTGTCCATCGCCACCTACAGCGTCGATGAGGGCTCTGAGTCCGCCGACAAGTTCGCACTGCTCGCAAGCTGGGCAGCAACCCAGGAATTCGACACCAGGCAACCAGGGTCTGGGGCGAAGTCCACCACAGCCACTCGTTGATGGGCGAGGTGGATTGCTTCGAACTGGCGACCTGGTCTCGGGAGTGGGCGGACTGGCGCGACGCCGCCGGCTGGCCGAAGTAGCACAGGACCTTCACGCCCTGCGACATTTCTTCGCCACGACGTTGATCACGAATCACGCCGAGCCACCGGAGGTGCAGCGCATGCTCCGGCACAAGACGCTGCGGATCACGTTGGAGACGTACGTGCACTGGTGGCGCGACTCGTAAGCCGGCTTGGCTGTACGAATGGCTATACAGCCGACGCCGGATCCGCTCCTACTGCTGGCTCGCTGGGCTGAAAATCTCCCGAGGCGGCCCCGGCTCCGCCCAACACAAACCGCCTCGAAACTCGACTCCAGGCACGTCTTCGACCATGCGGCTGATGTCCGCTACTGCCCCGAGCGACACAGCGGCGCTGCCGCGCAGCTCTGCGGTCGCCGATTCGAGATCGTCGCCTTCCTTCGACCAGTCGATATCCGCGTCCCGCAGCTCGTCAACAGCCGATCCGTGAGAGCTTGAGCATCGGTAACCAGCACGTCGACCCTGCAGTACAGGTGCAAAGTGAACGGCGCGGAAGCGGGCGGGTTGTCCACCCCACCAGCATGCCGACGCGAGCTTTGGTTTGGAAGAGCGTGCTCAAGAGGTCGTGATCGCCCGAGGTGCCTGCTCGGAAAAACGGGCACGGTTACGTCTCGTGCCCGCCCGTGCCCTCTCGGCCCGTTGGGTACTGGCCCATAAATGGCCCGCCGCCGCAGTCACCTCAGCCCGGGGCGAGAATCACCGCCGTGCCGAAGATAGTTGTTGAGATCCACGTCCCGCTACTGGCCTCGGCCATCGATTGCCTGCTCGGCCAGGAGGGGACGGCGTAACCGCTTGGCTGTACGAATGGCTGTACTCGGAACCGAGATCAACCAAGGAAAGTGCTGGTGGAGCCCAGGGGACTTGAACCCCTAAGCCGCGAGCGTGCCTCGCACCGTTCGGAAGCGGACTCATCGACGCTCCGACCTCGGGCCGGACCAGTCAGCCCCTCTCGACGTTTGACACCTCTTGCGGCGCTCATCTGTACTGGCGTTGTACTAGTCGATCTTCGCTTGGCATCGACGGGTTGCCCCTGCCTTGCAAAGATCAAGACTCCTGTCGGCCGACGTCGGTGACAACCGTTGACCTGCTCGACTTGTCGGCTGCCGTCGCCTGTCACTGGTGTTCGTCAGCCGGCTTGGCTGTACGGATGGCTGTACAGCCACACGGTTTAGGAAGTGTGGACACGGCCGGAACTCGCAGGGCAGCGCCCTGGCTTGACCTGCCTCGCCACGCTGGCCGCCACGTCCAGGAGCTGACCGCCGTTGACCGTCGTCTCCCATAGCAACGGGCACGCAAGGGGCACGCGGGCACGGGCCGACTGTCAGCTTGGGAATCGCACAAGATCGCTTCGACGTGCGCCGCTTCTCCTGCTCGCCTCGGCCGTAGGCGGCCTCACGTAGCCCCCGATGACATCGGCTTGTGGCCCGTGGATGGCCCGTCTCAGGAGGCAGGCAGTAGGTGGTGTAGCAACGACGCGGCTTGTAATGTCACGAACGGGCCTCGCGACCCGGCATGCGGGTAGTGATTTCCTGCAGCGTCCAGCCGTTTCCGTCCGGGTCCTGGAATGAGGCGAACGAGTTGTAGCTCGTACGTTCGGGGTCGGGGCCGGGTTGGCGCGCCTCGGGCCAGAAAGCACCGCCGGGGCCGTGGTAGACCTCGGTGACGTCGACGCCCCGCTGGGCCAGCTCCTCCCGTGTGGCCACGACGTCGGAGGTCACTAGCTCTAGGTGCCGCATCGACCCCGGTGCAGCGGCTATCGGCAGGCCTGTGCCGAACGCGATGGACGTATGGCCGTCACCAGTCGGGGTCACTTGCACGATGCGGACGTCGTCGCTGACCTTGATGTCTGCGTCCAGTCGCCAGCCCAGGCGATCCCGGTAGAACTCCAGCGCCCTGTCGACATCCGACACCGGGATCGTGACCACCTCAAGATTGACGTCCATCGTACCCACTCCTTGTCTGTCCTGTCTTCGGTGTTCTGTCCCGACGGCGGGAACCCTTTGGTCCTGGCCCCGGGCCACCCGGGCTCCCGCCGGCCATCAGTCACCAAGACCGGATCAACGCCTCTGTGATCGAGGATCGGGAGCGGCTACTGCCGCCGCTGTTCCTACCGCCGGACGTTACCCCCCGATTGGGCCACGTCGCGGAGGATCCGGAAGACACTGGCCGACCACCGGGCCGACCGGCGGGAGTGGGTCAAGGCGCTCCTGGACGTCACCACCGACGCCGACACCGCTCGGTCCGGCGGCGAGCAGCGGCACGCCCACCGACTACCGCCATCGCCGGTATCGGGTGGACGAGCGGATCGCCAAGGTGTTCCTGGAGGCGCTGGGCGATCCGTCGTCGGACTGACTGGGCGACTGGATGGGCAGCCTATGGCCCGTGTATGGCCCGCCCGAGTGAGCTGACCTCCCAAAACCGAAGGCCCTGGTTGGGACTCGCGTCCCGACCAGGGCCTTTCGTGTGGAGCGGGTGACGGGAATCGAACCCGCACTGTCAGCTTGGGAATCTCACAAGATCGGCTTGGAGGGTGGCGTTACGACTGCTCGGTGCGCTCTCGCGTGGCCTGGTTTGGCCCCGGATGACACCACCTTGTGGCCCGCGGATGGCCCGGCCGGTCCTCTGATCCGTAGCCTCGGCGAGGTTGTCCGGCTTGGTGCGGCACTGTCGGCGACTCCTGGTCCCACCGCTTCACGGGTCCGCTGCTGTGTCGGCCCGCCCAGCGCCGTTGCTGTCAGTCGTTGCTGTCATCGCGGCTGCGGCTGCTGTCAGCTCGGCAAGCAGCGCCCCGGATGGTCTGTGGTGGTCTGGCGCGTTGCGGATACGATCGCGGCCCTCCTGTGTTGTCGGATTGGGGTGCGGCCGTGGAGTGGGTATTTCCGATCCTGTGGGCGGCGATCTTTGCCCTCTTCTATTTGACCGAGGGCAGAACCACCGTGCGGGAGTGGCGGCTGCGGCTCTTCGGTCAGACCGTTAACGGCAGGGTTACCAGCCTTAGGCGGTCGGCCGGTCGTTATGGCCCGGTGTGGAGGGGCAGCGTCACGTACTCATCCCCGCGTGGCAAGCACACGATCACCGGCCACGTTGCCCCGGACGTCGAAGTCGGGCAGGACTTCCTGGTGCGTTACCTTCCAGGAAACCCCGAGGTGGCAGTCATGTCCGAGGGCGTCATCATGCTGATCTTCAAGACCATCGGGACCGTAGTAGTCACCGCGTGCCTCATTGCCATTGCACTTACCGTCGCGCTGGGCTGAACTCGTCATTAGTACCACATTGGTCTCGGCTGGTTAGCGGATCTCCTCGTCGGGCAGTCGCAGACCGTCCAGCCTCCCCGGACGGGGCCAAGGTCGATGGGCCGGCAGGTGTCGGCGAACCCGAAGCTCTGGGAGACGTACCGGTCGAAGCTGGCCGGGCGCTCCACCTTGGCCCCGCCCGGGGAGGCTGGTAGCCCTTGTGGTGCCCGGCGAGGTGATCCGCGGCGGCATCTCTGAGGAGGGCCGGGGTTCGGGGCGGAGCCCTGAGGTCTTCAAGGTCTTGTCGTCCGTCAGCGTGGCCGGACGGCCCGGCCGATGCCGGCCGGAGGTCGCCAGCAGGCCGGGGCCGGGCCGGCGCGGCCCGCTTGCGGGCCGCCTTGATGCCGTGCCTGCTCGATATCGGGCGGCGATCTGGTTAGGCGCGGGGCAAGGTTGCCGCCTGGGTGAAGCGCTCGGGGTAGAGGTTGGTGCGCGCTGCATCGACCAGGAGCGGGGAGGGCTGCACATCGTCCAGCAGCTGCGGTACGCGCCGCAGGAGCACGGCGGTTTCTACCTGAGCGAGCCCAAAGCGGGGTCGTCCGGGACCGTCCACGCCCTGCGACATTTCTTCGCCACGACGCTGATCACGAATCACGCCGAGCCACAGGAGGTGCAGCGCATGCTCCGGCACAAGACGCTGCGGATCACGCTGGAGACGTACGTGCACTGGTGGCCGAAGCGGGACCGGCCCCGGGGCATCGTCGGCAATGTGTTGCGTTCGGCCCTCACGGGCCTAGATCAAGCCTGATCTGTACTGACGTTGTACTAGTCGATCAAGCAAACTGGGAAACCGCAGGTGAGGAGCGTAAATGGTGGAGCCCAGGGGACTTGAACCCCTAACCCCTGCCTTGCAAAGGCAGTGCTCTGCCAGTTGAGCTAGGGCCCCGAGGGCGGTCGGAGCCGCCTGGTGCTGGCCGGTGCCGGCGGGATCAGCGCAGGTCGGGCGCGGTGGTGGCCTCGTGCCAGAGGGCGCGCTCGTCGTTGGAAGCCTTGACCTTCTTGGCGACCAGGGCGGCCACGCCGACGACGCCGACCAGGAACAGAAGCTTCTTGAACATGGGGCGACCCCTCGCGCTCGACTAGCCGTCGGAACGGTGTGCGGTGGGGCTAGCTGGAATCGAACCAGCGACCTCAGAGTTATCAGCTCTGCGCTCTAACCGACTGAGCTATAGCCCCGCGTGGCGACGAGCAAGGTTAACCCATCGCCACGTCCGGTCCCAAATCGGGGTGGTCGTGGCGCCCGTCCCACCCGACCGTACCCGTACCGGCGACGAGGCGGCGACTGCTTTCCCCGGGCGGTCCCGCGCCGAGATCAACTCGGCTTGCGGCGTGTCGCGGTGTCAGCTCGCCGGGACACCGCGACACGCCCCAAACCGTGCGGCGAGCCCGGACGACGGGCGGGGCCGGTGAGGGGGCCGGACACGGCGACGCCGGGGCGACCGCGGTGCCCCGGCGTCGTCGGGTGTCAGTCGCGCTCGGCGAGCGTCAGCTCGATCCCGCCGACCAGGTCGGCGCAGACGTTGTAGACGAACGCGCCGAGGGTGGCGAGCGCCGTGAACAGGACGACGTTGACCAGGCCGATCAGCGCCGAGCTGAGGATCACGCCCCGGGCGGTGATCTGGAAGCCCCCGGTGCCCTGCCCGCCGGCGTTGACCAGGTCGGTCAGGCTCTCGTTGACGCTCTGGAAGACGCCCATCGCGTCTAGGGCCAGGTAGAGCACCGAGGTGGCGACGACCACCACGATGAAGAGCACCACCGAGACGGCGAAGGCGAACTTCATCACGGACCACGGGTCGATCCGCTTGAGGTTCAGCCGGGCCCGGCGCGGCCCGCGGGACGCGGCCGAGCTGACCGAGCTACGCGCCGCGCGTACCGCGTCACCCACGCGCGCGGCCCCGACGGCCGCCGCTCCGCTGATACCCGGCGGCAGGCCGCCACCGTTGGCGGGGCGGGCGGTGCCGGCCGGACGGCCGCCGTCGGGCGACGGCCTGGTCGGGCCGCCCACCTTCGGCTGGGTGCCGGTGCTGGACGGGGACGTGGCGGTGCCCGCCTTGATCGGCTGCGTGGTGGTCGCCGGCGCGACCGGGGCGCTGACCGGCGCGGCCGCGGAGGTCGGCGCGTCGGGTACCGGTGTCTCGGCGTTCTCGCTCGCCCCCGAGTCCTCCCCGGGCTTGTCCGGCGGCGGTGCCATGCCGGGAGCCCGGGTGAACTTCGGGGCAGGCGCGTCGGCGGGGACGGTCGCCCGGCCCACGGCGGCGCGGCCGGCCGCCGATGTGCCGCTCTTGGCGGCCTCTTCGTCGACCGGGTTGGCCGAGGTCCCCTTGTTCCCCGACTTCGCCTGTGTCTCCGTCATTCAACTAGTCCTGTTCGTCAGGCTCGTCGGCATTGCGAGCAATCGCCACGATAGTCACGCCGTCCGGGAGGTCCATCAGCTTGACCCCCATTGTGTTCCGGTCACGCGTACGGCGTACAGGCTTCACCGGAGTCCGGATGACACCGCCGTTGCTCGTGATCGCGAACAACTCGTCCTCCGGGTCGATCACGACCGCGCCGACCAGACCACCGCGTCGCTCGGTGATCTTCGCAGTCAGCACGCCCTTACCTCCCCGGCCCTGGACCGGGTATTCCTCGATCGGGGTACGTTTCGCGTATCCCCCGTTCGTGGCCACCAGAACGTCCAGACCCTCCCGAACCACCTCCATGGCCAGGAGCACGTCGTCGTCGGTGAAGCGCATGCCGATCACGCCCGTGGTCGCCCGCCCCATCGGCCGCAGCGCCTCGTCGGAGGCGTTGAACCGGATCGCCTGCGCCTTCTTCGACACCATCAGCAGGTCGTCGGAGGGCGCGACGAGGGCAGCACCGACCAGCTCGTCCTCATCGCGCAGGTTGATCGCGATGATGCCGCCGGAACGGGGGGAGTCGAACTCCTCGAGCCGCGTCTTCTTCACCAGGCCGTTCTTCGTGGCCAGTACCAGGTAGGGAGCCACCTGGTAGTTCGGAATTTCAATGATCTGCGCGATCTGCTCGTCCGGTTGGAAGGCGAGCAGGTTGGCCACGTGCTGGCCCTTGGCCACCCTACTGGCTTCCGGCAGCTCGTACGCCTTGGCCCGGTAGACGCGGCCCTTGTTCGTGAAGAACAGGATCCAGTCGTGGGTGGAGCATACGAAAAAGTGGCTGACGATGTCGTCCTGCCGCAGGGTGGCGCCGCTGACGCCCTTGCCGCCGCGCCGCTGGGAGCGGTACAGGTCGACCTTGGTCCGCTTGGCGTACCCGGTGCGGGTGATCGTGACGACCACGTCCTCGCGGGCGATCAGGTCCTCCATGGAGACCTCGCCCTCGAACGGCACGATCTTCGTACGCCGCTCGTCGCCCCACTTCGCGACGATCTCGCCGAGCTCCTCCGAGACGATCTTCCGCTGCCGCTCCGGCTTGGCGAGGATGTCCTTGAGGTCGGCGATCTCGATCTCGAGCTTGGTGAGGTCGTCGATGATCCGCTGCCGCTCCAGGGCGGCCAGGCGGCGCAGCTGCATGTCCAGGATCGCGGTCGCCTGGATCTCGTCGATCTCCAGCAGCCGGATCAGGCCCTGCCGGGCGTCGTCCACCGTGGGCGAGCGCCGAATCAGGGCGATCACCTCGTCGAGGGCGTCCAGCGCCTTGGCCAGACCACGCAGGATGTGCGCCCGCTCCTCGGCCTTGCGCAACCGGAACGCGGTCCGCCGGCGGATCACGTCGATCTGGTGCTCGACGTAGTAGCGGAGGAACTGGGCCAGGTTGAGGGTGCGCGGCACCCCGTCGACCAGGGCCAGCATGTTGGCGCCGAAGGTCTCCTGGAGCTGGGTGTGCTTGTAGAGGTTGTTCAGCACCACCTTGGCGACCGCGTCGCGCTTGAGCACGAGCACGATCCGCATGCCGGTACGCCCGGAGGACTCGTCGCGGATGTCGGCGATGCCGGCGAGCTTGCCTTCCTTGATCAGCTCGGCGATCCGCTCGGCCAGGTTGTCCGGGTTCACCTGGTAGGGCAGCTCACTGACCACCAGGCAGGGGCGGCCGCGCTTGTCCTCCTCGACCTCCACCACGGCGCGCATCCGGATCGAGCCGCGCCCGGTCCGGTACGCGTCCTGGATCGCGGCCTGGCCGACGATCAGGCCGTAGGTGGGGAAGTCCGGGCCCTTGACGATCTCCAGCAGCGCTTCGAGGGTGGTCGCCTCGTCCACGTCCGGGTTCTCCAGGCACCACTGCACCGCCGCGCCGATCTCGCGCAGGTTGTGCGGCGGGATCTTGGTGGCCATGCCGACCGCGATGCCCTCGGAGCCGTTGACCAGCAGGTTGGGGATCCGCGACGGCAGGATGGTGGGCTCCTTGGCCCGGCCGTCGTAGTTGTCCTGCAGGTCGACGGTGTCCTCGTCGATGTCCCGCAGCATCTCCATGGCCAGCGGGTCGAGCTTGCACTCGGTGTACCGCATGGCGGCGGCCGGGTCGTTGCCCGGGGAGCCGAAGTTGCCGTTGCCGTCCACCAGCGGGTACCGCAGCGACCAGGGCTGCGCCATCCGGACCAGCGCGTCGTAGATCGCCGAGTCGCCGTGCGGGTGGAACTGGCCCATCACGTCACCGACGACCCGGGAGCACTTCACGTAGCCGCGATCCGGCCGGTAGCCGGAGTCGAACATGGCGTAAAGGATCTTGCGGTGGACCGGCTTGAGCCCGTCCCGGACGTCCGGCAGGGCCCGGCCGACGATGACGCTCATCGCGTAGTCGAGGTACGAGCGCTGCATCTCGACCTCGAGGCCGACCGGCTCGATCCGGTCGTGCGCCACGACGGCCGCGGTTGTCTCCGGGATCTCCGGCTCGTTCGGGGTGGACTCGGGAGTATCGGTCACTGTTAACCCTTATCAGACTCAGAGTCGTTTTCGTGCTGTGGATAACGGCTGTGGAAACCGGCCAAGCTGTGGATAACTCTGTGGACCGGCGGGTCGGCCGGGGAGGCCCGGCCGACCCGCCCACCACCGTCAGATGTCGAGGAACCGCACGTCCTTGGCGTTGCGCTGGATGAACGAGCGGCGCGCCTCGACGTCCTCACCCATCAGCACGCTGAACAGCTCGTCGGCGGTTGCGGCGTCGTCGAGCGTGACCTGGCGCAGGGTGCGGGTGGCCGGGTTCATCGTGGTCTCCCACAGCTCGGGATAGTTCATCTCACCGAGACCCTTGAACCGCTGGATGTCGTCCGGCCGGGCGTTGGGCTTCTTCTGCTGGCGCAGCGCGATCAGGCCGTCGCGCTCGCGGTCCGAGTACGCGTACTGCGCGTCGTCGCCCTTCTTGTTCCACTTGATCTTGTAGAGCGGCGGGGCGGCCAGGTAGACGTGCCCCAGCTCGACCAGCGGCCGCATGAAGCGGAAGAGCAGGGTGAGCAGCAGCGTCTGGATGTGCTGGCCGTCGACGTCGGCGTCGGCCATCAGCACCACCTTGTGGTACCGCAGCTTCTCCATGTCGAAGTCGTCGTGGATGCCGGTGCCCAGCGCGGTGATCAGCGCCTGGACCTCGTTGTTCTTCAGCACCCGGTCGATCCGGGCCTTCTCCACGTTGAGGATCTTGCCGCGGATCGGCAGGATCGCCTGGGTCCGCGGGTCGCGCCCCTGCTTGGCCGAGCCGCCGGCCGAGTCGCCCTCGACGATGAACACCTCGGACTCACGCGGGTCGGTGGACTGGCAGTCGGCCAGCTTGCCCGGCATCGAGCCGGACTCCAGCAGCGACTTGCGCCGGGCCAGCTTGCGCGCCTGCTGCGCGGCGATCCGGGCCCGGGCCGCCTGGGATGCCTTCTGGATGATGGTCTTGGCCTCGGCCGGGTTCCGGTCGAACCAGTCGACCAGCCACTCGTTGCAGACCCGCTGCACGAAGCTCTTCACCGGCGTGTTGCCCAGCTTGGTCTTGGTCTGGCCCTCGAACTGCGGGTTGGCCAGCTTGACCGAGATGATCGCCGCCAGGCCCTCCCGGATGTCCTCGCCGGAGAGCTTCTCGTCGCCCTTGAGCAGCTTCTTCTCCGCGCCGTAGCGGTTGACGACGCTGGTCAGCGCGGCCCGGAAGCCCTCCTCGTGGGTGCCGCCCTCGTGCGTGTTGATCGTGTTGGCGAAGGTGTAGACCGACTCGCCGTACGACTCGTTCCACTGCATGGCGATCTCGACCGACATGCCCTCCTCCTCGGCGCCGAACTCGACCACCGTCTTGTGGATCGGGTTCTTCGAGGCGTTGAGGTGCCGGACGAAGTCGGCGATGCCGCCCTCGTAGAGGAAGGTGACCTCGCGCGGCTTGCCCTCCTCGCCCTCCGGGACCCGCTCATCGAGCAGATGGATGCGGAGGGCACGGTTGAGGAAGGCCATCTCCTGCAGGCGCCGGTAGATGGTCTGGAAGTCGAAGTCGACGGTCTCGAAGACGTCCGGATCCGGCCAGAAGGTCACGGCCGAACCGGTGCGGTCGGTGGTCTCGCCCTTCTCCAGCGGCGACGGCTTGGAGTTGGCGTACTGCTGCCGCCAGACGAAGCCGGACTTGTGGATCTCCACCGCCATCCTCGTGGAGAGCGCGTTGACCACGGAGACGCCGACGCCGTGCAGACCGCCGGAGACCGCGTACGCCTTGCCGTCGAACTTGCCGCCCGCGTGCAGCACGGTGAGCGCGACCTCGACACCCGGCTTCTTCAGCTTGGGGTGCAGGTCGACCGGGAAGCCTCGGCCGTTGTCGGTGACCCGGACGCCGCCGTCCTCCAGCAGCACCACGTCGATGGTGTCGCAGTAGCCGGCCAGCGCCTCGTCCACGGCGTTGTCCACGACCTCCCACACGAGGTGGTGCAGACCGCGCTCGCCGGTCGACCCGATGTACATACCGGGCCGCTTACGCACCGCCTCGAGCCCCTCGAGGACGGTGATCGACTCGGCGCCGTACTCCTGCTTGTCCTGCGCTGCCACCCTCGGCCACTTTCTCGCGCCGGCCGCGCCAGGGCGCGGAGGCGCGGGTTCGGCGGACAGGACGCGACGTCGGCGCACGGATCGCCCCCGGGAACTCCAGGTCACGGATCGCGTACGCCGGTCGCCGCGGTTGCCCGCGGATCGCGATCGGCTCCACCCGCCGCGGTACGTTGACCAAGGGCCTCCCAGGCCCGTGTCCGTCGCTCCGCGTCGGGTCTTCGTCTCGTTGTCAATCCTACTGTGCGCGGACGACAGAGACGCCACTCGGCACCCCCTGCGCGGCGTCTGAGACCTCCGTAGCGGCCCGAATCGCGCTGGCCGCGACTCCCCCTACACGCCAAGGGGGGATCGAGGGCCGGGCCGCCACGGAATCGGGCCGTGCCGACGGCCGGTCGGGGGTCGCGCGCAGAGCGGCCGTACCGTACCTTTGCGGCGCCACCGGTGCTCGTCTTGATCTTTACCATCCGTAACCGGGACGATCGACTCGATCGATCCGACACGTGCTCACAAGGGGTGACGCCAGATGGGGCTGGACAACGTCGCGGTGCATTGGCCGCGGACCGGCCGCTTCTACGATCCGGTCGCGCCGGCCGAGTTCGTCGACTTCGGGGAGATCGTGGACATCCCGCAGATCTCCGCACCGACTGCGGCGCTGGCCGAACACATCGCCAAGACGGGGACGGTCCGGGCGACCGCCTACACCGAACTGGTCGACCTGATCCTCGGCCTGGAAAATGTGCTCTACGCCACTGACGCCGCCGCCGAGGACGAGGACCCGGTGATCGACCCGGACGGGTGCTCCTGGATCGCCGGCGGCGTGGAGAAGTTCGTCGCCCAGCACCGGCCGTTCGGCGAGCCGGTCACCTTCGAGTCGGTCAGCGAGGTGCTCCGCTCGCTGCTGGCCGACGGGCGGCTCGCCGAGCAGCAGCTGCGCTGGCTGGGCACCCGGCTCGACGCGTTGCGCGACGAGAACGGCAACCCGCCGCAGTGGGACTTCACCTGCGCCGAGCTGGGCGTGCTGGCCGCCTTCTACCGCCGCTGCGCCGACCGCGGCTTCGCCGTCTACGCCGACGCCTGATCGCGCGCCGGCCCGACCCGCCCCGTCGACCTGACCGGGCGGGTCGCCGGCGTCGTCAGGAAGTCGTCGGGCCCGGCGCGGCGGGGGTGCCGGTCACGGCGCGGTTGGCCGCGCCGATCACCTCGGTCAGCATCGTGTGCAGGCGCCGCAGCTCCTCGATCGGCATGCCGAGCCGCTCCACGATCGTCGGCGGGATCTGCTCGGCGCGGGCGCGCAGGGCCTGACCGCTGGCGGTGAGCGTGACGGCGAGGCTCCGCTCGTCTGCGGCGTCCCGCTCGCGCCGCAGGTAGCCCGCCGCCTCCAGGCGCTTGAGCAGGGGCGACAGCGTGCCGGGATCGAGCTGGAGCAGGCGACTCAACTCCCGGACCGACAGCGGCGCGTGCTGCCAGAGCGCGAGCATGACCAGGTACTGCGGGTGGGTCAGCCCCATCGGCTCCAGCAGCGGCCGGTAGACGGCGACGACCCCGCGCGCGGCGACGGAGAGGGCGAAACACACCTGCTGCTCCAGCGCCAGCGGATCCCCGTCCAACTGGTCACGCACCGATCGGCCTCCTCGTGGTCGTTGCTATGATACCAACCATTGGCGTACCAATCGTTGGGGCACCAAACATCGAGGAGAGGTCGGCGATGGGCGAGGAGAAGCGGCAGCAGCGGGCTCCCGGGGAGGGCGGCAGGCTGTGGGCCTGGGCCTACAAGTACCTGGCCGGCCCGGCCGAGGGGGTGCCGGGCGCCGTGCAGGGCGGTTCCACGCAGGCCCGCGAGGCGTGGAAGCGGGACCTGGAGAACCGCAAGCGGTGGAGCCGTGAGCAGCGGGAACGCAAGCGCGCCGAGCGCGAGGCCCGCCGCGCCGAGCGGTGAGCCCGGCTCAGCCGTAGGTGTCGCGCGGGCCGCGGCCCCGGACCCGCCGCGGGCCCTTCGACCAGGACGGCGCCGCCGGGCCGTGGATGTGCAGCTTGCGCACCACGTTGTGGCCCACCTCGCCGGCGATCCGCTTGAGCAGCGAGCCGGCGAGCAGCCGCAGCTGGGTGGCCCAGGCCGTCGAGCGCGCCTCCACGGTCAACTCGCCGTCCTCCAGCTTGACCGGGCGGCTGTGCTGGGCGATCTCCGGCCCGACGACCTTCTCCCAGGCGCCGAAGACGGTCGCCTCCGCGGCCGGCTGCTGCCAGCCGCGCGCCTTCATCAGCCGTTCCAGCACCACGCCGAGCGGCTGCGGGTCACGCGGGTCCGGGCCCGACCCGGAGTAGCCGCGCAGCCGCCGCTCGCCGCCGTCGCCGGAGACCGCGCTCTTCCGCCGGGTCTTCGCCGTCTCCGCCCGGCGCGCCTTGGCCGCGTCCAGCACCGCCCGCGCCAGCTCCGGCCCGGCCGCGCCCGCCCCGGCTGCGGCGTCCGCACCGGCACCGGCCGGTCGCGCCCCGTCGGCGTTCCCGGCACCGGGCGCACCGGGCGCGCCGGCCGGTCGCGCCGACCCGCCGGCTCCGGCGCCCCGACCACCAGGCGCGGCGTCCGCGCCACCACCGGCCGCGTGGACGGCGGCACCGCCCGCGTCGGTTCCAGCTCCCCGAGGGGTACGCGCACCGCGCTGGCCGCCCGAGGCGGCGCGACTCGGGCCGCCGGTCCGGCGGGTCGGCCCACCCCCCTCCGCGGCGTGCTCCGGCTCAGTCGACACGTCGCACCGTCCCCTCGCCCACCGCGTACCGGGTGCCGCGCAGCGCCGCCGGCACGTCGTCGTCGACCGCACAGGTCACCAGGAGCTGACCGGCCCCGCCGACCAGCTCCGCCAGCCGCTCCCGGCGGCCCGCGTCCAGCTCGGCGAAGACGTCGTCCAGCACCAGCACCGGCTCGATGCCGTCGGCGCGCAGCAGGTCGTACCCGGCCAGCCGCAGGGCCAGCGCGTACGACCAGGACTCGCCGTGGCTGGCGTACCCCTTGGCGGGCAGCGGGCCGAGGGTGAGGCTGAGCTCGTCACGGTGCGGGCCGACCAGCGTCGTGCCACGGTCGATCTCGTTCGACCGGGCCTCGACCAGCGCGGCGGTCAGCGCCTCGGCCAGCACCGCCCGGTCGGTGGTCGGCTCGGCCAAATCCAGCGACGGCCGGTACGCGATCCCCGCCGCGCCCCGGCCCGCCGCCACCGCGTCGTACGCCTTCGTCACGTGCGGGGCCAGCGCGGCCACCAGTTCCAGCCGGCCGGCCAGCAGCTCGGCGCCGTGCCGGGCCAGGTGGGTGTCCCAGACCGCCAGGGTGGACAGGTCCCCGCCGCGCGACCCACCCGTCTTGCGGGCCAGGTACGCGGTGCGCAGCAGGGCGTTGCGCTGCTTGACCACCCGCTCGTAGTCGGCGCGCACCCCGGCGTACCGGGGCTGCCGGAGCACCAGCAGGTCGTCCAGGTAGCGGCGGCGCTCGGCCGGGTCGCCCCGGACGAGTTCCAGGTCCTCTGGGGCGAAGAGCACCAGCCGCAGCGCGCCGAGCACGTCCCGGGCCCGCCGGGCGGGTGAGCGGCCCAGCCGGGCCCGGTTGGCCTTGCCCGGGACGATCTCCAGCTCGACCAGGAGTTCCCGCCCCTTGTGCACCACCGCGCAGCGGATCACCGCCGAGGCGGCGCCCATCCGGACCAGGGGGGCGTCCGTGGCGACCCGGTGCGAGTCCAGGGTCGCGACGTAGCCCAGCGCCTCGACCAGGTTGGTCTTGCCGACGCCGTTGGCGCCGATCAGGACGTTCGGCCCCGGCTCCAGGTCGACGCCGACCCGCTCGTACGAGCGGAAGTCGACCAGTTCGAGCCGGCGGACGTACACAGGCTGTGGATACCGGTCAGCGCTTGCGGACGGCATGCCCGCCGAACTGCTGGCGCAGCGCGGCGACCGCCTTCATCGCGGGCGACTCGTCCTGCCGGGAGGCGAACCGGGCGAAGAGCGAGGCGGTGATGACGTTCAGCGGCACGGCGAGCCGGACCGCCTCGTCCACCGTCCAGCGGCCCTCGCCGGTGTCCTCGGTGTAGCTGCTCAGCTCGGCCAGCTCCGGGTCCTCGTCGAGGGCCCGGTCGAGCAGGTCGAGCAGCCAGGAGCGGACCACGGTCCCCTCACGCCAGGACTTGAAGACGCCCGGCACGTTGGTCACCAGCTCCGAGGCGGCCAGCAGCTCGTAGCCCTCGGCGTAGGCGTGCATCAGGCCGTACTCGATGCCGTTGTGCACCATCTTGGCGTAGTGGCCGGCGCCGACCGGGCCGGCGTGCACGAAGCCGTACTCGCCCGCCGGCTTGAGCCCCTCGAAGATCGGCATCAGCCGCTCGACGTGCTCCTGGGCGCCGCCGACCATCAGGGCGTACCCGTTCTGCCGGCCCCAGACGCCGCCGGAGACGCCGACGTCCAGGTAGCCGATGCCCTGCTCGGCGAGGCGCTCGGCGCGGGGGCCGTCGTCGCTGAAGCGCGAGTTGCCGCCGTCGATGATGATGTCGCCCTCGCCCAGCACGCCGGCGAGCTCGTCGATGGTCGCGTCGGTGACGCCGGCCGGGACCATCACCCAGACCGCGCGCGGCGACTCCAGCTTCTCGGCCAGCGCCGCCAAGCTCGGCACGTCGCTCAGCTCCGCGTTGTGGTCGAAGCCGACCACCTCGTGCCCGGCGGCGCGCAACCGTTCGCGCATGTTGCCGCCCATCCGGCCGAGTCCTACCAGGCCGAGCTGCATCTGCTCCTACCTCCGTGCGTCTGGGTCTGCTGGGGTTGCGATCAGCGGGACACGCGGATCGGCATGATGAGGTACCGGTACCCCGGGATGACCTCGCCATCCTCCCCGGCGGGGGAAATCACCGCCGGCTTGAAGGCGTCGACGAACGCGAGCTGGGCGAACTGGGCGCCCAGGTTGGCCAGACCGTCGATCAGGTACTGCGGGTTGAAGCCGATGGTCAGCGGCTCGCCGGTGAAGGTGGCCTCCATCGCCTCGCTGGCCCGCGCCTCCTCGGTGCCGCCCGCCTCGACCACCAGGCCGTCGGAGGAGAAGCTCAGCAGCACCGGGGTGGTCCTCTCGGCCACCAGGGCGACCCGCTTGACCACCTCGATCAGCGTGCTGACCGGCACCCGCGCCTCGGCGTTGTGGGTGGCCGGGAAGAGCGAGCGCACCGGCGGGTAGTTCGCCCCGTCGAGCAGCCGACTGGTGGTGCGCCGGGTGCCGCCGGAGAAGCCGATCATGCCCTCGCCGGCCGCGCCCTGGGAGAGCGCCATGATGACCTGGCCGCCGATCGGGCCGAGGGCCTTGGCCGTGTCGTGCAGGGTGCGTGCCGGCACCAGCGCGTTGATGCTGATCTCCGGGTCGTCCGGGTTCCACTCCATCTCGCGCAGCGCGAGGCGGTAGCGGTCGGTGGCGAGCATCGCCAGCGTGCCGCCGGAGAGCTCCAGCCGGACGCCGGTCATCATCGGCAGCGTCTCGTCCCGGCCGGCGGCCACGGCCACCTGGGCGACGGCGGCGGCGAAAGCGGCCGCGTCGACGGTGCCGGCGCTCTCGGGCATCTCGGGCAGGGCCGGGTAGTCCTCCACCGGCATGGTCGGCAGGGTGAACCGGGCGCTGCCGCAGACCAGCTCCAGGTGAGCGCCGACCGCGGCGATGTCCACCGGCTTGGCCGGCAGCGCCTTGGTGATCTCGGCGAGCAGGCGGCCGGAGACCAGGGCGGCGCCGTCGGCGTCCCCCTGCACCTCGACGGTCACCTGGCTGGAGACCTCGTAGTCGAAGCCGGAAACCTGCAGGTTGCCGTCGGTGACCCGGAGCATCACGCCGGCGAGCACCGGTACGGACGGCCGGTTGGGCAGGCTCTTCGCGGTCCACGCCACCGCTTCGGCGAGCGCGTCGCGCTCTACTCGGAACTTCATCAATGCCTCCGCGTCGACGTCAGCGACAACTCTCTCATGCCGACCGCTGCCCACCGTCCCGCCCGACCGTGCGGGTACCCATCGCACCTTAGGGCGCATGGGCATCGGCTGTGCGCCCGACCCCGTTGATCCAGATGCCGGGGCGACCGCCGACGGCGGCGTCCGAACCGATCCACAGGAAGTCCAACGGTGATGATTGGTTTTTGATTCTTTTAGAAGAGATAACTCATCGTCTTCATCGCACCTGTGCAAACTGTGGAGAACCCGCGTCCACCCAGCTCAGACAGGTTATCCACCGGTGGTTTGGCTGTGGAGAACCGGGGGGTAAACCGGTGTCGTGGTCCACAGGCCGGCCGGACCCCCAGGTTGTCCACGGTTGTCCACCGGTTGTCCACGGGTAATCCACCGGGTTTCTCCCCAGTGCTGTGGACACCGGCGAGGGCCCCCGGAGCCGTCGTCCCCAGAACCTTCAACAGGCCGCCCACAGGTCGACCGTCGTCGGTGGACAACCGGACCGTCGTCCCCAGGCGTCCACAGCTCCGTCCCCAGGGTTTGTCCACAGTCTGTGGGTAACCGGCCCGGAACGCTACGTGGTTTTCCACCGCCTGTGGAACAGGGGGTGTGGACAACCGGGGCGTGCTGTGGACGAACACGACACCGATCCTGGGCCCTCGACCCGGTACAGGGTCAACCGTCGGCTCTGCACAGGCACGAAAAAGCGCCCGGCCGAACTGGCCGGGCGCGTCTCCGCGCTCCCTCACCGGCGGGCGCCGGCGTGGCGTACGTAACGACGACTTCAGTTCGGCGCGTCTGACGCCGCGCCGCGACCTGAGGCCGTCGCTCAGGTGTTCTGCTTTATCCGGTTGGTCAGCTCGGCGATCTGGTTGTAGAGCGAGCGGCGCTCCGCCATCTGCTGACGGATCTTCCGGTCGGCGTGCATCACCGTGGTGTGGTCCCTGCCACCGAAGGCCTGCCCGATCCGGGGCAGCGACAGGTCGGTCAGCTCCCGGCACAGGTACATCGCGACCTGGCGGGCGTTGACCAGCACCCGGGACCGGGAGTGCCCGCGCAGGTCCTCCAGGCTCACCCCGAAGTAGTCGGCGGTGGAGACCATGATCTGGTCGGCCGTGATCTCCGGCCCGGTGCCGTCCGGGATGAAGTCCCGCAGCACCTCCTCGGCCAGCGACAGCTCGACGTTCGACCGGGTGAGGCTGGCGAACGCCGTGACCCGGATCAGCGCGCCCTCCAGCTCCCGGATCGAGTTCGACACCCGGGAGGCGATGAACTCCAGCACGTCCGGCGGGGCGTACAGGCGCTCCTGGGCCGCCTTCTTCTGCAGGATCGCGATCCGGGTCTCCAGGTCCGGCGGCTGGATGTCGGCGAGCAGGCCCCACTCGAACCGGGTCCGCAACCGGTCCTCCAGCGTCGCCAGCTGCTTCGGCGAACGGTCGGAGGTGATCACGATCTGCTTGTTGGCGTTGTGCAGCGTGTTGAAGGTGTGGAAGAACTCCTCCTGGGTCCGCTCGCGGTTCTCCAGGAACTGGATGTCGTCGATCAGCAGGATGTCGACGTCGCGGTAGCGGCGCTGGAACGCGCTGGTCTTGTCGTCGCGCAGGGAGTTGATGAAGTCGTTGGTGAACTCCTCGGTCGAGACGTACCGGACCGAGCGGGCGTTGCCCAACGTGGTGGCGTAGTGCCCGATGGCGTGCAACAGGTGGGTCTTGCCCAACCCGGAGCTGCCGTAGATGAACAGCGGGTTGTACGCCTTCGCCGGCGACTCGGCCACCGCGACGCTCGCCGCGTGGGCGAACCGGTTCGACGAGCCGATGACGAACGTCTCGAACATGTACTTCGGGTTGAGCCGGTTGCCGCCGCCCTCCGCGCCCCCGGGGCGACGGTCGTCCCGCCCGCCGGGTCGGTGGTCGGCGGCGGACCGGCCGGGGCCGCTGTCCGTACCCCCGTCGCGCGGCAGGCCGCGCGGACCGTGCTGGTCGCGCGGCGGCCTGGCCTCGCCCCGGTACGCGGGCTCGAAGCCGCGGCCGTCGACCCCTGGCCCGTCGGGAAGGGCGCGCTCCTCGAAGCCGCGCCGGTCCGGGCCGGGACCGGCGCCCCGCAGCGGCTCGGCGAACGCGGCGCCGAAGAGGGTGTCCTGGCCGCCGTCCCGGCTGGCCGGGATGCGGCCCGGGCGATGGCCGTCGGATGCCGGCGGCGCGACCGGCGACTCCGGCTCGGCGGGCAGCTCCGGGTAGCCCGGCGCCAGGTCCGCGAAGGCGGGCGGTTCCGGGGCGAAGTCGTCCGCGGGCACGTCGAGGCCGAGCTGCGCCGGCTCCGGGCCGCTGCGGTAGACGGTGCCGGCGGGTCGGCCGGCGGTGTCCTCGGCGACCCGGACGGTGACCGCGACCTGGATCGGCCGGCCCAGCCGGCGGGTGAGCGCCTCGGTGATGGCCGGGCGGAGCCGGGACTCGATCACGTCCCGGGTGAAGGCGTCCGGCACGGAGAGCAGGGCGGTGTCCTCGACGATCGCCCGCAGCCGGGTCAGCCGCAGGTACGCGCGTTGCTGCGCGGAGATGATCTCGTCGGCGAGTTCGTCGGTCGCCGCGGTCCACACCGCGGCAAGGTCGGTCGTACCGGCCACCGTCGTGCCACCCCCTCGCCTCTGCTCCCGGTCGCCGCTGTCGTCCAGTCGGCCGTTCCGGGCCCGCCACCGCGTTCGAGCGGGTGGTACCTCACCCCACCGGGCGGCTGACCGACCGGCATCCACAAGTTATCCACAGCCTGTGTGTACCGACCGATTGTGCCGCCCGCCGTGCGCGGCTCGGACCTGCCCCCCTGGTCGGGCGGGACGTTGCGCGGGTTCACCGTGCCGAACGATTCACTGCCGTGTCCGGTCTTGCCTGCCAGCGACAACCCGGACCCCCGACGCTGACCGCAATCGGGCACGGTAACAGCGACGGCCGGGCACCATCAACCGCCGACGCTCCGGGCGCTTGGCGGCATCAGTGAAAACCGCCGGTTCGGTCGTACGACCGCCCTGCTCGTGCCTCCGGTGACCTGTTTGACGGTCATTGCCCCCCTGCGTAGGCTGGAGGGGCTGCTCTGTCGCCCTCTGCTAGGGTGATGGGTGCTTGCTGTCCGCGATCGCTTCCCCGCATCGCCGAGGTCCCGGGTCGCCGGGCAGCATGGATCGGAGGTCACCGCCGAGGTGGCCTGGACCACCACACGACCCCGGCGATCCCGCGCCGTGGACGTACGAAAACGGAGAGCCTGACGTGAGCAAGCGCACCTACCAGCCGAACAACCGCCGGCGCGCGAAGACCCACGGCTTCCGGCTGCGCATGCGCACCCGGGCCGGTCGCGCCATCATCTCGACCCGCCGCTCCAAGGGCCGCACCCGCCTGTCGGCCTGAGCCGACCGGGTTCGGTCCGGGGGACGTGGGCAGTCGTGCTGACGGCCGCACAGCGACTGCGGCGCAGCAATGACTTCGCCGCAGCGGTCAGGGGTGGCCGACGCGCCGGACGAGGTGCCGTCGTCGTCCACCTGACGCTGCCGGCGACCCCCGAACCCACCGCGACAACCTCGCCGGAGCCGGCGCGGGTCAGCGGCACGGAGACGATCTCCGCGCCGACCCGCGCCGGCTTCGTCGTGTCCAAGGCCGTCGGCCCCGCCGTGGTCCGCAACAAGGTTCGGCGCCGGCTGCGGCACCTGGTCCGCGAGCGCCTGGCCGCGCTGCCCGAGGGAAGCACCCTGGTGGTACGCGCACTGCCCGCCGCCGCCGAGGCGAACTACCTCCGGCTGGGGGCCGACCTGGACGCGGCGATCGCCGCCGCGCGGGCACCCCGGGGGCGGCGGTCCCGATGAGCACCGGATCTGCCGGTTCGCGGCCTACCAGCCTGGGTGCCCGAGTGCTGAGTGGCCCCATCATCGCGTACCGTCGTTGGATAAGCCCGGCGCTGCCGGCCCGCTGTCGGTTCTACCCGTCGTGCAGTGCTTACGCCCTGGAGGCGGTGGCCCGGCACGGCGCGCTCCGGGGAGTCGGGCTGACGGTCCTGCGCTTGTCGCGCTGCCACCCCTTCCACCCAGGTGGACACGACCCGGTGCCCGAGCCGGGCGGCCGCCGCCGTGCCGACGTGACTGGAGCCTGAGAATTGAGTCTCGACTGGATCTACTACGCGATCTCGTGGATCCTGCTGACCTGGCACTCGGCCTGGGACGCCATCAAGGTGCCGGTCGGCTCGGTGCTCGGCACGAACTGGGCCTGGATCCTCGCGATCATCTTCCTGGTGGTCACCGTCCGGGTGATCCTCTTCCCGGTCTTCGTCAAGCAGATCAAGTCGCAGCGGGCGATGCAGGCGCTCCAGCCCAAGGTCAAGGAGCTGCAGGAGAAGCACAAGGGTGACCGGGAGACGCTCCAGAAGGAGATGATGGAGCTCTACCGGAAGGAAAAGGCCAACCCGCTGATGGGCTGCCTTCCGATGTTCCTCCAGATCCCGGTCTTCCTCGGTCTCTTCCACGTGCTGCGTCGCCTCGACCCGGCCAAGTCGAACAAGACCCTCTACGGCTGGACGGTCGACCAGTTCAACAGCGCCTCCAGCGCGAAGATCTTCACCGCCCCGATCGCCGGCAAGTTCGGCTCGACCGCCGACGAGCTGGCCCGCCTCGGCGCCAACGGCACCACCGTGAAGGTCATCGCCGGCATCCTGGTCCTGGTCATGATGGGCACCACCTACCTGACCAGCCGCCAGATGATCCTCAAGACCGGTTGGGCGGAGGACCCGCAGCAGCGGATGGTGCAGCGACTGATGCTCTACGGCATCCCCCTGTCGCTGCTGATCTCCGGCGCGATCTTCCCGATCGGTGTGATCATCTACTGGGTCACCAACAACCTCTTCACCCTCGGCCAGCAGCAGTGGGTGCTGCGCAAGTTCCCGCCGCTGGTGACCAACCAGAAGCCCGGCAGCACGGCGCCCCGCAATCCGGTGCAGCCGGCCAAGATCGGCGGCTTCCTGAACCGCGCCAAGCCGGCCGCGCAGGTGCCGGCCAAGCCCGCCGCCCCGAAGGTCGCCGGGCCGAAGCCGGGTGCGAAGCCCACCAACCCGAAGAAGGGTCGGCCGGCCAAGCGGCAGGGCTGACCCCAGGGCCGCCGTCGGGACCACCGGCGGCGGCCTTCCGGCATCGCGCAGCCGCCGTAGGGCCGGCGCCGGGCCGGAACCGCCGCGCCTGGCGCGACCACGGGCGAGACTGCCCGTACAAGACGTGCCCGTGGGCACCGGCCTTCTCCCGCCGGGCGCCCCGGGAAACCAGCGGACCCGACGGTCCGGCCGAGCGAGTACGGAGATGACACCGTGACCGACACCAGCACCCCCAGTGCGGAGCAGTCCGTGGACGAGGAGATCGTGCCGACCGCCGCGACCGGTGACGGCGAGCCCGAGGAGGCCGGGGAGGCGGCGGCCGAGGCGGGTGCCGCCCCGAAGAAGGCCGCCGGCGAGGGCGAGCTCTTCGCGCAGAGCGAGATCGCTGCCGACTACATCGAGGGCCTGCTCGACATCCTCGACTACGACGGCGACATCGACGAGCTGGTCTCCGGCGGGCGCCCGGTCGTCGAGGTGGTCGGCGCCCGGTTGCAGAACCTGGTCGGCCAGCGCGGCGCCACCCTGGAGGCGCTCCAGGAGCTGGCCCGGCTCGCGGTGTTCCGCCAGACCGGTACGCCCAGCCGCCTGCTGCTCGACGTCGGCGGCTACCGCGCCACCCGCCGCAAGGAGCTCGCCGCCGTGGCCAAGAATGCGGTGGAGAAGGTCAAGGAGCACGGCGAGCCGGTCCGGCTGGAGCCGATGTCCGCCTTCGAGCGCAAGTGCGTGCACGACGTGGTCAACGCCATGAGCGGTGTGGAGAGTGAGTCCGAGGGCGTCGAGCCGAGCCGCCGCATCATCGTCCGGCCGGCGGACTGACCGGGTGACCCACGACGACGCCACGGCCGACGCCGTGACCGGCCCGGGTGGTACGCCGCCCGGGCCGCCGCCTGTCCGCCCCGTTCCCTCGCCGGAGGACGCCGCGCTGCCGGCCGAGCTGGCCCCGGCGGCCCGGACGCTCTTCGGTGACCGGCTGGACCTGGCGGCCGCGTACGCCGAGCTGCTCGCCACCGACGGGGTGGTACGCGGCCTGATCGGCCCGCGGGAGGCGCCCCGGATCTGGGACCGGCACCTGCTCAACTGTGCCGCCGTAGCCGAACGCATCCCGGAAGGGGCCAGCGTCATCGACGTCGGCTCCGGCGCCGGGCTGCCCGGGCTGGTGCTGGCGATCGCCCGCCCCGACCTCCAGGTGATCCTGGTCGAGCCGCTGGCCCGGCGTACCTCCTTCCTGATCGAGGCGGTGCAGCAGCTCGGGCTGGCCAAGACGGTCCGGGTGTTCCGGGGCCGGGCCGACGAGGCGGCCACCGACGCGACGGGCACCGGTCCGTTCAGCGCCGACGTGGTGACCTCGCGAGCGGTCGCGCCGCTCGACCGGCTCTCCGGCTGGTGCCTGCCACTCGCCGTACCCGGCGGCCGGCTGATCGCCCTGAAGGGCTCCTCCGCCGCGGACGAGGTCGCGGAGCACGCCGAGACCGTCGACCGGCTCGGTGGCGGCGAGCCGAGCGTGCACCTGTGCGGGGTCGGCGTCATCGACCCGCCGACCACCGTGGTGGAGATCGTGCGCGAGCGGGTGGTCCGACCGCCGTCCGCCAAGAAGGCACCCAAGCGCTCACGGGGCGGACGCAAGCGGGCTCGGTGATCCCCGCTCGGGTTCCGGCGTGTCGCACCGGCCGGCGGACAACCGAGATGGACCCGCCGCGCCCGTCCCCCGTAGGCTGGCCGCGCGTCGATAGTGTGGGGCGGGCGGGCGTCGGGCGCACCGGGTCCCGACCGCTCCCGCCGGGACCGTACGCGCTGCGGTGCGAGTGCGCGTGTGGCCTGATTGACGGGGTGCGGACCGACCATCCGGAGCGGGCAGGGATGACAGGTGCATGACGACGACAGGTACGACGATCCACGGGTGAGACGCCCGGAGGGCCTTCCCTCCGGAGTGGACCCTGTTTCACGTGAAACCGACCACGACCTCCGGCCCGCCGACGGCCAGCCGGGTTCCGCCGGCCCGCCGGACTGCGATCCGGTGGTCCGTCGGGACGTACCCGCGGTCGGCGCCGCGCCCCCCTCTCCCGAGTCGTACATTCCGCCGCCGCCCATCGCGGACGACGCGGGTCGGCCGGTCAACGCGCCCAGCGACCGCACCGCCCCGGTCCAACGCAACTCCGGCGCGCCGTCCCGCTTTGAGACACCGGTCGGTGGCAACGTGCCGCCCGCCGTACCCCAGCAGCCGCACCCGGGCGGGGTGGCGGACTCCGAGTCCGTCGCCGCGAACACGCCGGGGCCGGCGGCCGGGGGCGTGACCGTCGACCCGGCCGCCGCCGCGTACGTTTCACGTGAAACCCCGACGCGCGAAGAGGATGACCCACCGTTGGCTATGGAGGCGATGCGCGCCGTGCAGATCCTGAATCCGAGTGGCGAGGTGACCATGCCTCGGCCCGACCGGACCCGGGTCATGTGCGTCGCGAACCAGAAGGGTGGCGTGGGTAAGACCACGACCACGGTGAACCTGGCGGTGGCGCTCGCCCTGCACGGCAACCGGGTCCTGGTGGTCGACCTCGACCCGCAGGGCAACGCCTCGACCGGGCTCAACGTGCCGCACCACACCGGCGTGCCGGACGTCTACGACTGCCTGATCAACAGCGTGCCGCTGGAGGAGGTCGCCCAGGAGGTCGAGGGCATCCCCAACCTGTGGTGCGTGCCGGCCACCATCGACCTGGCGGGCGCGGAGATCGAGCTGGTGTCCGTGGTCGCCCGAGAGTCCCGGTTGTCCCGGGCCATCGACGCGTACCCGGGGCATTTCGACTACGTCTTCATCGACTGCCCGCCCTCGCTCGGCCTGCTGACGGTCAACGCGCTGGTCGCCGCGCAGGAGGTGCTGATCCCCATCCAGTGCGAGTACTACGCGCTGGAGGGCCTCAACCAGCTGATCAACAACATCAACCTGGTACGGCAGCACCTCAACCCCAAGCTCGAGGTCTCCACGATCCTGCTCACCATGTACGACCGGCGTACCCGACTGGCCGACGCGGTCGAGCAGGACGTCCGGAACCACTTCGGCGACAAGGTCCTCCAGGCGGTCATCCCGCGCAACGTGCGGGTGTCCGAGGCACCCAGCTACGGGCAGTCCGTGATGACCTACGATCCCGGTTCGCGGGGGGCGACGAGCTACTTCGAGGCCGCCCAGGAGATCGCCGAGCGCGGTGTCAAGGAGCCGGTGAGCCGGAATGCGTAGTGCGCACGAGTCGCTGGGAGGCGTCGCATGAAGAACCGTCCCCGTGGCGGTCTGGGTCGAGGGCTCGGGGCGCTGATCCCGACCGGGCCGGCACCGGAGGCGCCGGGCACCACCCTCATCGCGCCGGTCGAAGCCGACACCGGGGGTACGGCGAGCGCCCCTCCCGTCGAGGCGGTGACCGCGCCGGTCGCCACCCCGTCCGCGCCGCCTGAGCCGCAGCTGAGCCCGGTGCCGGGTGCCCGCTTCGCCGAAATCCCGGTCGACGCGATCGTGCCGAACCCGAAGCAGCCCCGGCACGTCTTCGACGAGGAGGCGCTGGAGGAGCTGAAGACCTCCATCCAGGAGGTCGGCTTCCTCCAGCCGATCGTCGTCCGCCAGCTCGACGCCGAGAAGTACGAACTCGTCATGGGCGAGCGCCGATGGCGGGCCGCCCAGGCGGTGGGCCGGGAAAGCATTCCGGCGATCGTCCGGGACACCAAGGACGACGCGATGCTCCGGGACGCCCTCCTGGAGAACATCCACCGGGCGAACCTCAACCCGCTGGAAGAGGCCGCGGCGTACCAGCAGTTGCTGGAGGAGTTCGGCGCCACCCACGAGGAGTTGGCGCGGCGGATCGGCCGCAGCCGGCCACAGATCTCCAACACCATCCGCCTGCTGAACCTCCCGGCGCAGGTGCAGCGCCGGGTCGCCGCGGGCGTGCTCTCGGCGGGCCACGCCCGGGCGCTGCTGAGCCTCGACGAGGCGGAGGCGCAGGAACAGCTCGCCCTCCGGATCGTCGCCGAGGGCCTGTCCGTACGCGCGACCGAGGAGATCGTGGCGCTCGCGCTCAACGACGGGCCGGCGAAGACGCCGGCGGCGAAGCGGCGCACCAAGCCGCACGCCCCGGCGCTCACCGATCTGGCCGATCGGCTCTCCGACCGCTTCGACACCCGGGTGAAGGTCGACATCGGCCGGAGCAAGGGCAAGATCACCATCGAGTTCGCGACGGTGGACGACCTGGAGCGGATCGTGGGCATCATCGGCGTCGGCGAGCAGGAGCCGGAGGACTGACCCTGCCCTGGTTCTATCACCGGCCGCGTCGCCCCTGAGGGTGTGCGGCCGGTTTGTTTCCTGCTGTCGCTGCCGGCGTCGGTGGCTTGGGTGCGAGATGGCGGCCGCGACGTGTTTCACGTGAAACCGGTGCCCGGCGCTGGGCTGGGCGGCGGCTGGAGGACGGCGAGCGGCGCCGGGGCCTTCGCGGCGGCTTCCTCGGAGGGCTGCGTCGCTGAGCACTTCACCGAGACCGGCTCGACCCGGGACACCGTGCTTGTCGGTAGTGCGGCGATGCGGTGTCCGGCGGGAGGGACCGATGGCGGGCAGCCGATGCGTCGCGAACCGACAGACCGATCGGTTCGTGCTGGGGTGGCGGGGCTCGGGTTCCCACCGGACTCGCCAGGGATCGGCAGCTTCCATCACCGGCCTGGCTCACGGGACAGACGCGCGGGAGGGTGGCTCCGCTACCAACGCGGGCGCCGAACACAGCGCGAGGAACGTCGCCGCCATCGTTCTCGGGAGTGAACCCGTACTCGGCGGACCGGCTGCTCGTCGGTAGCCGTATCTCGCCATCGCCCGTCGCCCGTCGCCCGTCGCCCCGTCACCCTGTCGCCCCGTCGCCGGCTCAGTGGCGGCCGACGTGGGCGAGGCTCCGACGCTGGCTCTTTCAGGTCGGCCATGGGAGGCCCTGTAGCGCCGCCTGAGCCTTCGAGGCGCCCCTGAGGCAAACGGGGTCGCAGTGACGGGCCTCGTCCCGCCTGGGGCGCCTGAGGGGGCTTCGGCGGTTGCTTGTGTCGGGGCGGAGGTGACACATGCCCGGCCGGACCGGTACCGCAGCACCCCGTTTCACGTGAAACGAGGTGCTGGGAAAGCACTCTCGTGACATGCCCATGACTCAGGCGCGCCCCGCGGGATCGATCTCACTGCCTGGGTGCCGCCTTCGGTTGGGCGCGGCTGGAACGCGCCATAGGCGATTGGCGCGCTGCCCGAGCTGCCGAGTTCACCGATGTCAGCTCGTGACGTTGGCTGCCTCGTCCCCGCTCGCCGGGCAGATTCGGATCGTCATCGAAGGAACCTGTAGCCGAGCCCTGGTGTGGCCCCCCCGCCACGGTGGCGGAGGCCTCGGCGGGGTCAGGCCGTTCTCGGCGGCCTTCTTGATGCGCAGGTACGCCGCCCACACCTCCTGGCGGCAGTCACCAATGCCGGCGGAGCTTGCTGGCAGTTCGTCAGATGCACCCAATGACGGGGGGCCGATCCACCCCGCCTGCGTAGCGATCGTGGGCTCATGGATCACGCCGAGGGTGAGCCACGCCAGCCCGGCTGAGCCATCCCCGGTCGAACCCGATGGACGCCAAGCGGCCCGCGTCAGCGCTTCGCTCCAGCAAGCCGGCCGATTGCCACCGGAACCGGCTGGACGGCCCACGGTGGCCGGTGCGCATCTGCGGGACGCCGCCCGGCCGGGTCCGCAATCGCCGCGTCCGATCGCCACAGGGGGAGGCCGCCTCCCGGCGTTCCACGTGAAACCGGGGAGGTTCCACGTGAAACGAGCGAGCGGGTCGTTCGGGCCCACCCACGGATCGCTCCGCTCCAGTCTCCGACGCCCGCGACCGACGTGGAAGTGATCCGGACCGAGGATGCCCCCTGCGGCGCAGGCCCGCTGACGCCGGAGCACCAACTGCGGCAGATCGAAGATGAGGTGCCGTCGTCGACTATCCCGGTGCCCTCTCGGCGCGCGTTGCTCGGCAGAAACGCCGCTTCCGGCAGCAGCCAACCGGCGCTTCGCTCGTTGGGAGACACGGGCCCGCCCTGCCTGTGGTCAGGGCTGTGGATTGGACTCCTCGGTTATCCACAGCGGTTTTCCACAGGCACCCCTCGTTTCACGTGAAACACGGTGTCAGATGGCGTCCTGGCCTGTGGATGACGTGCTGTGGTGGTGATCTCACCAGCCTGTGGACAACTGCTCTCCGGCGGCCTCCGCACGCCCCCGGTCGGCACCCTGCCACCCACGAGACGGACTCACGATCGCCGTCGTTCGGGTAGGGACAGCGGTCTCCGACTCGGTTAGGGTCAGCGTCGTGCACGACACCCCTCCCGCAGCCCCGGATTTCACCCAGTGGCCCTCCTTCCCCTTCGAGGGGGACCTCCGCGTCAAGCAACTCGAGGATCCGGTCCCGGTCGAGCCGCCCCGCAAGGGCGAAGGGCACCGGGAATGCACGGCCTGCAACGCCCCCGACGACGCCTACATCTGGGTGGGCGAGCGCTGGCGGGTACGCGCCATGGACCGGCCCACCGGCCTGCCGATGGTGCTGATCCTGGAGTCCCGCTCCCACCTCGACCTCGGCGACCTGCCCAACCTGCTCGCCGCCGAGCTGGGGGTCATGACGGTACGACTGGAACGCGCCATCCGGTCGCTGGACGGCGTCGCCCGCGTGCACGTCAACCGCTGGGGCGACGGGTCGGCGCACCTGCACATGTGGTTCCTGGCCCGGCCGTACGGGCGGCTCCAGCTCCGGGGCACCTTCCTGTCGCTGTGGGACTCGATCCTGCCGCCCATCCCCGAGTCCCAGTGGCGGGAGAACCTCGCCATGGTGGCCGCCTGGCTGGCCGAGTTCGGCGGACGCCCACTGGCCGAGCCACCGCGCATCCAGTGGCAGGCGCCGTCCAGCCTGTCCGCGCAGGCCTCCCGGAAGCAGGAGGCCGCAGAGCAGCAGGAGGAGCCGGTGTCGGTGATCGAGTCGGACGAGGAGACGCCCGTACCGGCGGACGACCCGGACGACGCCGCCGTCGCCGCAGAAGCTGACACGGGCGATGTCAGAGCGGGCGACGATGGCACCGCGGGCGACGACACCGAGGTGACCGCCGGCCCCACGGTAGCCGCCGACACCGAGGTGACGGCCGACGCGGACAGCGCCGACGCGGAGGACAGCAACGGCGGCCAGGAGGACAACGCTCCCCGGCAGGGCGGACGCCCCCAGCACGATGACGCTCCCGCCCCGGCGACGACCTCCGCCCCGGCGACGACCTCTGGAACAGCGACGAGCCCGGGGACAGCGACGAGCCCGGGAACGGCGACGCCTCCGGGACGGTGAAAGATCCCGCGACGCTGACAGATCCCGCGACGCTGATCGCTCTGGTGACGCCAGGCAGTCAACGGGACTGGAACGGCGGCGGCCAGTCCGCTGCGTAGCCCACGCCGCGGAAACGAGCGCGAGGTGAGGGAGCTACCGGGAGCGCACGGCGGGCGAACACCCGTCGTGGAGTAGTAGCCGGGGAACGTCGACCCACTGGCCGCGGTCGTCGTCCTGCTCCCGAGAAGAGCGAGTCGCCGCTGCCCGGGCCGGCTCGGCGGTCGTTCACCGACGCGCTGGTTCAACACAGCCGGCGGGTGGTGCGAAGCGGCCGCCGCATCGGCAGCGCGGCATGCGCGGGAAGCGGTCAGCCGCGCCGGGCGGCGGCGCGGCTCACCAGCGATCCCAGCACCCGCCCGAAGTCCAGCCCGGCCGCCTGGATCGCCAGCGGCAGCAGCGACGTCTCGGTCATGCCCGGCGAGACGTTCACCTCCAGCACGTGCGGTCGGCCGTCGGCATCGACGATCAGGTCGACCCGGGACAGGTCGCGCAGGCCCAGGGCGGTGTGCGCGGCCAGCGCCACCTCGGTGACCGTGTCGGCGACGGCGCTGTCCAGCCGGGCCGGGGCGTGCCAGGTGGTCCGGCCGGCGGTGTAGCGGGCCGCGTAGTCGTACACGCCGTTGCGGGGCACGATCTCCACCGGCGGGAGGGCGCGCGGGCCGTCACCGAGGTCCACCACGGAGACGGCCACGTCCATGCCGGGCACGTACCGCTCGACCAGCGCCGTCGAGTCGTACGCGAAACAACCCACCATCGCAGCGGGCAGCGCCGCGGCGTCCCGGACCACGGCGGCGCCCAGGCCGGAACCGCCCTGGGTCGGCTTCACCATCAGCGGCAGCCCCAACCGCTCCACGATCCGGTCGAGCACCGCCACCGCGCCCAGCTCGGAGAAGCGGTCGTGGGGCAGCGCCACCCAGTCGGGGGTGGGGATGCCGTTCTCCCGCAGCACGGCCTTCGCCGACGGCTTGTCCCAGGCGAGCCGGGAGGCGCGGGCGTCGCAGCCGACGTACGGCACGCCGCAGAGGTCCAGCACGCCGCGCAGCGAACCGTCCTCGCCGGTCGCGCCGTGCAGCGCGATCACCACCGCGTCCGGCGGGTCGGCGGCCAGGGCGGGCAGCAGCGCCACGTCGGCGTCCCGCAGCTCCGCCTCCAGGCCGACCGTGCGCAGCGCGTCGAGCACCCGGCGGCCGGAACGCAGCGAGACGTCCCGCTCGTAGGAGAGGCCACCGGCGAGCACCAGCACGTGCAGGTCGGCGGTGACGGCGGGATCGGTCACGGGGGATGCCCCGGCAGAGGTCACGGCCATGCCGGAATCATGCCAAGTCGGGTCCGGGCGCGTCCGCGCCGCCCTGCCGCCGGCGCCCGGCCGGGGTCACCGTGCCGAAGACCCGGCGCATGGCGATGTCCTGCTCCATCACGCCGGCGAGGCGGCGGACGCCCTCCCGGATCCGCTCCGGCGACGGAAAGGAGAAGTTGAGCCGCATGTTGCCGGTGCCGGAGCCGTCCGCGTAGAAGCCGGTGCCCGGCACGTAGGCGACCCGGGCGGCGATGGCGCGGGGCATCATCGCCTTGGCGTCCAGCCCGTCCGGCAGGTTCGTCCAGACGAAGAGGCCACCGGCCGGGGTGGTCCAGGTGGTGCCGTCCGGCATCAGGTCCTCCAGCGCGGTGAGCATCGCGTCCCGCCGCTCCCGGTAGACCTCCCGGTAGACCTTCAGCTGCTGCCGCCACGGCATCGTCGACAGGTACGTCGCCACGGCCGCCTGGGCGTAGCCGCTGGGGCAGAGGATCTGCGCCTCGCTGGCGATCACCAGCTTGTCGCGGACCGCGTGCGGGGCGAGGATCCAGCCGACCCGCAGGCCGGGGGCGAAGGTCTTGGAGAAGGTGCTCAGGTAGAAGACCCCGTCGCGGCGGCGGGCCCGCAGCGGCAGGGGCGCCTCGCCCTCGAAACCGAGCTGACCGTAGGGGTCGTCCTCCACCACCAGCAGGCCGGCGCGCTCGCAGATGTCCAGGACCCGCTCGCGGCGCTCCTCGCTCAGCGTCACGCCGGTGGGGTTCTGGTAGGTCGGGATGGTGTAGAGGAACTTCACCCGGCGACCGGCGCGGGCCAGGTCGGCGATGGCCACCTCCAGCGCCTCGGGGATCAGCCCCTCGTCGTCCATCGGCACGTGCGCCACCTGGGCCTGGGCGGCCTGGAACACCCCGAGCGCGCCGACGTACGTCGGGCCCTCGGCGAGCACCACGTCCCCCGGGTCGAGGAAGAGCCGGGCCACCAGGTCGAGGGCCTGCTGGCCGCCGACGGTCACCACCACGTCCTCGGGGGAGGCGCCGCAGGACGCGTCGATGCCGGAGAGGGTCATCACCTCGCAGATCCGCTCGCGCAGCTCCAGGGTGCCCTGGCCGATGCCGTACTGGAGGGTGGTCACCCCGTGCTCGGAGCCGAGCCGGCCCAGCATCTCGCCGACCGCGTCGAGCGGCAGCGCGGCGATGTAGGGTGCCCCACCGGCGAGCGAGACGACCTCCGGACGGCTGGCCACCGCGAAGAGCGCCCGGATCTCCGAGGCGGTCATCCCGCGTACGCGCCGGGCGTACCGGTCGGTGTAGTCGTCGAGCGTCGTGCCGGTCATGACATCACCTCGATCGGGTGTCGGTCGGGCTCCCGCCCCGTGTGGTACCCGCGGAGCCGGCGACAATGGCGGCGCGGGACGCCGGTTGGTCGATCCTAGTCCGCGGCCGCCACCGCGGAACCCCTGACGTGGGCCGCGTCCACATCCCGGACCGCAGTCCCCGGCTCGGGTGGTCGTTCGCGCGTCCCCTCCCGTACGGTCGGCTGGCGGCGTACGATCGCTCGTCGGGGGGCAGGAAGGCGGCGCCGTCTCCTCCGCGCGGTTTCACCTCCGAGCCTATTGTGGGGATGCGCCAATGTCGCGACGTCTGGTCAGTCTGACCCTCGACACCCTGGAAGACCTGCCCCGCCCGTGCCGGCAGTGCGTCTACTGGGAGCTCGACCCGGTCTCCGCCGATCGGGCCTGCGCCGCCGGTGACCCCGGCCTGGAGAAGGAGGCCTGGGTCTCCCAGACCCTGCTGGAGTGGGGCTCCTGCGGCAAGCTGGCCTACGTCGACGGCATGCCCGCCGGCTTCGTCATGTACGCCCCACCCGCCTACGTCCCCCGGTCGATGGCCTTCCCCACCTCGCCGGTCTCCGCCGACGCGGCGCTGCTGATGACCGCCAACGTGGTGCCCTCGTTCGCCGGCGGCGGGCTGGGCCGGATGCTCGTCCAGGGCGTCGCACGGGACCTCACCAAGCGCGGCATCAAGGCGATCGAGGCGTTCGGCGACGCCAAGTTCGGCGACGGCGACGACGCGACCCGGGCCTGCGTCGCCCCCGCCGACTTCTTCCTCTCGGTGGGCTTCAAGACCGTCCGGCCGCACCCGCGCTACCCCCGGCTGCGCCTGGAGTTGCGCACGGCGCTGAGCTGGAAGTCCGACGTCGAGTACGCGCTGGAGAAGCTGCTCGGCTCGATGAGTCCGGAGACCCTGCTCCGCCCGGTACGCCCCGCCCCGGCCACCCGCGCCACCACCGGCTGACGCCGGAAGGCCGCCGGAAGGCCGCCGGAAGGGGGAGCGCCCCTGCGATGGGGGCTCAGTCCATCACCGCGCCGGCGGCCACCACCTTGCGCAGCTCGCTGACGTCGATCGAGCCCGTCGGCACGTCCCGCTCGATCGGGAAGAACATCCGCTGCACGGCGGCCACGATCGCCTCGACCACCTTGTCCCGGAACCGGGGGTCCACCAGCCGGTTCCGGTCCTGCGGCGAGGTGAGGTAGCCGACCTCGACGCGTACCGCCGGCATCCGGGTCAGCCGCAGCAGGTCCCACGCCTTGGCGTGGGTACGGCAGTCCCGCAGTCCGGTACGCGCCACGATCTCCCGCTGCACCAGCCCGGCCAGCCGCTCCCCGGTCGCCGAGGTGACGCCGTTGTCGGTGCCGTAGTGGTAGGTGGCCACCCCGTCGGCCTCGGGATTGGCGTGCCCGTCGGTGTGCAGCGAGATGAACACGTCCGCGCCGAGCGAGTTGGCCAGCTGCGCCCGGTCGGGGTCCGGCAGGCACGTCGCCGGCGTCGGGCCACGGGTCAGCTGCACCCGTACGCCCGCCGCGGCCAGCCGCCCCTCCAGGCGGCTGGCCAGGTCGTGCACCAGATCCGCCTCGCTCCAGCGCAGCGGGCCGTCCGGCACCACCACACCCGGGTCGGTGCCGCCGTGGCCGGGGTCGATCACCACCGTCCGCCCCACCAGGGTCGGCCCGGACTGCCGGATCGCGTCGGACTCGCGCAGCCACTGCGGGCGGCCGCCGACCACCTTGCGACCGAGGCGGCGCAGCGCACCCATGGTGTGCGGGCCGCAGGAGCCATCCGGTTTCAGGCCCACCTCGCGTTGGAACTGGGCCACCGCGCGGGCGGTGCGCACGCCGTAGATGGCGTCGGCGCGGCCGACGTCGTACCCCATCTCCAGCAGCCGCTCCTGGAGCGACCGGACGTCCTCGCCGGTGAGGGGTTCGGGCACCGCGTGGTAGAGGGTGCGGGCGCCGAGCCGCCAGCGGGCGGCGTCCAGGGCGCGCCAGGTCTCGGCACCCACCCGACCGTCGACGCTGAGCCCCCGGGACTGCTGGAAGGCGCGGACGGCGCGTTCCGTGGCGACGTCGAACTCGTCGCCGATGGCGGGCGGAAGCAGTTCGAGGCCGGTCAGGACCGTGCGGATCTCCGTCACCGCAGGCCCACGGTCACCGGGTCGGATCGGACGCACGCACGACCCCCTCTGCACGGATGCTGGCTGGGCGGGCGCCACGGTCGCGCGACCGGAGTGCTCTGGCGCGTAGCGGATGCCTACGGAGCGTACCGTGCCCGGTGGCCGTCCACCCGGCGTTCGCCCAGCTCAGGGCCGGGAACGACGGAACCCCCGCACCCGTGGAGGGTACGGGGGTTCCGGTGCTGCGAACGTCAGAGCGCCGACTCGATGAGCCGGACCAGCTCGCCCTTGGGCTTGGCGCCGGCGATCGACTGCACCGGCTCGCCGTTCTTGAAGATGGTGAGGGTCGGTACGGACATCACCCGGTAGGCGCGGGCGGTCTCCGGGTTCTCGTCGATGTTGAGCTTGACGATGGTGACCTGGTCGCCCATCTCGCCCGCGATCTCCTCCAGCAGCGGGGAGACCTTGCGGCACGGCCCGCACCACTCGGCCCAGAAGTCCACCAGTACCGGCTTGTCGGACTTCAGCACGTCAGTGGCGAAGTTCGCGTCGGTGACGACCTTTGTTGCTCCCACTATGACCCTCCTCCGGGACTTTCGTTCTTCGGTTGTTCAGCCGCTGATCGTGGCGATGAAGCGCTCGGCGTCGAGGGCGGCGGCGCAGCCGGTGCCGGCCGCCGTGATGGCCTGCCGGTAGGTGTGGTCGACCACGTCGCCGGCGGCGAAGACACCCGGCACGCTGGTCCGGGTGCTCGGCGCCTCGACCTTCACGTACCCCTCGTCGTCCAGCTCCACCTGCCCCCGGAAGAGCTCGCTGCGCGGGTCGTGGCCGATCGCCACGAACACGCCGGTCACGTCGAGCACCTTGGTGTCGCCGGTGTGCACGTTGCGGACTCGTACGCCGCTGACCTTGCCGTCCTCGCCGAGGATCTCCTCGACGGTGCTGTTCCACTCAACCTTGATCTTGTCGTTGCCGAGGGCGCGGTCGGCCATGATCTTGCTGGCGCGGAACGAGTCGCGCCGGTGGATGATGGTGACCGAGTCGGCGAACCGGGTGAGGAAGCTCGCCTCCTCCATCGCGGAATCGCCACCGCCGACGACGACGATGTGCTGGCCGCGGAAGAAGAAACCGTCACAGGTGGCGCAGGACGACACGCCGTGGCCCAGGTACTCCTGCTCGCCCGGCACGCCCAGCGGACGCCAGGCCGAACCGGTGGAGAGGATGACGGCCCTGGCCCGGTGGGCGGTCTCGCCGACCCACACGGTGCTGACCGCGTCCGACCCGATCATCCCGGTGTCCTGCAGCTCGACCCGGGTGACGTCGTCGGTGAGGAACTCCGCGCCGAACCGCTCGGCCTGCTTGCGCATGTTGTCCATCAGCTCGGGGCCGAGGATGCCGTCGGCGAAGCCGGGGAAGTTCTCCACCTCGGTGGTCGTCATCAGGGCACCGCCGGACTGCACACCCTCGATGACGAGCGGCTTGAGGTTGGCGCGCGCGGCGTAGACCGCCGCCGTGTAACCGGCCGGCCCGGAGCCGATGATGATCAGGTTGCGGACCTCGTCCACTGCCGTCTCCCGATGTGTGTGTTCGACATCCGCCCCCGGCTGACCCACCGCCGGGACGACGCCGATCCGAGTGCCGACGGCTCAGCGACGCCGGCGGCTGACTTGCAGAACGTCATCGTACGAACCGGGGATTCCCGAACCGGTCATCCGGTGGGTCACGTCACGCGGCGACGGACGGCCGGCGACCTGACCTCACCCTACCCGCGCCCGGTAGCGGGTGTCCGCGCCGGATCCCGGCACGCCACACTCCGCGCCGCTCGCCCAGGCCCAGCGCTCTCCCGACGGATCGGCGAACCGGAGAACGAGCGCCGGTTCCCCCTGGAAGCTGGCGTAGTCGAGCAGTTCCACGGTGATCGCCCCGCGTCCGTGCTCGGCGGCGACCTCGGTGAGACAGGTGTCCAGCGCGTCCGGAGCGGCGAGCCGGAGGAGCCCGCCGGGGGACGGGCGCCGGTCAGCCTCGGGGGCCTTCTCGGTCGACCCGCCCGGTGCCAGCCCGGGGCCGTCGGTGGCCAGCTGGGGCAGCACGGTCGAGGTCGCGCCACCGGCCAGGGTCTGCGGCGTCCAGTCGGTGCCGCTGGTCTGCGGTGCGCCGGTGACCCGGAAGGGCGCCGTCGCCGAGGCGGCATCGCCCCCGGCGACCGTCGAGTCGGCCGTGCCACCGCCCCCCGAGGTGTCGAGCAGGTAATCGGCGCCGAGCCCGACGGCCGCGAGCGAGGCCGCGGCCAGCGCGACGGGGGCGGCGAGCCGCGCCCAGCGCCGGCGCCGACGGCCCGGCCCGGTCGCGTCGTCCCGTCCGGTCCCGGCGGTACGCCCCGGCCTCCGCGCAGACTGCGCCGGCACCGGCTGCTGCCGCTCGCCGGCCGGCGTGCCGGCATCCACCGGGGTGGTGAGCGCCGGTGGGTCGGCCGGGGCGGGCCCGGCGCCGGCCAGCGCGGCGGTGAGTCGTTCGGTGACCGCGAGCGGCATCTGTGGGGCCGGTTCGGCCCAACCGGCCAGGTCGGCGCGGACCCGGGCGACGGCCGGCGCCAGCGCGGCGTACGCCTCGGCCCAGGCGGGGTCCTGCTCGACCAGTCGCGCGACGGAGGCCTCCTCCGAGGTGCCATCCAGCGCCCCGCCGAGGTAGTCGGCGAGCAGGTCGTGGTCGACCCCGCTGAACTTCCCGGCCGTCACGCGTCCTCCTGGTTGGCGTCCCGTCGGGAGTGCCCCGACCCCGATCCGACGCCCTCGGAGGCCCGGGGGTTCCCGAGGGTGACGCCGGGCACGCCCCGGCCGGCGACCGCATCCGGCCCGGCGTCGTCGGAGCCGGTCCGCAGGTGCCCGAGCTGGACCGCCAGCCGGGCGCGGCCGCGGGCGCAGCGGCTCTTCACCGTGCCCTCGGCGACGCCGAGGATCCGGGCCACCTCGGCGACCGGGTAGCCCTGCACGTCGACCAGCACGAGGGCGGATCGCTGCTCGAGCGGCAGCGTGGCCAGGGCCTGTCGAACGACCAGCGCGGTGTCGTGGTCCGCGGCCGGGGCGGCCGGCTCGACGCCGCCGGAGCCACCCTCGTCGACCCGGGTGCCGTCGGGCAGCGGGACGGTCGGGTGCGCCTGGCGGCGGCGGATCCGGTCCAGGCAGGCGTTCACCACGATCCGGTGCAGCCAGGTCGTGACGGCCGAGTCGCCCCGGAACCGGGCGGCGCCCCGGTGGGCGGAGAGCAGCGCGTCCTGGAGGGCGTCGGCGGCCTCCTCGCGGTCGCCGAGCGTCCGCAGGGCCACCGCCCAGAGGCGGTCGCGGTGCCGGTGGAACAGTTCGGTGAACGCGTCCCGGTCACCGGCCACGTGGGCGCGGAGCAGTTCGACGTCGCTCGCCTCGGCGGGCGGGACCGCGCGCGGCGGTACGACCGGCACCGCCTCGCCGGTCGCCGGATCGGGCGTACGCCCGCCGCGACCGGCCATCACCACGTCCGTCGGATGCGGTGCCGGGCGCGCGGCGGGCGGCTCACGACCCCTGGACCTTGATTTCCTGCACGTCGATCTTGAGGTCGCTCGCCGGCAGCTTGGTGATCCAGAAGAGCAGGTACTGGTACTTCTGCTCCGGGTTGAACCCGTTGAAGGTCATCGTCGTGCCGTCGTGCTCCTCGAACGGCTGACCAATGACGTGGTTCTTGTAGCTCGCCACCAGCTGCTTGTCGCCGGCGGAGGTGGACGGGAAGTCGGCCTCGCCCCAGAACAGCTCGGCGGACGCGCCGGTGGAGGAGAGGATCGCCTGCACCGACTTGACCGTGTGCGGGGCGCCGAGGTCGATCCAGACCCCCATGCCCTTCTTGCGGTTGCCGAAGTTCGCGGTGGTGTAGGTGTCGGTGCCCCAGCCCTCTTCTTCCTTGCCGTCGATGACCTTCTCGGCGTCGTCGAGCTCGTCGCGGAGCTTGCTGTCCGGGTCGATGATCCGGACATCCTCGACGGCGAGCTTGCGCACGGGCGCGGGTGCGCTGGCCTGGCTGGACGGGGCGCTGTTCGACGGCCGGGCGACCGGCTCGGTGTCGGGCGACTTGTCGTCGCCGCCCAGCGCGCTGATCCCGATGAGCAGGCCGACCAGGGCGACCGCCAGCAGACCGGCGATGCCCACGGCGACCTTCCGCCCACCGGCGGCGGCCAGCGGGGACGGGTCGTCGCCCGGGTCCGCGGTGAACCGGATGGTGCCGGTCTGGTCGAGGAAGTGGTCCTCGGCCGGGACGTCGAGCCGGGCCAGCTCAGCGGCGAGCACGTCCGACGAGGGCGGGGCGATCTCGGCGTCGAGCAGGTCCATGGTCAGGTCGTCGAGGTACGCCGGCACGCCGGCCCGGACCTGCCGGGGCGCGGCGATCGCGCCGCTGGCGTCCCGGACCGCGTCCGGGATGGCGGCCCGACCGTGCCCGGCGGTCGCGCCGCGCAGCGGGGCCTCGGCGTGCGGCCAGTGCCCGGTGAGGGCGAAGTAGAGGATGCCGCCGACCGCCCGGATGTCGTTCTCCTGGCTGTCCGCGCCGTCGGTGCGCGCGTCGGCCAGGACCACCCGGCCGTCGTCGCTGATCATCACGGTGCCCGGGTGCACGTTGCCGTGCACCATGCCGGTGGCGTGCACGGCGGCCAGCGCGCTGGCGACGGCGTTGCCGATGGCCGTGGCCCGGGCCGGGTCCATCGGCCCGTCGCCGACCATCTCGCGCAGGGAGTTGCCGTCGACCCACTCGCGGACGACGTACGCCCGCACGTCCTCGTCGATCGCGTCGTAGACGCCGACCAGGTTGGGGTGGATGACGCGGCTCGCGGCCACCGCCGCCTGGAGCATCTCGGTGGCGGAGTCGCCGCCGGGGTAGCGCAGCACGACCGCGACCGGCCGGCGCAGCACCACGTCGACCCCCCGCCAGACCAGCCGCCCGGCGCTGTCGTTGTTGATGTGCTCGACCAGCTCGTACCGCTCGGCGAGGATCTCACCGGCCGTGGGAGCACCGAAGGTCATGACGGGCGGAGCAGTCTCCTCCGCCTCCTGACCCTCGCCGACCTGGGTCACCCGTCCTCCCTCGGTGATCGTGTCGATCGATGGACCCGCGCTGCTGGGCATGTGGCTTCCCGCTCTGCCTTCGAAGGAACCGGCCGGCGTCTCGACGCGTACGTCGGCCACCTGCCGTATCCGTCGAGAGCGACCTTACCTGGACTGCCCGTCATCCCGACATGTCATCTTCCCGCCGTGCCCGGCGAGGTGCCGGATGTGGACGACCTCGCCCGGTTACGACCGTTGTCAGCCACGTTGCTGGCACATGTACTAGCCAATCTAGAGGTTGACCGCAAGTGATCGCAGCAGGGGCCGGCCCTCGTGTGGCGGTCCGCCGACGTCCTGTCAGGTTCCCTCCGAACGGCCCTCCATACTCAGCCGTACGGTTGGTTGTCCACAGGTCGATCCGGTAGCTGACCGGGGAAACACGGAGTTATCCACAGCCACGTCCCCAGGCTGGTGATCCTCGTTCACCCTCGGTGCCGGGCGGCCGGCTCAGCGGCCGAGCCGCCGGCGGACCATCCCGACGACCTCGGTGATCTCGCCGATCCGCAGCACCATGGCCAGCCCGAGGTAGGTCGCGCCGATCACCGCGCCGCCGATCACCAGCTGGACCGCCGCCGCGAGCCAGCCCAGGTCGGCCGGGTCGCCGGGGAGCAGGTTGACCACCAGCAGGCCGACCAGCGCCGCACCCAGCGAAGCGACGATCACCTTGCCCATGGTGCGCATGATCCCGCCGAGCCCGATCCGGCCGACCCGCGGCCGCAGCAGCATCGCCGAGACGACCGCCGCCGCGACGTACGAGATCGCGTTGCCGAGCATCATCCCGGCCGCCGCGAAGGCGGGCGAGAAGACGACGAAGAGGCCCACCTGGAGCAGCACCCGCAGCGCCACCACCGGGATGTTGACCAGCGCCGGGGTGCGGGTGTCCGGCAGCGCGTAGAAGGCGAAGGTGAAGAGCTGGCTGACCGCGAAGGGCACCAGGCCCACGGCCGCGACCAGCAGCACGGTGGCCGTGGCACGGGCGTTGTCGGCGTCGAAGGCGCCGTACTGGAAGACCACCCGGGAGATCGGGTCGGCCAGGACCGCGTAACAGACCGCGATCGGAGCGAGCACCGCCGTCACCATCCGGGTGCCCCGGGACAGGTCGGCGGTGACGTCGCGGAAGCGCCCGTCCGCGGCGGCGGCGCTCATCCGCGGCATCAGCGCCGTGATGATCGAGACGGCGATGATGCCGTGCGCCATCATCAGCAGCAGGAAGACGTTGTTGTAGATCAGGATGCCGGCGCTGTCCTCGCCCGCCGCCCGGGTGAGCAGGTTGACCACCACGAAGAGGCCGAGCTGGTTGACCGCGACGTAGCAGAACATCCAGGCGCCGAGCTGGGCCAGCTCGCGCAGCCCCAGCTCGCGGAAGTCGAACCGCCACTTCCACCGGAAGCCGACCTTGCGCAGCGCCGGCAGCAGCCCGGCGGCCTGCACCGCCACGCCGAGCAGGGTGCCGCCGCCGACCAGCAGGATCTGGCCCACACCCAGGTCGCCGGGCTTCAGCGCCTCGGCCCCGTAGACCAGGATGTAGAGGCCGAAGACGCCGATGACCACCAGGTTGTTGAGGATCGGCGCCCACATCGGGGCGGCGAAGTGGCCCCGGGTGTTCAGCACCGCGGCGACCAGCGCGCTGACGCCGGTGAAGAACAGCATCGGCAGCATCAGGTACGACAGGTTGGTGACGAGATCCGTGTAGTCCTGGTCCTTGCCGCTGGCGTAGATGGCGGTCAGCACCGACGCCGACGTCACCGCGATCAGCGCGGCGGCGGCCAGCGTGATCACCGCCAGGCTGAGCAGCCGCTGCGCGTACGCCTCGCCCCGGTCGGCGTCGGTCTTGCTGCGGCGGACCAGCACCGGGATCAGCACGCTGGTGAGCACGCCGCCGAGCAGGAACTCGTACACCTGGTTCGGCAGGAACTGGGCGGTGGTGTACGCGTTGCCGACCAGGTTGCCCAGCGCCGCGCCGATCATCAGGTTGCGGATGAAGCCCGTACCCCGACTGATCAGGCTGCCGACCGCCATCACCGCGCTGTTCGCCGCGGCGCTGGCCTCCCCCACCTGCTCCGGCGGCGGCGCGGTGGCCTCCACCGCCGGCTGGTTCAGCGGCTCGGCGGAGATGAAGGTCGCCTCGTCGGTCGGCGGGATCGCACCGTCCGGCGTGGCGTTCGCGCTGCGGTAGAGCCCGCCGCTCATCTCCTGCCTCCAAGGGGTACGTCGGAGCCGGACGACCGGCCCGCACGCCCAAGACCTTAGTCAACGCCGCCCTCATACCCGCGCCCGGCGGATCAGATCCCGCCCCGGCCCGATAGGCTGGCGATCCCATGTCCGAAGCTGCCTCCGCACCCCACGCCGCCGACCGCCGCGAGCTCACCGCCGCGCAGCGCAACGCCGTCGCCGAACTGCTCCGCGTGTCCCCGGTCGCCGACGAGCTCGGTCGCCGCTTCGCGCGCGCCGGGCACGAGTTGCACCTGGTGGGTGGTTCCGTCCGCGACGCCCTGCTCGGCCGGCTCGGCGAGGATCTGGACTTCTGCACCGACGCCCACCCGGACCAGACGGTGCGGATCATCAAGGGCTGGGCCGAGTCGATCTGGGAGACCGGCCGCGAGTTCGGCACCATCGGGCTTCAGCGCGACGGGCTCCGGATAGAGATCACCACCTTCCGCGCCGAGGCGTACGACCAGGTCAGCCGCAACCCGATCGTCGAGTACGGGACCAGCCTCACCGAGGACCTGCGGCGGCGGGACTTCACCATCAACGCGATGGCGGTCAGCCTCCCCGACCACCGGTTCACCGACCCGCACGGCGGCCTGGACGACCTCGCGGCCAAGGTGATCCGTACCCCCGGCACGCCCCGGGAGTCCTTCGGCGACGACCCGCTGCGGATGCTGCGGGCGGCCCGCTTCGCCGCCCAGCTGCGCTTCGCCGTGCACCCCCACGTGCACGAGGCGATGACCCGGATGGCCGCCGACCTGGACCGGATCACCGCCGAGCGGATCCGGGACGAGTTCAGCAAGCTGCTCTGCGGCGCCGACCCGATCACCGGGCTACGACTGCTGGTCGACACCGGGCTGGCCGAGCGCTTCCTGCCCGAGCTGACCGGGCTCAAGCTGGAGATCGACGAGCACGCCCAGCACAAGGACGTCTACGAGCACACCCTGACGGTGGTCAGCAACGCGGTCTCGTACGAGACCGACGGCTGCGACTTCGTGCTCCGGATGGCCGCGCTCATGCACGACGTGGGCAAGCCGGCCACCAAGTCGGTCGGGCCGGACGGCCGGGTCAGCTTCCACCACCACGAGGTGGTCGGCGCCCGGCTGACCAAGGCCCGGATGAAGGCGCTGCGCTACCCCAAGGACGTGACCGCGCAGGTGGTCGCCCTGGTCGCCCTGCACCTGCGGTTCTACGGGTACGGCCGGGGCGAGTGGACCGACTCGGCGGTGCGCCGGTACGTCACCGACGCCGGGGACCTGCTGCCCCGGCTGCACAAGCTGACCCGATCGGACTGCACCACCCGCAACCGGCGCAAGGCGGCCCAGCTCGCGGCCGACTACGACGCGTTGGAGGAGCGGATCGCCCGGATCGCCGCCGAGGAGGACCTCGCCCGGGTCCGCCCCGACCTGGACGGCAACGCAATCATGGAGCTGCTCGGCGTACCGCCGGGGCCGCTCGTCGGGCGGGCCTGGCAGTACCTCAAGGAGCTGCGTCTGGAACGCGGTCCGCTGGAGCGCGACGAGGCCGAGGCGGAGCTGCTGCGCTGGGCCCGCGAGCAGGGCGTCATCGACCAGAGCTGACGACGAGGGCGCCGTCGGAGTGGACGGCGCCCTCGTCGGCCGGTCAGCGGGTTTCGACCGCGCTGCCGTCGACCGCGGTCTTGCCGTTGCCCGCCGACCCGGACCCGCCGGCGGACGCCGAACCCAGCCTGGCGAGCAGGCCGGGCAGGTCGATGCCGGTGAGGTCGGAGCCGAGCTGGAGACCCTGCGCCACGTTGCCGGCCACCGACTTCGTCAGCGACGACGCCCCGTCGGTGGAGATGACGGTCATCTTGTCGATCGCCCCGATCGGGGCGCTGGCCGCCTCGACCACCTGCGGCAGCACCTTGACCAACAGGTCCAGCACGGCGGCCTCGCCGTACGCGGCGAACGCCTCCGCCTTGCGGGCCATCGCGTCGGCCTCGGCCTGACCCCGGGCCAGGATGGCCGCGGCCTCGGCCTGGCCCTCCCGCTCGACCGCCTCGGCGATCGCGGAGCGCCGGCGCTGCTCCGCCTCACCCTCCTTGGCGCCCTCGATCGCGTTGGCCTCGGCGAGCGCGGCCCGGCGGGCCCGCTCGCCCTCACCGGTCAGCCGGGACTGCTCGGCAGCGGCCTGGGCGGCGGCGATGGTCGCCTGCCGCTGCGCGTCGGCGTGGAGCACCGCCGCGTTGCGGGCCGCCTCCGCCTCCTGCTCCACCTTGTAGCGCGCCGCGTCGGCGGGCTTGCGCACCTCGGTGTCGAGCTGGCGCTGCTTCAGCTCGGCGTTGCGCTCGGCCACCTTCTGCTGCTCGGAGAGGATCGCCTGGTCCCGTTCCGCCTGGGCGAGCGGGCCGGCGGCCGCGGACCGGGCCTTGGCCGCGTCGATCTCGGCCTGGATCCCGGCCTGCTTGAGGGATAGGTTCCGGTTCGCCTCGGCGATCGCCTCCTCGGCCAGCAGCCGCTCCTGCTCGGCCTGCTGGCGGGCGCGCGCCTCGGCGATGGCCGCGTCCTTGAGCACCCGGGCGGCCTCCGGCCGGCCCAGGTCCTGCAGGTAGGAGCCCTCGGCGAGGATGTCCTGGAGCTGGAAGGTGTCCAGCACCAGACCCTGGTTGGTCATCGAGTGCTCGGCCTCCTCGGCCACCGCGCTGGCGAACGCCGCCCGGTCCCGGATGACCTCCTCGACGGTGAGCCGGCCGACGATCGAGCGCAGCGCGCCGGCCAGCACCTCGCGGGTGAAGTTGTCGATCTCGTCCTGCTGGTGCAGGAAGCGCTGAGCGGCGGCGCGGATGGCGTCCTCGGTGCCGCCGACCTTGACGATCGCCACACCGTGCAGGTCGGTGCGGATGCCCTGCTTGCTCACCGCGCCCCGGATGCCCACGTCGATGCGGCGGCTGGACAGGTCGAGCGACTGGAGCTTCTGCACCACCGGCAGCACGAAGACCGAGGCGCCGAGCACCACCTTCTGGCCGGACATGTCGGTGGAGCGGCCACCGTCGGCGGTCTGCGTGGTCCGGCCCTTGCGGCCGGTGACGATGAACGCCTCGTTGGGGCCGGCGACCTTGATCCGGGAGAGCACGAAGAGCACCAGGACGAGCGCCAGCAGGACCGCGCCGCCGACGGCGATGACAAGGGGCATGGGCAGTTCCGTCTCTGCGAAAGGGGGGTGAGGAGGGGGTGGTCAGTAGGTCTCGACGTGGACGCTGGTTTCGCTCAGCGCCTGCACCACGAAGATCTGCGCGCCGACCGGGATCGGGTGGTCGGCACGGGCGTTGAGCTTCACCGGCTGGCCGGCGACGCGTACCCGGACCTCGCCGTAACCGACGGCGGGCACCGGGGTGACCACCAGGCCGAGCGCGCCGACCAGGTCGTCCCGGGTCGGGGTGGGATCGGTCCGCATGTCCCGCGCCGCCCGGCTCAGCCGGGCCGCGAGCCACGCGGTGGGCACGGCGGCGAGCGCGCCACCGGCCGCCGCCGCCGCGACCATCCCCGGGGTACGGCCGCCGACCAGCTCGTTGACGATCGCGGCGCCGAAGCCGAACGCGCCGAGGAACCCGGCGACCGCCTCGACCGAGACCGGACCGTCGACATCGGCGTGACCGAAGTGGAGCAACTCGGCGCCGAGCAGGGAGAGCGCCAGCACGGCGACGCCCGCCCCACCGATGATCAGAAAGATGAAGGTCCCCGTGGCCACGACCTGCACGGTATCGACGTCGTGCAACATTCCCGCCTGATCATTTCGGGGCCACGGTCACGTCCCGGTCGACCAGTTCCCGGGGCAGCGGCTGCCGTTCCAGCTCCCGGCCCTCGGTGTCGGCGAGCACGAAGTCGCCACTGCCGGACGGCCGGCGGTAGAGCAGCCGGTCGTTCGAGACCCAGGCGACCTCGGCCGACGGCAGGGTCCGGACGACGTTCCCGGTCACCGCGTCGACCAGCAACGGATCCCGCTGGCCCTGCACGACCGCCCACTGCCCGTCCGGCGAGAACGCCCACGGTCCGGCGGGGTCTCCGGGAATCGTCACGAACCGGGTGGGCCTGCCGTCGTCGGCGGAGAAGAACTGCACCCCCCAGCGCGGATGCCGTTCGCTCTCCGACCGGGGCTTGAACGCGTCGGTCAGCGGCAGCGCCACCTCCCGCCCGTTCCGCGCCCAGGTGAAGAGGCAGCGGTCGGTGCAGAAGTACCGGGTCCGGTCCACCGCGTACTCCCGGAACGTCCCGTCCAGGGCGAGGATGCCGATGTGGTGGGCGCCCTGGCGGAACCGGGTCAGGACGAGTCGGCGCCCGTCCGGCGACCACTGGGGGTCCGCCCCCGGCGCGCGGTACCAGCGCACGGTCGCCTTCCGGCTGTCGACGAGGCCGATCTGCCCGGGTCGGTCCTCGTCCGCGACGGCGGTGACGGTGCCGGTCGGGGCCGGCCACACCTCGTCGTACCCCTGGGTCCGGACGTAGCGGTCGCGGCTGCGGTCGAGCAGGTAGCCACTGCCGCCACGGACGCCGCCGGTGACCCGCCAGCCGCCCGGCAGGGCCAGTGGCGAGTCCTTCCAGCCGGTGCCCGGTGTCGGGTGCACGGACGGCGTGGGCTGCGGTTCCGGCACGGCGGGACGGGTCGGCGGCGCCGGCCGGAGCAGCACGAACGGCACGGTCACCGCGAGCACCGCGACCAGCACGGCGGCGCCGGCCGTGGCCCGCCGCCGGGCCCGCAGCCGGCGACCCCGGGCGATCGCCACCGCTGCCAGGTCGGGCGCCGGCCGCGCCTGGCCGACGAGATCCTGTACGGCCGCCCGCAGCACGTCCTCCGCCGGCCTGCTCATCGGTGCACCTCCGAACGGGTGGCGAGGTCGTCGAAGGCCGGCACCAGTTCCCGGAGCCGGGCCAGCGCGCGGGACGCCTGACTGGCCACGGTGCCCGTCCGGCAGCCGAGCACCGCGGCGGTCTGCTCGACGCTCAGATCCTCCAGGTAGCGCAGCGTCAGCACCGCACGCTGCCGGGGTGGCAGCTCCCGCAGCGCGTCGCGCAGCAGCCGCCGCAGGTCGCTGTCGTGACCGCTGTCCCGGCCGCCGGCCCGCTCCGGCAGCTCGGCCACCGGCACCTCCCGGCGGCGCGACAACCGCCGCCAGCCGGAGACCTGGTCGTGGTACAGGATCCGCCGCACGTACGGCTCGGCGTTGCCGCGGATCCGGGGCCAGCGGGCGTACGCCTTGGCCAGCGCGTTCTGCAGCAGGTCCTCGGCGGCGTGCTGGTTGCCGGCGAGCGCGTACGCGACGCGCAGCAACGCGTCACCGCGCTCGTTCACGAACGCGGTGAACTCCCCGTCGGTCCCCTCGGTCACCGCCCACCTCCGTAACTCAGACGCCGGTGGGGCGGAAAAGTTTGCCTCAGTCACGCGTCGGTCCGTCGGGCGGCTTCGTCGACTCCCTCCAGGTCGCCATGCCCGAAGGCTCGGCCGTCGTACCGGCGGGGAAGAATGGCGGCATGCGCTGGACCGTGCTCGACTCGCCGATCGGGGAGTTCTCCGTGGCCACCGACGACGAGGCGGTGTGCGGCGCGCACTTCGGCCGGGTGGAGTCGGCGGTCGACGAGCCCGGTGACGAGCTGGCCCGGCGGGCGGTGGCGGAGCTGCGGGCGTACTTCGCCGGGGAGCTGACCGACTTCGGCGTGCCGGTGGCGGCGCGGCGCGGCACCGAGTTCGAGCGCGCGGTGTGGCGGGAGATGACCCGCATCCCGTACGGGGAGACGCTCACCTACGGCGAGGTGGCCCGGCTGGTGGGAGACCCCGGCGCCGCCCGGGCGGTCGGGGTGGCCTGCAACCGCAACCCGGTCCCCGTGCTCGTGCCGTGCCACCGGATCGTCGGCGCGGGCGGCAAGCTGGTCGGCTTCGGTGGTGGGCTGCCGCGCAAGGTGCGGCTGTTGGAGCTGGAGGCCGGGGTCGCCCTGCGCCGCGCCTGGTCCTGAGTCCGAAAGATTGCTGCGCCCGACTGCAACCTGATCGTCCGATCAGGCGTTCCCCCGGCATAAGGCATCTCGATCACCGGTACGACCGAGGCGCCACTCGCCACCACCTCATGGGGGATTCATCGTGAGCAAGGACCAGGACAGCGCCATCGGCCGTCGCCACCTGCTGCGTCGGGCGGGCACTGTCGCCGCCGGCCTCGCCGGCACCGCCGCGGTGGGCGCCGCCGCCGCCGGCCCGGCCCAGGCCGCACCGGGTCAGCCGGTACTCCAGGGGCAGGTCAACGAGGCGGGCAGGCCCACCACGCTGCGCGGCGGCTCGGCCACCTCGGCCACCCTCCGACTGGAGAACCCCACCATCACCAACATGGAGGGTGTCGAGGTCGCCAGCCCGGCCCTGCGGCTGACCCCGAACGGGGAGAGCATCAACCAGAAGTCCGAGATGGGCTCGATCGCGATGGATCGTTCCGGGACGATCTGGGCGGTCACCAGCGAGGCCATGCCGTCCGAGACGGGCAACTTCGTCGAGTACATCCGGACGGAGACGAACACCAACCAGCTGGTGCCGGTCGTGCCGCAGCGGGTGATCGACACCCGGACCGCCGCCGGTCGGGCCCGCATCGTGAACCCGGCCGGCAACCTGGACAGCTCGGGCCGGCTGCTGCGCGGCCGCACGATCCAGGTCAACCTGGATGAATTCGTCTACTCCGGTCAGGCCGTGTACGGCAACGTGACCGTCACCGGCGCGCTCGCCGCCGGGTTCCTGCAGGTCTACCCGCACTCGGCTCAGCGTCCGACGGCGTTCTCGACGATCAACTTTCAGGCCGGCCAGACGCTGTCGAACTTCTTCCTGACCGGGATCAGCCCGGTGATCGATTACATCTCCGTGCACGCGCAGCAGACCACCCACGTGATCCTCGACGTGGTGGCGTTCGTCGTCGCGGCCGGCCGGGTCAACCCGGCGATCCTGCCCACCGACGACCAACTGGCGGCGGAGGACCGGCGGACGCAGCTGGCCCCGCGGACCAAGCCGTCCTGGGCGAAGTAGGCGCCCCGTACGCGACGAGGGCCGGGTCCACGCGGACCCGGCCCTCGGTCGTTGTCAGCGGGGTTCCGATTTGGAAGGATCGCCTGGCCATTTCTTCCTACCGATACGGGGATCTCGGTATGTCAGAAACGCAGCACGAGCAGGACAGCATCGGCCGTCGGGGTCTGCTCCGCCGGGGTGGCCGGCGCGGGCGTGGTGGGTGTCGCCGGCGCCACCCCGGCCCAGGCCGCCGCCGGGGACCCGGTGCTCCAGGGTGCGACCAACGTGGTCGACGCCGCTACCACCCTGCGGAACACCGGCGCCAGGGCGACCCTTCGGCTGCAGAACGTCCGGACCTACGACAGTGGCCCCGGCGGTGAGGTGTGGGCCGAACCGGCGCTGCAACTCATGCCGAGCGGGACCACTCTCTCCAACCTCGCCGAGGCCGGCTCGATCGGCATGGACGTCGAGGGCAACATCTGGATCGTCACCAGTTCCGGTAACGGCAGCAACGATCGGCACGTCGTCCACACCACCGCCAACAGCAACCGGATCGTGCCGCTCGTGCCGCAGCGGGTGCTCGACACCCGGTACGCCAGCTCCCGCGGGCTGGTCCGCGAGACCGGGTACCTCGACTCCAGCGGCCGGCTGCTGGCCGGTCGGTCGATCAGCCTCCGGTTGACCGATCACCTGTACTGCGCGGACGCGGTCTTCGGGACGCTGACCGTGGTGCAGCCGACGCTCGGCGGCTTCGCTCAGGTCTATCCGTTCGGAACGACCCGGCCGACCGACTTCTCGTCGATCAACTTCGCGCCGAACCAGATCATCTCCAACGCCTTCGTCTGCGGAGTCGGTCGCGACCATGAGACCGGCAGCTATGCCAGCGATGTGATCAGCATCTACACCAACCGGACCACGCACGTCATCCTCGACATCACCGCGGCTGTCGTCGGCGCCGGCCGGGTCAACCCCCGCTCCGCCATGCCGGTCCGCGCGAATCGCATCGACGTCGGCGGCAAGGCCGCGTGGGAGTAGTGACAGTCGGCGGGTAGCGCGTCCCGAACACACCGAGGGCCGGGTCCGAATGGACCCGGCCCTCGGCCATGCTGCACGTCAGCGCGTCAGCGCTCGACCTCGCCCTTGATGAAGGACTCGACGGCGGCGTGCGCGTCGTGGTCGGCGTACTGCACCGGCGGGGACTTCATGAAGTACGACGAGGCCGACAGGATCGGGCCGCCGATCTTGCGGTCCAGGGCGATCTTCGCGGCGCGGACGGCGTCGATGATCACACCGGCGGAGTTCGGCGAGTCCCACACCTCGAGCTTGAGCTCGGCGTTGAGCGGGGTGTCACCGAAGGATCGGCCCTCCAGGCGGATGTAGGCCCACTTGCGGTCGTCGAGCCACGGCACGTGGTCCGACGGGCCGATGTGCACGTCGCTCTTGCTCATCTCGTGCGGGATCTGGGAGGTGACCGACTGGGTCTTGGAGATCTTCTTCGACACCAGGCGGTTGCGCTCCAGCATGTTCATGAAGTCCATGTTCCCGCCGAAGTTGAGCTGGTACGTGCGCAGCAGCTCCACCCCGCGGTCCTCGAACAGCTTCGCCAGCGCCCGGTGCACGATGGTCGCGCCGACCTGGCTCTTGATGTCGTCACCGACGATCGGCAGGCCCGCGTCCTCGAACTTCTTGGCCCACTCGGGGTCGGAGGCGATGAAGACCGGCAGGGCGTTGACGAACGCGCAACCGGCGTCGATCGCGGCCTGGGCGTAGAACTTGTCGGCCTGCTCCGAGCCCACCGGCAGGTAGGAGACGACCACGTCGACCTGCGCGTCCCGCAGCGCCTGGGCCACGTCGACCGGCTCGGCGTCGGACTCCTCGACGATCTCGCGGTAGTACTGGCCCAGGCCGTCGAAGGTCGGGCCGCGCTGCACGGTGACGCCGGTCGGCGGCACGTCGCACAGCTTGATGGTGTTGTTCTCGCTGGCGACGATCGCCTCCGCGAGGTCCATGCCCACCTTCTTGGCGTCCACGTCGAACGCCGCGACAAACTCCACGTCCGAGACGTGGTAGTCGCCGAAGGTGACGTGCATGAGACCCGGGACGCGGTCGTTCGGGTCGGCGTTCCGGTAGTACTCCACGCCCTGTACGAGGGACGAGGCGCAGTTACCCACACCGACGATGGCGACGCGGACGGAGCCCATAGCGTCTGCCTCCTTCTTCTTCATCACGGCCGCTCTTTCCTGGACTCTCCAGGCGGGGGCGGGCTGTTGTTGTCTCGTCGGCCGCCGGCCGTCCCGGGTTGCGGGACCGTCGGGGCACGGCCGGAGCGCTCGTTGGCGATGAGCTCCTCCAGCCAGCGGACCTCGCGCTCACAGGCGTCGAGCCCATGGCGTTGCAGTTCCAGGGTGTACGCGTCGAGGCGCTCGGCCGCCCGGCCCAGCACGTCACGAAGACCTTCGCGACGCTCCTCGATCGTGCGTCGGCGACCCTCCAGAATCCGGAGTCGGGTCGCCTGGTCGGTCCGGGCGAAGAACGCGAAGTGCACACCGAAGCCCGTGTCGTCGTACGTCTCGGGCCCGGCCTGCGCGATCAGCTGGGCGAACCGTTCCTTGCCCTCCGCGGTGATTTTGTAGACCACCCGACCTCGTCGGCTGGTCAGCGCGGGAACCTCCTCGGCGGTCGCGGGTGTCTCGGCGGCTTCGGTGATCCAGCCCGCCGCCTGTAGCCGGCGCAGGGTCGGGTAGAGCGAGCCGTAGCTGATCGCTGCCCGGATGGCTCCCAGCTTGGCGGCGAGCTCCTTGCGGAGCTCGTAGCCGTGCATCGGAGCCTCCTGCAGAAGGCCGAGGATGGCGAGCTCGAGCACGGGCCATCCTTCCTACCCCGGCGCAGGGCCGTTAACCGCCTCGATGTATCGGACCGATACATCGCACGTTAGTACCTCACCAGCGATCAGGGCAAACCCCCGTTCCGGGATGTTCTTGTCACTCATCGTGACGGCGGTCGCCTCACCCGGCTGGACCGCGTACCCTTCACCGCATGCGTACGCAGCGCCAGGTGGTGGACTACTCGCTGAAGAAGCGGGCGGTGCTGCGTGAGCTCCTCGCCGGTCGGGTCGGCACGTACGACGTCTGCGACGCCTCGCCGTACCTGAAGAACGCCGCCCGGTTCCACGGCGAACCGACCGAGGAGCGCTGCCCGATCTGTCGGAGCGAGAACCTCACCCACGTCCACTACATTTACGGGGACGAACTCAAGCACTCCGCCGGCCAGGCGCGCACGTTGGCCGAGTTGCCCGTGCTGGCGATGACGCTGCGTGAGTTCCAGGTCTTCGTGGTGGAGGTGTGCCTCGGCTGTGACTGGAACCATCTCGTCGAGCAGTACCTGCTCGGCCGGGACGGGCTGGCCGAGGGCGGGTCGGAGCAGGGCGCGGTCGGCGGCGTGACCGCCTCCGGGGCCGGTCCGGCACGAGAGCGAAGGCGAGAGGCGCAACGGTGAACCTGGCTGGACCGGTCGCTACCGGTGCCGTCGACGACGGACACCCCGCCCGGCAGCTCAACGGCCCGATTGGTCCGAATAGTACGCATCTGACGGCGTCGCTCCGGTCGCACCGCGAGCCGGCGTCACGTGTGTCAACTCACGGCAACCCGGTGGTGGCGCCCCCGCGTCCCACCGCGACCGGCAGGGTGTGAGGAATGAACTCGTACGGCGATCCCAGTTCCCCGCGTGCGCGGGCCCAGGTACCGGGCTCGAACGGTGACCCCGGCGCGGCTCCGGCCGGCCGGGCCTCGGTCGGCGGCGCGCCCGCCGGCCGGGCCTCGGCGTCGGTGCCGCCACGCGCGACGGGAGCGGCCGGTTCGGCCTCGGTGGGCCGCGCGGGCGCGGGACGGGCCTCCGTGCCGGTCTCCCCGGCCCCCGGTGGCCGGGCCGGCGCGGGACGGGCGTCCGTTCCGGTGTCCCCAGCCCCCGGCCAGGCTGGCCGCGCCCCGGTGGGCGTCGGCTCCGCCGGGCGGGCGAGCGTCGGATCGGCCGCCGTCGGCGGTCGGGCGGCGGTGGCCCGCGCGGGCGTGGCGCCCGTCTCCGGCGGTGGCCCCGGCGGACCGGGCGGCCCCAACGGCCCGGGACGCGGCGGCCGCGGTGGCGGACCCGGCCCCGGCGATCCGGACGCGGTGGCCCGGGCGAAGAAGCGCAGGCGGGTCAACATGCTGATCGCGGGCTTCGCGGTCTTCATCATGCTCGCCGGCATCGGCGTGATCGGGTTCACCTACTACTCCACGAACGTGGTGCTGCCCAACCAGATCAACCTGCCGTTGGCCACCACGATCTACGCCGCCGACAACAAGACGCCCATCGCCAAGGTGGGTGAGCAGAACCGGACCTTCGTGTCGATCAACCAGATCCCGCCGCACATGCGGGACGCGGTGGCCGCCGCCGAGGACAAGAACTTCTACCGCCACTCGGGTGTGGACTACAAGGGCATCGCCCGGGCCGCCTGGAACAACCTCAGCGGCGGTGACAAGCAGGGTGCCTCGACGATCACCCAGCAGTACGCCCGCAACGCCTACGAGAACCTCCAGGACGACTCGTACGCCCGGAAGGTGAAGGAGGCGATCGTCGCCTCCAAGCTCAATGATCAGTTCACCAAGGAACAGATCATGGAGCATTACCTGAACACCATCTACTTCGGCCGGAACGCGTACGGCATCGAGGCAGCCTCGTACGCCTACTTCGGCAAGCCGGTCTCCAAGGTCGACGTGGCGGAGGCCGCGGTGCTGGCGGCGTTGATCAAGCAGCCGGAGCCCAGCCCCACCCACAAGGGGTACGACCCGGCGATCAACCCGACCGACGCCAAGATCCGGTGGGACTACGTCATCAACAACATGGCCAGCGAGGGCTGGATCGACTCGCCGAACCACCCGCCGCGTCCTGCCGGTTACCCGACCAAGACGTTGAAGAGCCCGAAGCAGTCGAGCGCCGGCATCAAGTTCGGGGTCAACAACCCGATCGGCAACGTCATCAACTACCTCGTGCCCGAGATGCGGGAGAAGAAGCTCTGCACCGACAACGAGGCCGAGGCGACGGATCGCAAGCCGCTCTGCTCGACCATGCTCAAGCAGGGCGGGTACCGGATCCGGACCACGATCGACATGAAGGTCCAGAGTGCGATCACCGGCGCCGCCCAGCGCAGCACCAAGGGCTCGGAGCTGGAAGGTACCAAGAAGAACCTGATGGCGGCCGCGGTGTCGATCGACCCGCGCAACGGCCGGGTGCTCGGCTACTACGGCGGTGACGACGGCACGGGCACCGACTATGCCGGCAAGAACACCGACGCGAGCGGCAACGTCACCGGTGGCCACTCGCCCGGATCGAGCTTCAAGATCTACACCTTGGCGGCGGCGATCGACGCGGGCAAGGCCATCGACTCGCGCTGGAAGGGCAAGGCCTTCAAGCCCGACGGCGTGCAGTTCCGGGTCAGCAACGCCGGCACCGACAACCCCAGCTGCGGTGACTCCTGCACCCTGCGGGAATCGACCTTGAAGTCGCTGAACGTGCCCTTCTACCACGTCAGCCTCGACATCGGGCCGGACAAGATCGTCGACATGGCCAAGCGGGCCGGCGTCAGCATGATGTGGCAGACCAACACCAATCCGCCGAAGGGGCACGACCTCACCAAGGCGGACGCCAAGGACCTGGCGCCCGACCCCTTCTACCACGTGGTCGCCTACGGTCAGTACCCGATCACCGTGCTCGACCACGCCAACGGCATCGCCACCTTCGCCAACAAGGGCGTCTACAACAAGGCCCACTTCCTGCTCTCCGCCGAGAAGCAGAACAAGGACACCGGCAAGTGGGAGAAGCTCGGCGGCGAGCAGCTCAAGCCGCAGAAGCGGATCAACCCCGATGTGGTCGCCGACGTCACCAACGTGCTGGAGGACTACCCGGCCAAGGTCAACCACGTGCTCGACGGTGGCCGGAAGGCGACCGCCAAGACCGGTACGTGGGAGCTCAAGGAGGGCACCAAAGAGAACGGTGACGCCTGGATGGTCGGCTACACCCCGCAGCTCGCCACCGCCGTCTGGGTGGGCAACAAGGGCAAGCGGGAAGCCATCAAGATGAAGGACGGCCGCAACATCAGCGGCTCCCTCATGCCCGGTGACATCTGGGAGCGGGTGATGGACGACTCGCTCAAGGGCGAGGAGAAGCTGGACTTCCCGCCGGCCGCGAACTTCGGCGACAAGGAAGCGGGCAACGGCACCCCGCCGCCTCCTCCGCCGCCCATCCCCGGCCAGCCGCAGGACTGCGGACCGCTCGGCCTGTTCTGCCCGCAGAACCCCAACGGCGGCGGCAACCAGGACCCGGACGCGCCGACCGATCCCCGCGGACCCGGTGGCGGCAACGACGGCAACGGCGGCGGTGGCGGTGGCGGTCTCCTGCCGACCCTGTCACCCCGTCTCCGGGAGTAACCACCCCTGACACCGTCGACGGCGGCCGGACCTCGGGTCCGGCCGCCGTCGCCTTTCCACGAGCTCATTTTCCGGTTGTGGCACCGCGGGACGGGACGGCGACCCCGGACGTACGGCAGGATGCCTCTTCATGAGCACCCAGTCGACGGCCGGCCTCGACGACGCCGGGACCAGCGACCACCCGTCCCGGTCCGACGGTTTCGTCCGAGGCGCCTCCGAGCTGATCGGCGGCCCCCTCGGCGACCACGCGGTCGCGCTGGACCGGCCCGCCGGCCGGGAAGGGCGCTTCTGGACGGCCGCGCGGATCGTCCTCGCACTGGCCTGCCTCACCCTGGCGCTGCACTGGGTGCAGAAGTCGCCCTGCCAGGACGGCGCCTGGCAGAACAACGTGCAGTACACCCGGCTCTGCTACACCGACGTGCTGGCCCTCTACTACGCGGAGGGGCTCAACGAGGGCAAGGTCCCCTACCGGGACCACCCGGTCGAGTACCCGGTGCTCACCGGCTACTTCATGGGCGCGCTCGGCCTGCCGGTGCACAGCCTGGGCGCCGACGACCCGCAGCTCAACCAGGGTCAGTGGTTCTACAACCTCAACGCGCTGACGCTCGGCGCGCTGGCGGTCGCCACCGTCGCGGTGATCCTCGCCCTGCGCCGCCGACGACCCTGGGACGCCGCGCTCTTCGCGCTGGCCCCGGCGCTGCTGCTCACCGCCACGGTCAACTGGGACTTCCTCGCCATCGGGCTGGCCGCCTTCGGCCTGGCCGCGTGGGCCCGACGCCGACCGGCGCTCGCCGGGCTGCTGCTCGGCCTCGGCGGCGCCGCCAAGCTGTGGCCGCTGTTCCTGTTCTGGCCCATCCTGCTGCTCGCGCTGCGGGCCGCCCGGGTACGCGCCGCGCTGACCGCCATCGGCACCGCGGTGGTGGTGCTGTTGGCGGTCAACCTGCCGGTGGCGATCCCGTACCAGAAGAACTGGTACCGCTTCTTCGAGCTGAACGACACCCGGCCTATCGACTGGGGCACGCTCTGGTACATCGGGCGGTACTTCGACGGCAAGGTGAACACCGGCGTGGCCGGCGACCAGGGGCCGTTCCAGTGGTTGAACACGCACATCCCGACGCTCAACACCCTGTCATACGCCCTGTTCATCCTGGCCTGCCTCGGCGTGGCCGCGCTGGCGCTGCTGGCCCCCCGCCGGCCCCGACTGGCCCAGCTCGCCTTCCTGGTGGTCGCCGCGTTCCTGATCTTCAGCAAGGTCTGGTCGCAGCAGTTCGTGCTCTGGCTGCTGCCGCTGGCGGTGCTGGCCCGCCCCCGCTGGGGCGCCTTCCTCGCCTGGCAGCTCGCCGAGGTCTGCTACTTCGCCGCCTTCTACGGCGAGCTGCTCGGCGCGGCGACCAGCCGGCCAGTCTTCCCCGAGGGCGTGTTCGTGCTGGCCTCGACGCTCCGGCTGGGCACGGTCGTGCTGCTCTGCGTGCTGGTGATCCGGGACATCCTGCACCCCGAACGCGACGTGGTGCGGCGCACCTACGCCGACGATCCGGACGGCGGCCTCCTCGACGGCGCCCCCGACGCCCCCTGGCTCGCCGCCCGCCACACGGTGCACCGTCCGGCACCACCGCCGACCACCGTCACCACCACCGCCTGAAGACCCAGGTCACCGTCACCACCGCCTGAAGACCCCAAGTCCAGGACGGCCTCGGGCCGTCAGGGTTTTCGGGGGAGCCCGGCCGGCGCAGGGATCAAGCCTGACCGCCCGGAGCCGGCCGGGGTGGCCGGCGACCGGGTGATGGAGACGGTGCGGCGCCACCCGGCC